>CAZGNL010000026.1:0-39915 GCA_964527475.1 uncultured Syntrophaceae bacterium
AATAGAAGTGTTTTAGAACTTCCTTTTATCCTGGTGACCGGTTACAGCGGCCAGGGCAACAATCTGTGCGGAAAGGAACGGTGTCCATGACAATCTTCCTTGTCTTGGGAAGCTCTATTCTTTTGCAATTCTATGCCGCGGTTCTAGCGTGGCGGCTGATTCGGATCACAGGAAGGCAGTTTGCTTGGATATTTATTTCCGTGGCAATCGCTCTGATGGCTGTCCGCCGGAGCATGGTCTTTTACGGGCTTTTGTCGGAGGATCCCTATGTGTCGCTGCACCTGCCTGATGAATTGGTGGCTTTGGTTACTTCACTTCTCGTGGTTATTGGAATTGCCGCAATCGGCCCCATTTTTGTGAGAATTCAGCGCTTGAACGAGGAATTGAAGCAGGAAGTCGCCGACCGCAAAGGCGCGGAGGAGGCTCTGGGGAAGCGTGAAGAACAAATAAGTCATATTCTTGACAGTGCAACAGTACACATTTGGGCTTTTGATGGAGAAAGGTATTTTTACCTCAACGAAGAATGGTATCGGTACACCGGGCAGGATCCAACCTCACCTCTTACTATTGAAAGATGGACTGAAGTGGTTCACCCCGATGATTTGGAGGAGGCCGTCGAAATCTGGCGAAAGGCGTGGGATAGTAAGAGTGAACATGACAATTATTTCCGACTGAGAAACGTTTTGGGAGAATATAGATACTTTTGGTGTCACGCGGTTCCCATCTTTGATGGTCACGGTCAATTTTCCCACTTTCAAGGGTATAATGTTGATATCACCGATCGAAAGCGGGCGGAGGAAAGAATTCAGCGGCAGAATGAATTTCTTGACACGGTCTTGGAATCGTTGACTCATCCATTCTGCGTTATTGACGCAAACACTTACACGCTTATCATGGCAAATTCAGCGACCGGGGTGATCTCCTCGTCAGCGGAGGCGACCTGTTACGCCGCTCTTCACGGTCTGAGTGAACCATGCAATACCGCGGAACGTCCATGCCTTATTAGAGAAGTGAAAAGAACCAGGAAGCCTGTGATGCTGGAGCATCTTCATCACGACAACGACGGCAACCCCAGAAATATTGAAGTTCACGGCTATCCCCTTCTTGATGGCGAAGGGAATGTCGCACAAATCACGGAATATTCTCTCGACATCACAGAGAAAAGGACGGCGGAACAGGAGCGACAAGAGTCCGAGCTTTGGATGCGAAGTATGTTCGACTCCACTGACGAGGCGCTTCTTGTAATAACTCCGGACAGAGTTCTAAGAGACGTTAACCCTGCTACGGAGAGAATGTTCGGCTACACCAGGGAGGAGGTGGTCGGCAAATCAACAGGGCTTTTTCATGTGGATCATGAACACTACCTGGAGTTTGGAAGACGAATCTCAGAGGCCTTTGATCTGGAAGAAACGGCAGCATTCGACTTCGAGTTGAAAAGGAAAAATGGAGAAGTTTTTCCAACTGAACACACGGTGTCCTTACTGAGAAATCCAACGGGCGACCCTATGGGGATAGCGAGTGTAGTGAGGGATATTTCCGAGCGCAAGCGTGCGGAAGCGGCGCTACGGGAGAGCGAAATCAGATACCGAAGCCTCTTCGAGGACTCCAAAGATGCAATAATAGTATCCACGATGGACGGCAGGCTTGTTGACATAAACAAGGCCGGGGAGGATCTCTTTGGGTACACCAGGAAAGAGATGATGGAGATGGATATCCGCGAGTTGTACGCTGACCCTGCTGACCGGCTACGGTTTCAACAGGAGATTGAGCGACATGGCGCGGTCCACGACTATGAATTCACATTCCGTCGCAAAGATGGAGGGGAGCTTCAATGTGTGGGGAGCGAAGCGGTCCGGCGGGCGGAAGATGGAACAATTCTTGGATACCAGGGGGTCATCCGGGACATCACGGAGCACAGACGACTTGAGGAACAGTTTCGTCAGGCACAGAAAATGGAATCCCTCGGAACTCTGGCCGGTGGGGTTGCTCATGATTTCAACAACCTTCTGACCATTATCCAGGGCTTCTCCGAGTTGCTCCTTGCCGACAAAAAAGAGGACGACCCGGAATATGAAGACCTCCAAAAAATATACACGGCAGCCAAGAATGGGGCCGACTTGGTACAAGGCTTGCTCGCCTTCAGCAGAAAAGCGGAGATAGAGCCCTGCCCGGTCAACCTGAACCATGAACTCAGGCGTGTGCGAAAGCTGTTGACACGAACGATCCCGAAAATGATCGAGATCAAACTAAGCCTGGCGGATGACCTGGAGAGAGTCAATGCAGATTCGACCCAGATGGAGCAGATACTGCTGAATCTGGCAGTCAATGCGAAAGACGCCATGCCGGGGGGTGGGAAGATGACTCTAGAAACCAGAAACGTAAGTCTGGATGAGGAATACTGTAACGAGCATCTGGAAGCGAAACCAGGTCGGCATGTCCTGCTGTCGGTTTCAGATACGGGGCACGGCATGGAACGGGATGTCGTGGATCGTATCTTCGAACCATTCTACACAACAAAGAAGCCCGGACAGGGGACTGGGCTGGGTCTTGCTATGGTTTTCGGCGTGGTGAAAAGCCACGGCGGTCATATCACGTGCTACAGCGAGCCTGGCGTAGGAACGGAGTTCAAAATCTACCTCTCTGTGATAGAGGCTGAAGAGGAATTGGACGGTGGAACAACTCAAGAACTGCACGCCTTTGGAACCGAAACCATTCTGTTGGTAGACGATGAAGAGTTGATAAGGGATCTGGGGGAAAGGATTCTCTCAAAGGTTGGTTACAAAGTGCTGACTGCGGGAAACGGACTGGAGGCTTTGGAAGTCTACCGTAAGAAAAAGCCCGAGGTGTCTCTTGTCATATTGGACCTGATTATGCCGGAGATGGGAGGTGATCGCTGCCTTGAAGAATTCTTGAAAATTGATCCGGGAGCAAAAGTCCTCATCGCGAGCGGCTATTCTGCGAAAGGAAGGACTGAGGATTTAATTCAAGCCGGAGCCAAGGGATTCATTGGCAAGCCGTTCACGAAGAATGCAATGCTTAAGGCAATTCGAAGAGTCCTGGATGAAAAATGAAACGTGTTGAACGGACCGTTCGACTGGGAGAGTTGTACTATGGCGAGAATTCTGATCATAGATGACGAGCCTGAGATACGAGCGTTGCTCACAAAGATGTTGGAACGGGAGGGATACGAGGTGATCGAAGCTCCCGACGGAGAGGTCGGGGTGAAACTCTTCCGAGAAAACCCGACCGATCTTGTCATTACAGACATCCATATGCCGAACAAGCTGGGTTTGGATGTCATAGCGGACCTGAGAGTCCTTTCTCCCGATGTGAAAATCATAGCGATCTCCGGAGGCGATCCATCCTTTGTGGGCGCCGATGTCTCCTTGGAAGGGGCCAGAATCTTCGGGGCCCAAAAAGCATTGCCGAAGCCTCTGGAGCGGGAGCAAGTTTTGAAGGCTGTACGCGAGCTATTGGACGAATGAGCGCAGAGGTAGTTGTGGTAGGGATTCCTATGATATTGCTTTACTCACAAGAGTAAGAAAGTGAAGGAGATGGCTGATGCCAACTCGTTCAATAGGAAACACAGACTCTGTACCCGGTAACCGCCGACTCCGTGTAGCAGAGGTGGAGCAGCTCTATGGTCAGACCCCTTCAGGACACCTGGGGTCATTGTTCCTTGCCATATTGTTGGTCGTGATTCTTTGGGAGCAGATGTCCCACATCCGTCTGATTGCCTGGCTAGGGAGTTATACTGCAATTCAGGGGTTCCGGCTTGGGCTTATAGCGGCATTCCGTGGGACTGCCCCGACAGGAGATGCAGTAATTGCCTGGGGCAGATATGCGGATTTGCTCACGGCAGTCGCCGGACTCGCTTGGGGTATGGTTCCTGTCTTCCTGTTTCCTACAGCCTCGCTGCCTCACCAATATCTCCTAGCCCTCTTTGTCGTAGGTTTGAGCTGCGCGATGATAGTGGTATACGCTCCGAGCGTCCTGGCCTCCTCGGTGGCCATCCTTGGAATGCTCCTCCCACTGGCCGGGCGTCACATCTATGAAGGCAACCTCTTGCACACCGGTGTAGGACTCGCAGTGATCGGGCTGGCCGCTGTCATCCTCAGTACCAATAGAAGAATTCACGCGGTCAACGCAGCATCCCTTGCACTACGATTTGAGAAGGATGACTTGATCGATTCTTTGCTTACAGAAAAGGCCAAGTTGGAAGACGCGAGCGAGCGGCTTGCGGCCGAAGGCGCCAAACGACAGCAAGCAGAGACCGCGCTGAACAATAGCGAAAGGGTGTACCGCACACTCGTCGAGACAGCCCAAGACATTATCTGGACGATAGACCTGGGCCTCAGGTATACCTATGTGAGTCCGTCGGTCACATCAGTTCTCGGCTACACAGTTGAAGAGATCATGTCTTTGAACCCGTTTGATACGCTCACCGAGGCATCTCGTAGCCGAATTGCCCGGATCTACGCGCAGGAACTCGGGCTGGCAGGAGAGGAGCCCAAAGATGTGAGTACTACCGTACGTGACGAGATGGAACAATACCATAAAGACGGATCTACTCGTTGGTTGGAGGTCACAGCCACCTATATCCACGACTCGGACGGCAACCCCATGGGAATTCTGGGTATTTCCCGCGACATAACCGAGCGCAAGCGACTTGAGCAGATGAAGACCGATTTTATCACCACCGCTGCTCATGAATTCAGGACTCCCCTCACCGCGATACGTGGTTATTCTGAGCTGCTATTGATACGGGACGATATTCCGCCGGATGAACAAAAGGAGTGTTTGGCCCACATCAAGGAACAGGCTGAGAATTTGAATAACATTGTAGATGATCTGCTGGATATATCGCGTATAGAGTCCGGTGTAGGATTGCCGGCCGGCGTTGCTCGTTGCAACATTACTGAGACACTCATGGAACTGATTTCATTTCACGAAGATAGGTCTGGGTCTCACCGATTTGAAACAGCGCTGCCTGAAGATCCCATAGAGTTGATGGTCGACAAGTGGAAGATTAGGAAGTTGTTTGACAATGTCCTGGACAATGCAGTAGCCTATTCGCCTGAAGGCGGAGTAATCAGTGTCAGGGCCGAACGCTGTGAAGACCATTACCTGTTTTCGGTTAAGGATCAAGGTATTGGAATGACTCCTGACCAATCGGAAAGAGTTTTCGACGAATTTTACCGTGCCGACGCTTCCCATACGGCCGTGCCGGGTACCGGACTGGGAATGACTGTCGCTAAGAACGTCGTCGAAGCTCACGGGGGGAAGGTATGGGTTGAAAGCGAATATGGGAAAGGCACGAAGGTGAAGTTCACACTTCCGATCGATATTCCGGATTCTGATGGAGGAGACGGAGCGGATGAAGAAAATACTCATAGTAGATGATGCGGCCGTCATACGAGATCTAGTTGAGAGGTCTCTTGGCAGGGACGATTGCGAAATCCTCAAAGCGGAAAACGCGGAAGAAGCCGTCGCAATTGCGAGGCAAGAAAAACCCGACTTGATCATGATGGACATTATGATGCCTGGAGCATTCGACGGATTGGAGGCTACCCGAATGTTGAAGAATGATCCTCAGACCTCAGACTGCATCGTAATCCTGCTCACAGCAAAAGGCCAAAAAACGGACATTGAAAAAGGAATTCAGGCCGGCGCGGACGACTATTTTGTCAAACCTTTCAGTCCGTTGGAACTGATGAGAAAAGTGGACGACCTTCTCGGGTAATTGATGTTGCTCAGGAAACCCTCATGACCGACAATAACAAGTCAGACAGCGATCAATTCCAAGAACAAGTGCTGTTGGTCAAACAGTCTCTCAAGTATGCCGAAGACCTCGCGCAGGTTTATGAAGAGGAAAAGAACAAGAGAAAAGCGCTGGAGGCGTCAAACGAAAAACTGAGACTCGAGGTGGCCCAGCGAAAAAAGACAGAGAAGGCCCTACGGGAAAGCGAGGAACGTTTTCGGGCCATTTTTGAGACAGCGCAGGACTGTATATACGTTAAGGACTCCTCTTTGCGCTATAGGCACGTGAATCCCGCTATGGAGATTCTCTTCCAGCTTCGAAACTCCGAGATGATCGGCAAGACCGACCACGAACTCTTTGGCAAGGAAATAGGCCGAAGGCTCCGCGAGACTGACAGCCGGGTCCTTCAGGGCGAGTCAATCGAAGAGGAGCGTGCCCGGCTCGTTAACGGGGTTCCAAGGACCTTTCTGGAGAACAAGGTGCCATTGCGAGACGCATCCGGGGAGGTTATAGGACTGTGTGGAATCGCGCGTGACATCACTGATCGCAAGAGGCTTGAGCCGATCCAGGCACCCTTTGTCAGCGAATATCCTTCTGAGGCCATAAGGGATGTTCTGGAAAAGGCCCGGCTTGTCGCTGAGCAGGACACGATTGTTCTGCTCTTGGGGGAAAGCGGCAGTGGCAAGGACTACATGGCTCGATTTGTCCACGATAACTCCGATCGTTCGGATGGCCCCTTCTTTTCGATAAATTGTGCTTCCGTAGCGCCCGATATAGCGGAATCAGAACTGTTCGGCCATGAAACCGGGGCGTTCACAGGCGCGGGATCACGCAAGCGAGGCTTGCTGGAACTGGCGGAGGCAGGAACCCTCTTCCTTAATGAGATCGGCGAATTGAGCCCTACCCTCCAGGCCAAGCTCTTGACGTTTCTGGATACCAAGTCTTTTACAAGGGTCGGAGGCGAAAAGCCCATTGCAGTCAATGCCCGACTCATTACTGCAACCAACAAAGACCTCGAAGAAGAAGCCAAGCAAGGCCGATTCAGGCAGGACCTCTTCTACCGGCTCAACGTGCTTTCCATAACTGTTCCTCCTCTTAGGGATCGGAGAGAAGACATTCCAATACTGGTCCAGGAAATTGTGGCCGAGTTGCAGGAAGAGATGCGCCTCTTGTCACCTCCGATCTTCGACAACGATGTTCTGGAGGCCCTCAAGACTGTGGACTGGCCCGGCAACGTAAGACAACTCCGCAACTCCCTGGAAAGAGCTTTGATCCTGTCCAGGGGAGGCACAATTGATTTGTCTCACATGGGGATTGATCAAGGCAACAAGGAGTTGTATTCCACAGGTTCCTTTGAAGGTCGGACCCTGAACGAAATCTTACAGAACGTGAAGCGTTCCCTGGTTGCACAAGCCCTCGATCAATCTCAGGGAAGTATCAAGGAAGCTGCTAAACTACTTGGCATTTCTCGCGGGTCTCTAAAGCATCATATCCAGCACCTCGGCATCCGCAAATAACAGGTCTTCATTGACACTGCCTGCAAGGCCATAATCCCTCCACTTGATGGCCGGAACCCGGCCACGGCTAACCCGCCGTTGTTTCGCCTCTTTTACTGATACTGCAATTTCGTGGCGGCTTTCCAGCCACTTTCATCATCAAATTCCTCCGGGCACTCTGCGAACACCGACCCTCTGGACAACTGCAATAGGTTGATTTGTCGAGCAAATGCCGGCATTCGCTCCAGGATCGGTCGAATTGGCACGCTCATTGCTTAATAGGAGGTGAACGCTGGAAATAGTCGCGGAGACAGGAGGTCAAAATGAAAACAATAATTAGACTGTCAGCAATGATTCTGGCGGTCGTCGTAGCCCTTGGAATTGCTACCACAACTTGCGCGGCTGAAACACGATCTAGGTTCCCTCTTGAGTTGAGCGCTTACCAGCCAACAATCAATGAGAAGCTCAGAACTGCCACTTTCAATGGGGATCTCAACAAGATGAAGGCACTGCTGGCTAGGGGCGCTGGTGTCAATTGGGCCGATGACGGGAGCGGCTGGACCGCCCTGATTTGGGCTACCGTACGAGACGAGCACGAAGCGGTAAAGCTCTTGCTGGCCAACGGCGCGGACCCCAACCTCCAGGACAAAAGCGGCTGGACCGCACTCCGTCACGCTTTGTTGACCTCCTACACGGACATAATGGAAACGCTCATGGCCGCAGGCGCCGGAATCGATATCAAGGACAGAAGAGGTTTGACTATTCTAATGGAGGCCGCGTACAGGGGCAAAGAGGAAGTGGCACGGCTACTCCTCGCCAAGGGCGCGGATCCAAATGCCAAAGGCAAGCGAGGCATAACCGCGTTGTCCCTGGCAGCCTTGAAGGGCCATAAGCAAGTTGTCGGACTACTCCTTGCCAAAGGAGCCGTTCCTGATGCCAAGGCAAAGAAGGCCCTTGCATCCGTGAGAAATACGGGATTCCAGGGAGACCCAGCGAGATCGAATTGGCGAACGGGTGGTGTTGTCTTCGTGAAGCGTTCATACGGCCACGCAGTCGCCGACCCAAGGGTAGTCCAGACAAATTCGGTTAGAGATTTGCGCACGCAGGCGGTTGGGCGACTCGATCGAATTCAGGGGCCACATACCCGTTTGCATCGCGGGCAACCAAATCTCCAAAATGTTCAAAGAATCATTCAATCAATCGCGAGTCGAGCTGATGGAATGACGCGTGGGCCAACGACCTTGGGCCGGAATGGAAACCAACGTGCCGAAGCGCAGCGATTGCTCAAGCAGGCTATGGGAATATGGAATCAGATTCGTACCCTGCACCCTGATATTGCCGGACAACTTCTGGAATCGGCTAGAGCACAGGGATCTACAGCAGAACCTCTTCGACACGGCCCCGTAGCTCGCAAGTGATCATGAGGCTGATAAGGCATGATGCACGAGGCTGAAGGAACTCAGATGCGAACACCCAATCGAGGAGCCGAGCAAATGAACTATTCACGACTCTGGATTCCAGTAGCTCTGAGCGTTGTCACGATATTCCTGATCTCCCAATTCGGCCAGGTTCCCAAGATGCTCCCGTGGATTTCCCCCCTGGCAAAAGAGATGCTGGGACATCTGGGCCTGTTCCTTTTCCTCGGGTTATTTGTCGCTCGGTATCTATCGGAAATGGGGTTCCGAACCACAATGGTGGTGTTGCTCACGGTGTTGTTGTGCGCTGGTTACGGGGTCTTCGACGAATTCCACCAGTACTTTGTGGCGGATCGGGGAGTCGAGGTCTCCGATTTCGCAGTGGACCTTGTAGGCGGCTTGGCAGGTGGACTCATCTATATCCTCTGGACCCGTTTGAGGCCGGGACAAGGGCAAGCCATTAGGAATGAAGTCCAAACCGAAGTCCTTTTGAAGCAGGGTGCTGTGGCGCTCACGCTATTTGTTTTCATTTTGTTGCCCGCGGCGGTCTATTCGTGCAGCATTACGGGCTTCGTGCGCTCCGTAGCCTTCCGAGATCCTGTTCGGGTAGAGGTAGCGAGTAAGAACCACTCTCCGACCCGCCCTGAACGTCAGGTCCGGAGAAGTTCGATGGATATTCCACCCGTTGTGAGTCGGCCTCAAAACCAGCCAAATGCAGGGGACAATATACAGTCGGAATCCGAAACGATGCTCATCGAGTTTGTCCAGGTCGTCAACCTTCTGAGCAAGAGAAGAGACGAGATGGTCGTGGCCATGGAGCAACAGAATAGAGCAGGCGGTGAATTTGCCGAGTCTTGGCGAAATTCGCGACTTGCTGTCAAGGAAAAGAGGAACGTGCCATGAAGAATCAAACTGAACCCACCGAGCAATGCCTCCACGGAGCGCTCGAGCTTTACGATGGCCGAATAGGATTTCATGGCTACACATTCCGATTACAACGTGCAGCGGGATGGATTAACCAGGTCGTCGAGCAAGGACTGCAACAGCTTGTGGGCAAAGGATTGCTTGCGAGCAAACCGACAAGAGAAAGGGCCCAAGTGTTCGATACACGGGTACTGAAGGAACAGGCCCTCACGACCGAGCAGGCCATGCGATACGCTGAGGATCTGACCCGGATCTATCAGGAAGAGAAGACAAAGAGCGCAGAGCTGGACAAGGCGAACAAGGAACTTGTTGCAGAGATGACCAAACGACAACGGGTCCAGGCGGAACTGCACAGCGTTATCTCTGAGCTCACGATAGCTCAACAAGCCCTCCGTCATCGAGCGGACCACGATTCACTGACCGGCCTTCTAAACCGGGGCGCAGCGCTCAAACGGTTGAATACTGAACTGGCCCGGTCCGAGCGTGAAGGCAGGCCGTTGGCCGTTATCATGGCCGACCTGGATCATTTCAAACGGATCAACGACACCCTCGGCCATGTTGCCGGGGACGCTGTTCTAAAGGAGATAGCGGAGCGGATCAGATCCTGTGTCCGAACGTACGACCTGGCTGCCCGTTACGGAGGAGAGGAAATGCTTGTTGTGCTTCCAGGTTGTGGCAAGGTGGAAGCCACAAGCTTTGCCGAGAGGCTCCGTCTTTCAATCAGTGAGCAAGAGGTCCAAACCGACCGGGACCCAATCCGTGTAACCTTGAGTCTGGGAGTGACTTGGGTTGATGGAAAAGACCGGTGCGATCCGGATTCCGTAATCCGCGATGCCGACGCGGCATTGTATACAGCGAAGGAGTCCGGGCGGAATTGCACGATAGTAACGGAGCGAAGACCTTCCCGGGTGAACAACAACCCGGCTGCAAGAAGGCTCGTGGCTTAGGGAAGTTCTGCCTGTAATTGGATCATACAGGACATACCCGGTTGATTAGGGAACGACGTGTCCGCAGGAAAGTGTGTCAGGAGGCCGATTATGACTCAAAACAATACTGCAAAGATACTCATTGTGGACGACGAACCGGTTATACGAGACTTGCTGTCCCGCATCCTCACCCGAGAGGGCTATTGTTGCTCTACATCTACAAATGGAGAGAGCGCTATTGAACTATTGGAGGGTAGCGAATTCCATCTGGTCGTAAGCGACATAATGATGCCGGGAATATCGGGACTTGATCTACTCAAAGTTATAAGAAACCGGTTCCTTGACGTGGCTGTTCTCCTGGTGACAGGAATCAACGACAGAACAACAGGCATTGAGGCGTTGGAGCTGGGTGCCTACGGCTATCTGATCAAACCTTTTCAACTAAATGACGCGTTGATCGGTGTTGCCAATGCCCTGGAACGCCGGCGACTCACACTGATCAGCCGGAAGCATGAAGAGATTTTGGAGAAAAGAGTTCAGGAGAGAACCCGCGAGGTGCGGGAGAGAGAGGAAGAGATGCTCCTCCGGCTGACTTCGGCCATGGGCTATCGAGACGACGAGAC
Organism: uncultured Syntrophaceae bacterium; assembly: GCA_964527475.1. Classification (GTDB taxonomy): domain Bacteria; phylum Desulfobacterota; class Desulfomonilia; order Desulfomonilales; family Desulfomonilaceae; genus CAZGNL01. The sequence continues at coordinate 11,146 of CAZGNL010000026.1, forward strand.
AGGATCTCACGCCAGGCGGCTGGGGCTATATGCTTCCGTGCTGGCACGCGACCTGGGATGGGACCCGGAGGCAGTGAACAATATCCGGTTGGCCGCACCCATGCACGATGTGGGAAAGATTGGAATTCCGGACAATATACTGCTCAAGCCTGGAACACTATCTCGGGGAGAATTCCGGGTGATGAAAGAGCATTGCCGGATCGGAGCACAAATACTACACGGCACGGATGTGCCGCTGCTGCATATGGCAGAGGACATTGCGTTGTCACACCACGAGGCATGGGATGGCGCAGGGTATCCTCATGGGCTGACAGGCGAGGCTATTCCGAAAGCTGCTCGAATAGTGGCCATTGTGGATGTATATGATGCCCTGGTACACGACCGGGTCTACCGCCCCGCGTACTCGGAAGATCAGGCCGTTTCCATTATGATCAGCGAGAACACGAAAGGGCGCTATGATCCCGAAATCTTCGAGCACTTTCTGACTCTGCTTCCACAGATACGGGCGATCCGGCATGAATACAGGGACACACCGCGTCACGAGGAAACCGGTTCATGGCTCATGCAAGAGGTGGGTCTAGCCAGTTAGCCGGAGCTGAGAGAAACAGATCGGAAAAAAGGGCGCAACCAGCGATTGGCTGCGGCCCGTCAAGTTCATCGGACAGTACCTTCTGGTGGACGACAATTACTTTCAGCCAAATCAAGCATGGAAACCCGAGAATGAGCGTATGGCAAGTTTCAAAGGCGAAAGGAGGGATCGTAATGAAAGGCGCCAATATCAGGGTGCTTGTCGCGGATGACGAACCGGACATAGGTCTGCTGCTTTGTCGATATTTGAGTTGTGACGGCTATGACTGTTCCACCGCGCTCAGCGGCGAGGAGGCCCTGAGGTTACTTGAGGCGGAGGAGTTCCATCTGCTCATTGCCGACATTATGATGCCGGGTATGTCCGGTATCGATCTCCTCAACATTGTCAGGTCACTATATCCTAAGCTTGCTGTACTCATGGTTACGGGTGTTGATGACAGGGATACGGGAATTCTTGCTCTGGAACTCGGAGCATACGGCTACATCGTCAAGCCTTTCGAGCGAAACGAGATTCTGATAAACGCTGCCAATGCCCTGGAGCGGCGGCGCCTGGCAATTGCCCAACGAGACAAGACTCCTTCGTCAATGCCAAGCGCTCGGCCTGATTTGAGGAGGCGACAAGCGATTAGAATTTCTGCAAGACAGGCCGTGAAGCGCATAAGATCAGGAATGGACAGCGCTACACTTATGAAGAAGTTCAATCTGTCCGCCAAGGCTCTCCACAGCCTGCAGGATCAATTGGTCGCGGCCGGCCATTTGAGGCAGTCCGAAATTTCACAACTTGAATTTGCAGATCCCGGGACAGTCATGATAGACCTCAGTGAAGCATTTCACCCCATGCATGATTCGCAGAAACCGGAGATATCAGCGTCAGACGCGCTCAAGTGCATCAGGTCCGGTATGGATGATTCCGACCTGGTAAAGCGGTACAAGATTTCTGCCAAAGGTCTTCGCAGTCTGTTCAGGAAATTGGTCGCCGCAGGAGTAGTAGACCGATCTGAACTCGACAGAAGAATGTCCGAAACTCACAACTGGGCCATCTTGGAAGAGGATACCGGGGAAGGATGAGCATAGGCCTAACTGCTTTTGGACTGGAGGGCCGTCTGTGCGAACCGAACACCGGGATTCATAGCGGTCCCGGAGCACCACTCAATCGGCAAATTCGTTTTCTATTCGGTCCAACCATCGGCGCAGAAGACGCAATGTCGGCATGCTTCCCTCAAGAAGCTTCTTTCCGTTCATCAAAGGGAGAATAGCCATCTCGCTCTAAATCAGGGTGCATATGGATAGGATGCCCGATGGGGGCTTCTTGCTACCGCGGCTCAGGCCCCATCAAGAACATGACGCACGGACCGGAGCAGATCTCTCATGTTGAAGGGCTTGGTCACGTTGCCTTTGGCTTCGGTATCAAGAAAGGTCTTTGTTTCCCCTTTGATGGCAAAACCGCTCGCGATAAGAGCCTTGACCTGGGGGTTGATCTCGAGCAGCTCCTCAAGGCACTGCTTCCCGCCCATCTCCGGCATGATCAGGTCGAGTATGACGAGAGCGATGGCCGATTGGTCCTGAAAATAAGTCTCCACAGCCTCTTTCCCGCTGCCTGCCGTCATGACCGAATATCCAGCCTTCTCCAAGATCCTCTTAGCCAGTTCCCTGATCAGCGGTTCATCATCAACGACTAGGATAGTTTCGGAGCCCCCCGCCACTATCGGAGAATCCTGTTCTTTCTCAAACTCTGGTTTGGCTGATTCGGCAGCGGGAAAGTAGATTTCAAAGGTCGTTCCTTTCCCGACCTCGCTTTCACAAGTGATATGGCCGTCGTGCATCTTGACTATGCCGAACACGGTGGAAAGCCCTAGACCCGTTCCCTCCCCGACCTCTTTGGTCGTATAGAACGGATCAAAAATGCGTTCCATTACGGACGGCTCCATGCCGTGCCCGGAATCCTCAACCCGCAAGCGCACATATTCACCCGGTTTGCATTCTGCATGGGTTAGACAATACTGTTCGTCCAGGTTCACATTGTCTGTTTCAATGATCAGCTTGCCTCCCTCCGGCATCGCGTCCTTGGCGTTGACGGCAAGGTTGATGAGCATTTGCTCCATCTGTGAAGAATCTGCCCGAATCGATTTCAGACTTCTTTCAAGACTTAGCTCTATGTCGATCATCTTTGGTATTGTCCGATAGAGGAGCCTTTCTATCATCTCGATTTCTTTATTAATATTAATGTGTTCAAATTTGCCTTCCAGCCTTCTGCTGAACGTAAGAATCTGTTTTACCAGGTCCGCGGCTTTATGAGCTGAATGACGGATCGCATCCATCTCTTCATATCTCATGCCCTTTTGCGCAAGTTCCATCTCCAGCAACTCTGCGTGACCGGAGATTATCTGAAGGAGGTTGTTGAAGTCGTGGGCGATCCCGCCTGCCAGGGTACCGACTGCTTCCATCTTCTGGGATTCAACAAGTTGTTTTTCCAGCTGCTTGTGGTCGGTAATATCTATCCCAAACCCCCAAGAGGCCCATCCCGCTATCGGAAACCGGTCTGAAATATTTGACCATGAGACCGTGCGCTTCTCACCGTCCTTAGTAGACAGGTCCCATTCCCAATCATAATAGTCGTTACCTCTGTCCTTCCACTCTGCCATCATCTTCAATCGATAAGATTGATCGGGATACAGCAAGCTCATGGCGTCTGGATTTCCTGCTATCTCTTTCGCTGAGAATCCCGTTACCTTCTCACATTCGCGGTTCCAGATGAGAATGTTGCCGTTCTCATCAAACGCGTTCATCATAACAGGCATTTTCTGCAACACGGTCTGTAGCCTCTGTTCGGACTTCTCAATCTCTTCCTCGGATTTCGTTCGCAAGATCCGACCAGCGAGAAGCTTCCCCCAGAGGATTGTGCCGACAGGGTACAACAACATCACGGGAAGACTGATCTTCTTCAACACCTCCAGCGAGAGCGGCCAGGGGAGGGACAGCATCCACAGGAGCATGGCTGTGTGAACCGCAATGCCGAGCAACAGCAACTCTTTTGAGGTTATCTTCTCAATGGAATCGTTCCGGAGCTTCCCCCAAACTACTCCTATAACTCCGGACGTGACTATGACCGCCACTCCCGTCCAAGCTCCTGCTCCACCCTGGATGAAACGGTAGGCGCTCGTTATGATCACCGCCATCAATGCAGGTAACCAACCGAAGAACAGCCCACCGACGCTCAGCAGAATGGAACGAGCATCAAAGATAATCCCCGGTCCGAAACGCCACGGGTTCATCATCACTGCGACGCCGATGGATCCTAGTATCAATCCGGACAGGATGCGAACTCGGAGCGTGTCCAGTCGCCAATTCTGAGAAACCGTCTCGTACAGCACTCCGAGAGCCACAAGGAGAGCTATGTTATTGATCAATCCAACGAGTGGCAAAGTCTCCACTAAGCTTGCCTCCCCTCAGCGAATACCGCTGAACCTGAGATTTTGACTACTTTGTTCCCAACGATAACCGATCCAGAATATCAATCGGCACCATCAGGTTCCATTCTTTGACGAACCGTGAGGGCTTTGTTTTTCGTCCCCTGCCATTTCGATTCATGTAATGCACGAGACGAGGACGGTGTTTCCTGAGACGTTCCAAATGATGGTCCTCAACCCCGAGTTCCTTCTTCCGTTGTTCCAGATAGAATCCTACCTTGGCTATGGTCGTGGAATTCTCCAATAGAAGCGCGTAATAAACCGTCTTGTCTACGTCCAACGATTCAAGGGACTCCAGGGACCTCCAGACCTCCTCTAGTCCACCACCAATTGAGGGGCGGTCCAATAGGTCCACTATCGTCCTATCCAGACCCGTTACCCTGATCCGGATTCCAGCCCTCTCAATCGTACCAACGCTGAAGAGTTCCTCCCCTTTGTCCTTGAGAACCTTGAGAAATCGGTAGCGTCGGAACCGGTCGTCCCTGAAGATCACAGGTCGCACCATTCGGTCACTCAGATAAGGGTACAGACCATTCCCCGGCTGATAGCCCGTGTGAAATCCAAGGGCTGACTGATACGCAAGTACCGCATCATCGGACATCTTGGCTGCCACGAGAAAAGGATCAACCGGACAGGTATCAGGGTTGCTTCCGTAGGGAACAGAGATATAGAGACCCACCTTCACCCGGACAATGTGTCCGGCTTTGACATGACGCGTGATAAGCGCCTCCCTCGCCTTGACGCTGCACGGTTCATGGGCATTGAGGAATTCCGTGAACTCCGCGTGCGTAAAGACAGAACGATTCGCAAAGAAATAGAAGCTCTTCATGGTTATGTTCAACTTTAGCCGGAATTACCCCCCCCCCCCACACTATATAGGGGGAGGGATTGATCGGTCAATATCATTCCTTCAGCGTGGGAAACATGTCAGAAGAAACCGCTTATCAGCTACGTCGGGACGTAATTAGATTCCTTCACAGAACTCGATCTCCATCCAGGGAAGGTCAAAATCGCCAGGGACACCGGGAGTTCTCGACATCAAAACCCTCTCTCACCTGTGAAAGGATCGAGATCAGAGAGAAGTAGCCGTTCCAGTATCTCCTCCGGCACGATCAAGTTCCACTCCTTGACGAGACTTCTCTTCCGGTTCCCTCTCTTTCTATCACGGCGGATCATGTAAGTGCGGGTACAACCAACATCCGCGCAGAATTTATCGGTAGCGTATTATACGAATAATCCGACTCAAGGAAACTCTTCCCCGTAATCCGCTGGAATCATTCAACCCAATTATGCGTATAATACCTTAGCGATATTTTCTGTAAGAATGTTGGGCGTGCCCCAAGTGGTGCTTTACGCCTAAGAATCGAGGTCAGGGATAGGAATAGACGCTCGGCGGACTTACTAAAGAATAGACTATCACTAAGCACGGAGTGACCATTGCTGCAAAGAGGGCTTCTTGCTACCGCGGCTCAGGCCCCATCAAGAACATGACGCACGGACCGGAGCAGATCTCTCATGTTGAAGGGCTTGGTCACGTTGCCTTTGGCTTCGGTATCAAGAAAGGTCTTTGTTTCCCCTTTGATGGCAAAACCGCTCGCGATAAGAGCCTTGACCTGGGGGTTGATCTCGAGCAGCTCCTCAAGGCACTGCTTCCCGCCCATCTCCGGCATGATCAGGTCGAGTATGACGAGAGCGATGGCCGATTGGTCCTGAAAATAAGTCTCCACAGCCTCTTTCCCGCTGCCTGCCGTCATGACCGAATATCCAGCCTTCTCCAAGATCCTCTTAGCCAGTTCCCTGATCAGCGGTTCATCATCAACGACTAGGATAGTTTCGGAGCCCCCCGCCACTATCGGAGAATCCTGTTCTTTCTCAAACTCTGGTTTGGCTGATTCGGCAGCGGGAAAGTAGATTTCAAAGGTCGTTCCTTTCCCGACCTCGCTTTCACAAGTGATATGGCCGTCGTGCATCTTGACTATGCCGAACACGGTGGAAAGCCCTAGACCCGTTCCCTCCCCGACCTCTTTGGTCGTATAGAACGGATCAAAAATGCGTTCCATTACGGACGGCTCCATGCCGTGCCCGGAATCCTCAACCCGCAAGCGCACATATTCACCCGGTTTGCATTCTGCATGGGTTAGACAATACTGTTCGTCCAGGTTCACATTGTCTGTTTCAATGATCAGCTTGCCTCCCTCCGGCATCGCGTCCTTGGCGTTGACGGCAAGGTTGATGAGCATTTGCTCCATCTGTGAAGAATCTGCCCGAATCGATTTCAGACTTCTTTCAAGACTTAGCTCTATGTCGATCATCTTTGGTATTGTCCGATAGAGGAGCCTTTCTATCATCTCGATTTCTTTATTAATATTAATGTGTTCAAATTTGCCTTCCAGCCTTCTGCTGAACGTAAGAATCTGTTTTACCAGGTCCGCGGCTTTATGAGCTGAATGACGGATCGCATCCATCTCTTCATATCTCATGCCCTTTTGCGCAAGTTCCATCTCCAGCAACTCTGCGTGACCGGAGATTATCTGAAGGAGGTTGTTGAAGTCGTGGGCGATCCCGCCTGCCAGAGTACCGACTGCTTCCATCTTCTGGGATTCAATAAGTTGTTTTTCCAGCTGCTTGCGGTCGGTGATGTCGGTGGCGATTCCCGCAAGGCAGAGCGGTTTGCCGTCGGTGTCGTGAACAACCAGTGTACGGACATCCATGATGATTTCCCGGCCGTCGCTCGCATAGTTCACCACTTCGCCACGCCACGAACCGTCTTCAAGGGTCCTGCGGCGGATCTCATCCTGGGTCGCGCCCCGCTCCGGGTCTGCGCCGTAGACCTCTGTTGTGCGCCCCAGCAGCTCGTCTGGTGAATATCCCAGCGTTCGGAGTTCCGCTTCGTTGACATACGTAATAACGCCGGAAAGGTCGGTGATGGTCACACGATCGTCAATCTGGTCCAGGACGAGGACTTGAAGACGAAGCTGCTCTTCCATCCTTTTGCGGTCGGTGATGTCGTGTGCGATCTCAATCACCCCCGTCAGTCTTCCGTCAGGAGCGAAGACCGGTTCACCTCGCTCCTCCCATACCCTCCCATTGGGAGAAACGATTTCCGTCCGTTCCGACTTCTTAGTCTTGAACGCCTTTTCCGTCGGACAACCATCACATGGTCTTTCCGGGTCGGCCCAAAACTCGTGACACTTATACCCAAGCATCTCTGAAGGCGACTTACCGACGGAATCAGCGGCAGCCTTGTTGACCCATAGTATTTCGAGGTTTTCGTTCACGAACGCTAGGTTTGCTGTGATCCCGTCCAAGATCGCTTGCTTATGAGCCTCGCTCTCTCGGAGCGCCTCCTCCGCCTCAATGCGATCGGTAATGTCGCTAACAATGTCCCAAAATCCTATAGGATTATCCTGAGGGTCTCTCCGCAACCATATCCTGATAGAAATTGGAAAAACCTTTCCATCTTTATGAATCCGTTCTTTTTCATAAAGATCAGACCATCCTCTTTCAAAACATTGCTGGATATGCTTTTTGTCAACCTCAGCCCATTTTGGCGGTGTAATATCCTGATAGCGGAGCTTATTAAGTTCCTCCCTATTGTACCCAGTCATGTTGGCATAAGCGGAATTACAACCAAGTAAGCTACCGTCCAAGCTAGATTCCGCAATCCCGTCAGCGCTGGATTCAAATAGATTTCTGTATTTCTCTTCGCTCTCCCCTAGAAGCTCATTGACTCTCGTCAATTCCGAAGTTCGCTCCTTCACTCGCTGTTCAAGTTCGCCGTGAGCCTTCTGCAGCGCCTCCTCAGCCTTCTTGCGTTCAAGGATTCGCCCTAATCTTGCAGCAATTGCATTGATCAGCTCTCTCTCTTCCTTGAGAAAAGGCCCTTCATCCCTTTCCAGTCTCTCTTCCAGGTAACGGACCTCCACAGAGCCACTGATCTCACCATGTACCACTATGTCGGCGGATTGCTTCGAGAGAGGTTCTCCGAAGTTCTCCGTCTTGAACTGTAGACCCTCTAGAAAGATTCTTGCACACGTTACTTCCGGGTATTTCCAAGACGCGGGAATCAGTTCAACGGTTCCTTGAATAATCTCGTCAAACGAAATGTCCGGTGTTTCGACTAGTTCTGAGATGCCATAGAGACAATTCAGTTCCTTGATGCGCTCACCAAGTTGACAAGTCCGCTCTTCCACTTTCTTGTCAAGTTCATCATGGGCTTGGCGCAGCGCCTCCTCCGCCTGCTTGCGCTCGGTGATGTCAACCAGAGTGCTTTGCATGCCAATGACAGTCCCATGAATATCGATGAGCGGTCTGGAATTGTTGAATACCGTTACGATCTCGCCGTCTTTCCGCCTTAGCTGATGCTCATAGTTGATTATTCTTTCCCGCGACAGAAGCTCAGCATGTGCCGGCAAGACAACAACCGGGTCAGCATCTACATCAGGAATACTCATATTGAGGAGTTCTTCTCTGGAGTAACCTAACAAGTCGAGACCCGCCTGGTTCGAGTCGATGAAGTTTTTCTTTGCATCAAATACATAAATGGCGGCAACACACTCATCGAATATACCGCGATATTTTTCCTCACTCTCCCGCAGCGTCTCCTCAGCCTTCTTGCGGTCGGTAATGTCTCGTGAGAGGCCATAAATACTTATCGGATTTGAATTTTCGTCGCGTATGAAACTCAGAGTGGATTCCAGGCATACTATGGAACCATCCTTGTGGAAGTAATCCAGTTCCAACGTTACCGACCTGTCTTTGGTATTATTCTCCTTGTCATATTCGATCTCCTCAGGTAGGCGTCTTTTTAGCAGTTCAAGAGACTCTGGGGTCACTTGCTGCAAGACAGTCTGATCCAACCTCTCTTCAGGGGTAAAGCCAAGGACCTTTTCAATAGAAGGGCTGACATAAGTGGTTTTCATGTCTAAGTCAACGGTCCAGACTATGTCGTGCATCTGTTCAGTGAGAAAACGGTGTTTCTCTTCACTCTCCCGTAGTAGCTCTTTGGCTCCCGTCAATTCCGAAGTGCGTTCCCTAACGCGCTCTTCAAGTTCATCATGGGCTTGGCGCAGCGCCTCCTCCGCCTTCTTGCGCTCGGTGATGTCCGTGCTTACAGCAAAGGTTCCCTTGTAGCTGCCATCCTCATCACAAATGCCTTGTGCTGAGACGATCACGGGGGCGAGTCCGCCATCTTTTCTTATCAATTCAACCTCGTACTGGGCACGGGGTGCTCCTTTGCTCCGTTTCGAGAGTTCCCTTATGAGCGTGCTCTTGCTGTCCTCGCGGACGTAATCCAGCGGCGACTGCCCTATGAGTTCTTCACTTGAGTATCCCATAGTTCGAGAAAAGGCCTCGTTACAATAGGTGAGGGTTCCATTTACGTCGAGTACTCCCAGACCCTCATTCATTGTCTCAACCAACATTCGGTATCGTTCCTCGCTCTTCCGTAGTCGCTTGTCCGCTTCGTGCTTGTACAAAGCCATTTCTATGGTGCTTCTCAACTCCAGTAAGGTCGTAGGCTTCTCCAGATATCCATACGGCTCCGCCTGTTTGGCTCTGTCAAGAATCTCCTTCTCTGCGTGCCCGGTGAGATATACGACCGGAATGTCAAACCGAGAGCGGATCTGGTCGGCCGCCTCAATGCCGTCCATTTCACCTTCCAACAGGATGTCCATGAGGACCAAGTCCGGCTTAGTCTCATCGGCCGTCGTCACCGCTTCCTCTCCATTCGGTACCTTGGCCACGACCTCGTGTTCCATCTGTTCCAGGTCCGCTTCAATGAGTTTCGCGGTTAATTCGTCGTCTTCGACAATGAGGATTCGAGGCATGGGCGGGGTACCTCCTCCAATTTGAAAGGTGGACAAAAGGCCCGGGCCTCCCCCTATGAATCGAGAACATGGGGACAGGCGTGAATGATGTTAAACTATTTTCGCAGTTTACCAAATTCGCCAGGTAAATGGAACGGAAATTGTACCGGCACTCGTCGGTGAGAGATCGACAGATCTATCGGTTGGAACAAAGGAAAGAACGCTTGATTCCACGAAGAAGCTTCTCTCCGTCCGCTGAGAAAAGAAGTGCCCGCTCTCTCTCAATCAGGGTGGCTGAGGATGGGATGCCGTTCGTCCTCAATCCGTGAAATCTACCTCAAGACCGAGAAAAGGTCTCCCTGCCGTGCTCATAAAAAGTTCCATGAGGCGGCTCTCGTGTATATGGCTCAGACCCAGACCATGCCGCAACTTTGCGGTTTTGATCGGAGACCCGCTCAGGTCCCGCCCATACAACCTGTACGCAAACATCAACGAGAACGCCCCTGAGAACTATTCTCCGCGGTTTTCAGGTTTGACGGCTGTCCAACCATTAATAGAGTGAGAACGCTCGCGTAACGGGCGCTCAGAACGCGAGAACGCGAATGAGTATCTCAGGTCAATCCATGTCGATTATCCGTGCAATCTCGGTGGACTTCCACGAAATAACCAGTGAGATGTTCCAACAGGTCACCCCGCCGCGGCTACGTCCATACGTGTACTGATTCAGACTCATGAACAAGCCCGCCGCCCCGAATTATTTATGCTTTCCCTCTCGCTCATATGCTGTACTTTCTCTCTCTCAGCTATAGTGATCAAACAGCGCCGCCACCCAGCTATGAAGCCACAGGGGGACGAGCTGGCGGGGGATGCCAGCTATGCTGAGTGAGCCAGGTCTGCCAAGGAAGCATACTATGCTAATAGTATTAATTGGTAGCAAAAGTGCCAAGTGCCTAAGATAATGACACAAAGGCATGGGTGATGTCCAAGTGAGCATGGGTACTAGTATTTCACGCCTTTGACATTGAATCAGCGCTTCATACCGGTCATCTCAGAATCCTTCCCTTCAATTGCGCAAGGGCCGATTTCCGAGTACGCACTTAAAGTGCCTACTGGGAAACACGGCCTGACCCAGTAGAAGATGATGATCCGGGCCGCGGCTGAGACCACCCCTCACTCCAGTTGAGAATCGCGCGAGAACGTCCCTCATTTCAATTCTGAGCGACTTTACGGCTTCGGGAATACTCGGGCATACCCATTTTCGGAACACTTGAAACTGATGACGCAGGAGCAACAGATAACGGGCTGATATGACGAGTGGTATTCCGTGGTCATCGGGTGGCATGATGTGAACGCTCTCTTGCGCAAATCACGGAAACGAACGAGAACTCACCTGAGAGCTAATCTCTGCGATGTTAGGCAAATGGGGAACATTACGCGTGCGTCAGGTGACATAATAAGTGTAGGTAATCGTCGGTCTATTACCAGCACAATACAGCAAAACAAAAGGTCAGATACAATGGTCGGGCCTTTGCACTATTGGGGTGAGTCGGGTTTTTGTACGTCCCGGCGCCTCTTCAGCCCTACACCGTTTCTACCTTGTGAGCGGGGGCGGGGCACAAGGCGGGTGTAGTCCCGCGCGGTAGTTCCGAGGTCTACCGGTAATTGATACCAACGGAGGAAATTGTGAAAACGAAGACAACCCCTAAAACTGTCGCTGAATGGCGATGAGAAAGGAGAAAAAAGGCAAAGCAGGAGCGCGGGTACATCCGTGTTCCTATGGAATTGTGGAACGGCGAGGCTTTCCATGCACTGACCAAGTCAGAGAAATTAGTCCTGATGGAGTGCTTGGCGCAGGTGCGCTATGCCCCGAAGAGTAAGAAGAAACGGCAAGGGCTCACCATATTCAAGTGCGGGCTGGGGGATCTCAGCAACAACGGAGAGTTCAGGTTGCCGACCAAGTATTTGCAGGAGCGCGGCATCAAAGGTCAGGATACCATAGCCCGAGCAAAGAAGAAGCTTGTACAGGTGGGATTTCTGGACGTAGTCACCCAAGGTAGTTTTGCTAAGGCGGGGCGGTTCCGTTATTCAGATCGGTGGCGGACCCATAATTCCGGGGCTCTCTTCAACGAAGATGGCACTCCGACTTATGACGGTCCACTCCCGGGCTATTGTCATTATGCCAATATCGCTCAGTACAATACTCATAGAGCCCTGGAAGCTAAAGAGGCTATAGCTGATGATGCTCCGAGACAGATGGATCTGTTTACTGATTATGCCAGTACAGCATAGAGGCTGAGCCGGCAAAAAAGTACGGGAGAGATGGTACATATATGAGATGTGCAGAAATCGAACAGAGAGCCTCATTTGCTGATGTGCAATAATCAAAGAAATCCTGACCACGGTTTTTGGATTATCAAAGGAAAAGGGGCTCTCCCTATTCGATTATTGCACAGGAAAATTTACTCCTACAACGTGGCGTCCATATCGGTCGATGGAGCGCCGCGAACATTAATAGACCGAAGGAAAGAGAGGAATGACCAGATGTAATGATGAAAAGGCAAACACAGATCAATTGATGAACACATCCCAGATGGCTGGATGGCTCAACATGAGCAAATCCACCATCAGGAAATGGGTGCATTACGGATTTATACCGCACATCAAACTCGGTAGGGCTGTGCGGTTCAGCAGAAAGGATATTGAAGTATGGCTTCAAGAGAGAACCGAGGCAGGGCGGTCAGTCATGACCCCCGAAATCCAGTGGCAATAAATCATGGTGGATGCCGCTCACCAAGGCTAACATCCTGGTTCAACTAAACTTTACATGGTAGGCGGGAGAGGGCTTGAACCTCCGACCCCTGCCGTGTGAAGGCGCTGCTTGCCCTAAGTAAATCAAGGCTTTGCTTCGAAACCCCAGCGATTTCAAGCCCTGTTAATCCCTTTTGATCCCTCTTAATCCCTCACAATCCCTGAAAATGTTAACTCCATGTTAACAAGAATCGACCCGTGATGGGGACGTCGACCGCCATTGAGAATTCCAAGCGCAAAGTCCGGAAATAGCGAACACTCTACAATTCTCTGAAACCTATGGTAGAATATCTACGGGTCACACCTCCAAGGAGACGACAGGAGGCAAGTCCATGGAAATGGCTTTCAACATCATTGTCGAACGCGACGAGGAGGGATTCTACGTCGCGACAGTTCCGGAGCTTCGGGGTTGCCACACTCAGGCTCGGTCTTTGGATACCTTAATGGAGCGAGTGAGGGAGGCGATAGACTTATGCCTTGAGGAGCAAGGGCGTCCCATTTCTTCGAGCGAGTTTGTTGGGGTTCAGCGCATCACGGTGCAGCTATGACTCGACTTCCCCGTGTCGATGGGAAGACGGTGGTTTCCGCTTTGGTAAAGGTTGGCTTCGAGATCGCAAGGATCAAGGGCAGCCACCATTTCCTAAGACATCCTGACGGCCGAGTGACCGTGGTGCCTGTACACTCTGGAGAGACCGTAGGACCGGGGTTACTGAATAAGATCCTGAATGATTGTGACATGACCCGGGACGAATTCCAGCGACTTCTCTAGAGTCGTTCCGGCTTCCACCCAGTGCCTTCAAATTCAGGAAATGAGCCATGCCAAAGCGTCGTAAAACCTGGGTCTACAGTCCGCCGAAACCGAAGAAGCCCAAGGCGCCGGACTCGGTGAAAGCCGAGTTGAGCCGGAAAGCTCAGCAGCTCATTGACGAGCATCTGCAACCCGAACACGTGAAAACGCCGCCCAAGCAACCTCAATTCAACCACATCACCGATCTGTTCACGAAATGGTACCAGAGCTATTTCTACTTCTGCGCAACCTATGCGTGCCCGCACCCAGACGCTATCTCTCCCACCTTCGAGACTCGCTTTGCCCGGATTGGCTACCAAGGACACGACAGGTTTAATCTCGCCTACATGCGGCACAACGGCAAGTGGTGGGAGATCTACTCAGACCTCAGCATGGACGAATGTCTCGCAGCGATAAAGACAGAGCCTCATTTCTTCCCGTGAACGTAAAATAAGCGTCAACGAAGCGCTGATTGGAATGCCCCGTGTAGTTCTCGGGCCTCCGAATAGCCATTCGTCGCCTTTATTCTTCGACGCTGCTCTGCTGTGCCAGATCACAGAGATGATCGGTCCTTTGGAGCCCTGGGCCACAATTGCCTGACCCAAAATGCCTCAGATCGCGTCTCAGTCCCTTGTCGTCCATTTCCGTGTTCTTGATGGTGCGCAGGCTCTACATCGTCAAGGAGACCGTGACCAGAAACACATGTGAAGCCGAAGAGATACACTAACTAATAACTATTATTTATGAAATTCCGTGAAGCGGGGATGCTGAACCATTGGCGCGTCCAGAAAATCGCTCAGATTTGATCTGAGGGCTTCTGAGAAGGAATCTCGGTGCCATGACAATCCCGTTTCACTGAAGAGGGCGGCGTGGTAAACTCGGACGGTGCCAATCTACGGGAGTCTTGAGATGGACGATCCGAAAGACCGTGACGAGGAACGGAATAAGTTGGTCGAGGCTTGGCACGAGTACGGCCTCCGCTTCTCGGTCTTTGTGCCGGACCATCAGCCGAAGCCTGATACGTGGGACCCTGACGTTGAAGAATTCGATGATAAGTGCCTGGTCAATCCTCATTATCTGAAGCACTGGAAGTTCCTCCCCCGCACCAAGGAGTTCCTAAGAGACAGATACGGCAAATACGAGATTCTTCAAGGCCCCACGCTGTTCTTCGACTGTCTGGTCCGCGAGTTTCAGAATCCGATGCATTACGTGCGGGTGGAACGGGAATCCGGGCTGGACTTCTTTCCCGTAACGGACTCCCCGGCGTGGTACGAGAAAGCGATCCGCATGGGGATCTTCGATTGGCAAGTTGGATTCTCCTGCAGGTCTGTGCTGTGCCAACGCGGTTGGTGCTCAATGCACCGAGGGAACCCCCATCGGATAAACCCTGTGGACATCTACGGGCTCCTTACCGTGTTTGAGAGGATTCCCGTCATCACTGCCAAGGCCGCCGTGGGCCGATGGTTCGGGATGAAGCTGGGGGACCTGGCGGGGGCGGGAATCAAGAGTTCGACCCGGCATCGCCGCAAGGTTCCCAAGCAAGCCGTCTACGACCTGTTCAAACAATTTGAGAATGTGCGTACTCATCAGGTGAAGGAGCTGATCGGTCGTCTTCACGCCCTCATCAAAGGGAGTCCGTGGGTGGAATGGCACGGGCGACAGTTCGATGACGATCACGCTTTTCTGGCCGACAAGTCCGCCGATAACCTGTACAAGATCAACGGTCCTGCTGGGAAGGCCTACGTATGGCTCCTGATTCGGCAAGAGGAGCTGGCTCGCAACACTCGCGGGCCGGGGTTGGCCGTCACTGATTCAGAACTGGGTGAGGCAATCGGAGTGAGTAAGCCCACGGCTCAGACCTATCGGAAAATACTGAGCAAACTCAAGCTGATAGAAACCGAAAAACGAACCACCAACAAAAGCAGGCAGATAGCTATCACGAAGGCGAAATACTAGATGGATACTGCAACTTGTCACCCTCAAGCCTTTTGTGTCGGCATTTCACCTACTTGGGGAATTACATACCTATATATATAGCTAGTAACACTACTCTCTCTGCTCCCCCCTGCGCTACTCCTCACACCCTCCCGATCTATAATATATATATAGTACGGACAGATGATTATCTGCTTGTTTATGAATCCGGTTATAATTCCCCGAGTACAGGCTTAGAGTGATTCTGAATGATAGAGTACTGATCGGGTTTGCTCTATCGCTGGAGGAATCCTACTGTACAGATCTATCTCTGCGTGAGTTCATTGCCCTATCTCCGTCTCTCTATTTCCCGGTAAACTCACCGCGAATATTTCACGGGCTCAAACGGATTTGGGAGTTTCTCGACGAGCGGGATCTATACCCGGACGGAGAGACAGATAAATATTTAGATATTAGCAAGATAGAAGACACCCGGTTGATGGCGTACCTACTCAATCCTGATTCATCGAGGGAGGTTGAGCACGGAGATTACCGAGTACAGGAGGAGTTGACCCTCGCCCGTGTCGTTCAGCGGTACCTGGGACATGATTATCCATATAGAATTACAGATATTTATGATAGAGCTTCCCTGGAAACGGCCGCGGACATCCTTGCTCATGACGCCGGTCTGATCTTCCATCTGGCACATGAACTCCCCTCCGTGATGAGCCCTGATCTACAGAAGCTCTACAGCCACACTGAATTACCTCTAATGCTAGTGCTGGATGATATGCGGCGGGTCGGGATAGGGTTCGATGGGCGGCGGTGTGCTGAGGTGATGAAGGACACGGAACGCTCTATGGCTCTCCTTGCTGACGAGATCACCGGTGGACAGTCCGTGGATCTCACGTCCCATGAAGAGGTTCATGACTTCCTCATTAAGCAGGGGATTCAGATCCAAGTACCGCCCGCCCAGTTGAAGCGCAGGGGCCTGAAGCAGCCGTTGGAACAGATAGCGCACGATTACCCTGTTGTGAGGAAGATCCTTACTTGGTGGGACATGGGGCGAGACCTGGGCTTTTTGCGTAGATGGGCCGGGCACACGCGCATCCACGCAGTGTGGGGTCAGACTCGCTCTGCTACGTCTCGGATCTACGCTCGGAATCCTGCTGTGCAAAACGTTAGCCGGGAATTGAGGCATCTCTTTGTCCCCGCGCCGGGCCATGTGCTGGTGAAGGCAGACTACTCGCAAGCCCAGATGAGAATACTTGCTCACCTTGCCCGAGATACAGAGTTGATACGGCTCTTCAACGATCCTGATGGGGATGTACACGCGGAAACTTCCGAGCTGTTGGGACTCAATGATCGTGACGTGGCGAAAGAGATCAATTTCGCAATCTGCTTTGGTATGACCCACTTCGCCCTGAGCAGAAAGATCAATGATTTGAAAAAGAGGCAAGGCTCTAAGGATTTCATAGACGGGCTGACGGCTTGGGACTACATATCGGGCTTCCATTCGAGATATCCAAGGATCAGATTCATTCTTGACCTGGAGTGGGGGAGGCTGAAGAGCCAGCCTTTGGACAAACGCGGAGTACCAAGCCTGATCGGGAGATTCAGAAAGTTTGACCGCCGCGCTACCCGCCGTGTGGAGAGACAATTCCGAGTGACCTGGCCTCAACAGATTGAAGCAGACTTGATCAAGACCGCAATGTTGCGGCTTGATCGGATCTTCCGGCGTCGGAATATGAAAGCCCGCATAGTCATGATGATCCACGACGCGATTTGGGTGGAGGCTCCGCAAGAAGAAGAAAGCGAGGTCAGGCGCCTCGTGAGGAGAATGATGACTACCGCTGGAAGGCTGCGCGTGCCTTTGGAGGTTGATATTGAGTGATTTGAAAGGCGGGTTCGGAGATTTTCCTCTTTCAGGAATGATTGGCATCCTATCGTCAGCCAGCATGATTGAGAGGGAGCGGGCTGTTTCCTTTGTGGCAAAGGTTGATGGGCGTCTTGAAGGAATGAAGCCTGTTTTCAGGACCCGCCACCGACCTACGGGCCGATTTGACCCGATTGCTGCACGAGCCAATACGAGAAGACAACCTCTTAAGTGTTCGCTCAATGAGGCTTCAGCCTTGTCCCTTGTAGGCACCCTATCAAGTCATGCTCAGAGCCATGTTCGTGGGTGTGCTTGATCTTTGCCGTTCGGTGGGATACAGTGTGAAGCCGTTTGCATTTAGGCCTACTCTGTAACGTAACGACGTTCTTGCTACTCTCGATCGCATGACCTTGGAATAAGGAGGGATCATGAGACATCTGTTCACTTGTTTCTTAGCGACGATTCTTGCAGTGGGCGTTGGAGCCCCAGCCCATGCACAGACTAATTACTGGAAAGAACTCCGGGCATTGCCGTTCAATGAGAATTATCCTACTAAGGAGGCGGCTGACCGACTTCATGATGAGATGCTGTTCCACAGAGCCACACAGGTAGTCCTCTGGTCGTTACCGGCCATGACGCTTTGGGCGATGAAGAAAGGTTCAGAAGCTCAGTTTGGCGAAGGTTCGAACGTTTTCCCTATATGGAAGGATCGGCTCACCGCAGAAACACTCGTCAGCACCCCGAACTCAGACGTCATTTACGGGATGGGCTATCTTGATCTGAAGAAGGACGGGCCAACGGTTATCGAGGTACCGCCGAAGCTTCAAGGGATACTGGACGATTTCTGGCACAGACCGCTAACCGATGTCGGATATGTTGGGCCGGACAAAGGGAAAGGCGGAAAGTATCTGATCCTGCCTCCGGATTTCAAGGGAAAGGACCCGGACGGATATTACACCTTCAAAAGCCCGACATACAACGTATTCGTGTTTTGGCGAGCGTTTCGGGACAAGAAAACCGGTGATACTAAGGAAGCTGTCGCTCTCATGGAGAGGACACGCATCTACCCCCTCAGCAAGAAAGACAATCCGCCTAAGATGGTCTTCCCCAACGGTACCGGGCAGCCCGCCAATATGCTCTATCCTAAGGATTATCGCTACTTTGAGGGGCTCGCTGATTTTGTTCAACGCGAATACGTGGGTCCGGAGGACTGGGCGATGCGAGGCTTGATGGCCTCCCTCGGGATAGTGAAGGGGAAGCCGTTTAAGCCGGACCCCAAAATGCGCGGCATTCTCAGCGCTGGAGCCGAGGTCGGCATGAAGATGGCTCACGCATTGCGCTTCGGCGACAAGCTACCGGGAACCCTTTATTACAAAGACAGACAATGGAACAACGTGCTCAATGTTCCTGACGTGGATTTCAAAGAGGATAGCTACACAAACGTCGACGCACGAGTCGGCATGTTCATCATCGGCTACTCGATCAGCCCTGCCATGGTCATGAACATGGTCGGCAAGGGATCGAAGTACCCGTTCGCGTATCGTGACGCTGAAGGCGACTACCTCTCCGGCGGCTCGATGTACCGCCTGCACATTCCGCCGAAGGTGCCCGCGGCTAATTTCTGGTCCGTCACCCTCTATGACGCTGAAAACGCTTCTGGACTGAAGAACGGGCAACCTTTTCCTTCCATCGGTTCCCTGGACAAGCTGAAATATAACGACGATGGTTCGGTGGATCTCTACTTTGGTCCGAAGCTTCCCAAAGACGCACCCAAATCAAACTGGTTGAAGACAGTCTCCGGCAAGGGTTGGTTTACCCTGTTCAGGCTTTACAGCCCGACAAAGCCTTTCTTCGATAAGACTTGGAGACCAGGCGATTTCGAAAAGATCACCCAGTCCGCGAAGTGAGTTGCGAGCTTTGATTACGAACATCTTCATGTTAAGAAAACCCTCGGGACGAACTTATGACAAGAAAACTATTTACCAGTATGGCATTAGCATTATTCTTCGCATGCTTCATAATCTTCGGAACCGTTGGCGCTGAAACCCTGAAGACTCGGATAGGTCCGCTTAGTTTCACCCACGATTTTGCCAACGGTTATCCGACGAATGAAACGGTTAAAAAGCTTTTTGACCAAATGGACTTTCAACGGGCTTGCCAAACCTATCTATGGGCGTTGCCGATTGTTTCTATGGCTCAATGGCAGTATGCTCACAATGAGCAACTGGGCGCTAAGAACGGCCAGATTGTTTACCTGGAAAGCTATCTGGATAGGCTCGGAGGTCTCACCTACAACGCGACAACTCCGTACGCTCTTCCTTTCATAGACCTGCAAAAAGACGGGCCGTTTGTGGTAGAGATGCCTGAAGGAGAAGTTCGCGGCGCGGCCCATGACATGTGGCAGATGGCTATCACAAGATTAACTGAGCCCGGTAAGTATCTATTTGTGGGGCCTGGGCAGGAGAAGCCAAAAGCAAAAGGGTATAAAGTGTTTCAATCGCCAACGAACAACCTTTTGTTGGGCATACGCCTTATGTCGACTGATCGGAACAAGCGGATGGAAATGCTTAAGAAGATAGCGATTTATCCGTACTCAGAACGCAAGAACCCCAAAAGTCGTGGGTTTATCACTCCGCAAGGCAAGCCGTGGCTGGCCGCCCAACCGAGAGGGATGGAATATTGGGAACGGCTGGCGGACATCATCAATAGGGAGCCTGTTTTTGAAAGAGACCGGTTCTTTATGGCCATGCTCAAGCCTTTGGGAATTGAAAAAGGCAAGCCCTTTAAGCCCAATGAACGACAGAGGAACCTGCTGACTGAAGCGGCGTTTGTCGGTGAAGCTATGGCCAAGGCCAACGATTTTGCCAAGCGTATGACAGAGGCTCATTACGTTGACGGCGTGCATTGGCATTTCGCTACGGTAGCCAACCCGGACCAGCGGGCCAAGTATTATGATCAACTTGACGAACGAGCGGCCTGGTTCTACGAAGCTGTCACCAACGACCCGGCCATGCACGGCCAGAAGACCGGTAAAGGGCAGATCTACCTCGGAACCTATAAAGACAAAGACGGAGATTGGCTCGACGGGGGCAAAAACTACGTGCTCCATGTTCCTGCCAATGTCCCGGCCGAGACCTTTTGGTCGATCACTCTTTATGATGTCGATACTCGCTGTCTGATTAAGAACAAGCAGGAAATCGCAGATAGGTCTGCTCGTATGGATCTCATCAAGAACAAGGACGGATCCATCGACATTTTCATGGGACCTGATGCGCCCAAAGGCAAAGAAAAGAACTGGATACCCACGGTTCCAGGCAAAGCCTGGTTCCCTTACTTCCGTCTCTACTCTCCGAAAAAGGCATTTCTTGACCGTACCTGGGTGTTGCCGGACATCGAGAAAGCGAAGTGAAAAGTCTCAAACTCGGGATGGTCATCTTGATCATCCCTTTTCATCTCCCTCAACACCATCAGTGACCGATGCCACTTGGTCACGACTCCGCGCTTGGATAAGACGATCCCGACTTAAGGACGATATCCTTCTCTGACCTGAAGGCAAATTCCTTTGTTTCGGGAACTGTTTCATCCCATCCTCAGCCACCCTGATTGAGAGAAAGCGGGCTCTTTCTTGTTTTGTGAGCGGAAAGAAGCTTCTTCAAGGAATCAAGCGTGCTTTCAGGGCCTTCCACCGACCGACGAACCGAATTGATCCGATTGATCTGGAAGCGGGAGCGAAAAGTCAATTGGTCAGACGCTTTTTAATATGGTTTGATTCTGCCGTTTGGCCCATCGCTACCGGGACAGCCTGAAAGCTGAGGGAAGGGTGAGTGAGTACAGATCGCTGCTTGAGGAACTTGAGAAAGAAGGTCTGGCATACCAAAGCCGCTACGACAGCAGGAACAGTCCCGAACGGTCTAGTACCCCTCCCGGAACCAGCGTGAAGTACGTCCATCAATTCTGGAGAAGTTCTTGACCTGTTCATTATTCTTCACACATAGTGCCCGGAATAGGAGGGCATGTATGAACAGACTCGGCATTTGCGCCACTTTCATAGCAGCGTTGGTGGTGTTACTTGCGATAAGCTGGCATCCTCGATGTGGGCCTCATGCTGGACAGAGCGGCGAAGAAGATCAGTCCAAGAAGAAGCCGTCTTACACGGGAACAAGCAGCTATAGAAAATGTCACGAAAAATTCTACAAGTTGTGGGCGCCGTCACACCACGGGCTTGCTATGCAGCCCTACACAGAGATATTGGCCAAGAAGAGCCTTACGCCACAGACCAAAGACGTGGTGATCGGCAGGCATCGGTACCGGGCGGATATCAAGGGAGATGAAGGCTGGGTTCGAGAAACCGGACCCGACGGCAATAAAAAGTACCAAATGGTCCATGCCCTGGGCGGCAAGAATGTCTATTACTTTTTGACCCCTTTGGAAAAAGGTCGATTGCAGACCCTTCCGGTAGCGTACGATATCCGAAAGAAAGAATGGTTTGATATGGCTAAGAGCGGCGTCCGCCATTTCCCAGGCCGATCGGACGAGCCTGTCAAATGGAAGGAGTGGCCGTACACCTTCAATACTGCGTGCTACAGTTGCCATGTAAGCCAGCTTTCAACCAATTACGACCTGAAAACGGACACCTACCGTACAACCTGGCGCGAACCGGGCATCAATTGCGAAACCTGCCACGGCCCCGCCGAAGAGCACATCCGCGTATGCGAAGCAGCTCCCAAGGGAACGATCCCCAAGGATCTCAAGATGATACGCGGGGGTCGCGATTTTACGGACGACCAAAACAACGAGGCCTGCTCGTCGTGCCACGCCAAGGCCATGCCTTTGACGACCAGTTTCATGCCGGGTGATCGCTTCTTTGACCATTTTGACCTGGTGACCCTTGAGAGCCCCGATTTCTATCCCGACGGCCGTGATCTAGGTGAGAACTACACCTTCACGACCTGGCGAATGAGCCCTTGTGTCAAAGCGGGGAATCTGAACTGCCTGTTCTGCCATACATCCAGTGGTCGGTATCGACACAAGAAGAATCCGAATGAGTCTTGCCGTAAGTGTCATCAGAAGCGTGTTGAAAAAGTGAAAGAGCACACGCGGCACAAGGCCGACAGCCCAGGCAGTAAGTGCATAGCCTGCCACATGCCCACGACCGAGTTCGCTCGAATGCGACGCAGTGACCACTCCATGCTGCCTCCCACACCGGCGGCGACGATTGCTTTCAAGTCCCCCAACGCGTGCAACAACTGTCACAAGGACAAGACTCTTCAATGGGCCGACAAGCTGGTGCGAAAGTGGCATAAGAAGGACTACCAAGCTCCGGTTCTGGACAGGACGGGTCTCGTTGACGCAGCTAGGAAACGGGATTGGCATCGTCTTCAGGACATGCTGGCCTATGTAGTGAAAAAGGATCGTGATGAGATATTTGCCGTCTCGTTGATGCGGCTCCTGCGAGCCTGTGACGATCCGATCAAGTGGCCTGCGATCATCAAGGCGATGGATGATCCGTCTCCACCAGTGCGCGCCGCGGCTTGCACATCGCTGGAACCATTGCCCTCACTCCAAGCGGTCCAAGCGCTTGTCAAAGCCGCCGGAGATGACTACCGCCTGGTCCGTGTCCGGGCTGCAAGCTCTCTCTCCAGAATTCCGGAAACCGTGGCCCGCTCGGTGCTTGACGATGAGGCTCGCAAGAAGGTCCAAGCCGCGACCAAGGAGCTGATCGCTTCGTACACGGCTCGTCCCGATCAGTGGAGCTCCCATTACAACCTGGGAAACTTCTATTTCAATCAACGGCGCCCGGATCTTGCGTTGACGGCCTTTGAGACTGCTCTCAAGTTTGAGCCCCGCTCCGTGCCCGCACTCGTGAACACGGCTATGGCCTACTCACGGATGCGTAAGAACAAGGACGCGGAAAAGTATCTGGCCAGGGCACTGAAGATCGATCCCAAGAGCGCAGAGGCTAACTTCAATATGGGGCTCCTCAAGTGAGAGCAAAAGGACCTCAAGAGGGCTGAAGAGCATTTGCGGGCCGCCCTGAAAGCCGACCAAACTATGCATCAGGCCGCGTACAATTTAGGAATCTTGTTGACTGATGACAAGCCAAAGCAATCTATCAAACTGCTGCAAAAGGCTTTTGAGACCACGCCAACGCCAAGATATGGCTACACTTTGGCGTTCTATATGCAGAAACGCGGGGACCTTGACAACGCCTGCAAAATGCTCTTAGATGTAATCAAGCAGTGGCCCGTCTTCGCGGACGCGTACCTTTTGCTGGGAAAAATCTACGAGGGACAAGACAAGACAGACGAAGCAAGGGCCTTGTACCTTAAAGCGATTGACTCTGTGGGATTGTCCCTTCGAGACAAGCAGAGGGTCAAAGTGGAATTTGACAAGCTTTGAATCAAGCAAAAAAGGGAGGAAATGATGTTTGTAAAGGGAGGTCTTTTCGGAAAGGCGCTATTGATTGGAGCCGCGATTGCCTTGATGGGCGGTTCGGTATTCGCTGCTGATACGAAGAAACCCAACATCGTCATTATTTGGGGTGAT
Organism: uncultured Syntrophaceae bacterium; assembly: GCA_964527475.1. GTDB lineage: Bacteria > Desulfobacterota > Desulfomonilia > Desulfomonilales > Desulfomonilaceae > CAZGNL01. The sequence goes on from CAZGNL010000026.1 coordinate 34,939, forward strand.
GATATTGGCCCAAGCAACATCAGTGCCTACACCAAGGGACTGATGGGCTACCAGACTCCCAATATAGATCGTGTCGCTAAAGAAGGTATGATCTTCACTGACTATTACGCTGAACAGAGTTGTACAGCGGGTCGTTCTGCATTTATCACCGGCCAGAGTGTCTTCCGCACCGGTCTCAGTAAGGTTGGCATGCCGGGAGCAGACCTCGGTCTTCGAAAGGAAGACCCGACGATTGCTGAGCTGCTCAAGGCACAGGGATATGCCACAGGGCAGTTCGGGAAGAACCACCTGGGTGACAAAGATGAGTTCTTGCCTACCAATCATGGTTTCGACGAATTCTACGGAAACCTCTATCATCTGAACGCAGAAGAGGAACCGGAGCATCGTGATTATCCGAAGGATCCGGAGTTCAAAAAGAAGTTCGGGCCGCGAGGAGTGATTCACAGCTTTGCTCTGCCCGGCGGCAAGCAGAAGATCGAGGACACCGGGCCGCTGACCAAGAAGCGTATGGAAACCATTGATGACGATGTCGCAACCCGGGCAACGGAGTTTATCGGGAAGCAGCACAAGGCCGGTAAGCCGTTCTTTGTATGGGTCAATTTCACGCACATGCACTTTCGCACCTATGCGAAACCCAAGAGCGAGGGACAGGCGGGGCGTTGGCAGAGCGTGTACCACGACGTCATGGTTGACCATGACAAGAATGTCGGTACCGTGCTCAAAAAGATCGACGACCTTGGCATTGCCGACAATACTATCGTCTTCTACAGCACGGACAACGGCCCTCACATGAATACTTGGCCGGATGCCGCCATGACGCCCTTCCGCAATGAGAAAAACTCCAACTGGGAGGGAGCGTACCGCGTACCCGCTATGGTGCGCTGGCCCGGAAAAATCAAACCCGGTTCGGTCTCCAACGACATCATGTCACACATGGACTGGCTGCCGACCCTCCTGGCGGCTGCGGGCATACCGGACGTGAAGGAAAAGTTGCTGAGGGGCCACAGGGTGGCCGGACGAACGTACAGGGTGCATCTCGACGGGTACAATTTTCTGCCGTACCTGACCGGCAAGGAGCAGAAGGGCCCACGAAAAGAATTCTTCTACTTCTCAGACGACGGTGATCTGACTGGGCTCCGTTATGACAACTGGAAAATTATTTTCGCGCAGCAGAGGGCTCCGGGAACCATGTTGGTGTGGGGGGAACCTTATGTAAAGACTCGACTCCCCTGGCTCTTCAACCTGCGCACGGATCCGTACGAGAAGGCCAGCATCACTTCGAATACGTACTGGGATTGGTATCTTGATCGCGCTTTCTTGTTGGTGCCGGCTCAAGCTTATGTGGCCAACTTCCTGAAGACTTTCAGGCAGTTTCCACCGCGACAGAAGGCGGCCAGCTTCACGATAGATCAAGTCATGGAGATGTTGAACACGCCGATAGGGAATTAATGGGTTTCGATGAGGCCGGCGTCATCTGCACGCCGGTCTCCGCCTCTTCTATCTCCGGACGATCCACTACGTCACGCTCTACTGAAAGGGATGATCATGAGAGATTCTTCCTGCCATGTTGGTTACGCGGTGCTCGCAAGCGAATCCAATCTCAGGGAAAGGGAGTAACTCACGAAGTCAAAATTCAATGCTTGCTTGAAAGCTGCCGTAATAGTCCCTGCCGCTTTGCTCATGTCGCCTTCGCTCGTCAAGGCCCAGGACCCGTTACCATCCTGGTCCGAGGGTCAAACCAAGACTTCGATCATCGAATTCGTTAACATGGTAACGAAGCCCGGGAGTCCGGAGTTCGTGCCCACAGAAAAACGTGTCGCTGTGTTCGATAACGACGGTACCCTGTGGGTGGAGCGCCCCGCATAGGTTCAGTTATTGTTTGCCATTGACCGCGTTAAGACGCTTGCAGCCGCTCACCCCGAATGGAAGGAAAAACAGCCATTCAAAGCGGTGCTGGAGGGAGACAGGAAATCACTCGCTGCGGCAGGCTCCGGAAAGCGTCTCATGGCGCTGATTCATCACACCGATCAACAGCGTGAGTGGGCCTATGATCGGAAATCACGGATCGGTCGCCTCGACAAGGCCCTCGACCAAGCCAGGGAAAAGGGTTGGACCGTTGTAGACATGAAGAACGATTGGAAGGTTGTCTACCCCTTCAAACGGTAACCCGCTCGATTGATCACTCATTCGCCGGATTCAACCCAGTTTTCATCGAAAGAGGTCGCCACTTGCGTGGAAAACAGTCTACAGTCATATGCGCCGAACAAATTCCGATCCGACAGGAAGAACCGTCGTCAATCTCGATTGAAGGGTCGGTGAAGGTCAGGGATATCTCTGAGAAGCTGAACAGAATGTCCCTCTTAAGGCAAGAAATTCAGGCTTCCTTGATTTTGGTTAACGGACGCGCAGGTTCAAAAGGAATCGGCAATGGAGCACGGGAGTCTTTTAGAAAGAGTCCTTGCATATTTCACAGCATAACGCGTATCGGAAGACATAGCTTCCGTTCAGACCCACAGGAGAATGCTGCGCAACGAGGTAAAATTGCTTGAGGAAGCTATCAGGCGGCGATTGAATGAGCCGGATATTCGTCTGGTGATGAGGTGCCGGGTTCCGTACGATATGACTTCTCAAGGTCGCATCTTGCTGGGTGATGAACACTTCGACCCAGAGAACGAGGAAGTGAAACTAATAATCGACCTCGCCCAAGAAAAGGTGCGAGGCTTCGGTGATCTCTTCGCCGCAAATGTGGACGGGGCCTGGCGCGGGGATCATTGGGAGATATATGCTGAGGTCCAAGGTGAGCGGGTCATTGAGCCATCCGAGGTGAAAGCTATTGAAGAGCACGTCTCCGGACAGTCAAAGCATCCTGTCCACCTCAGGGCCTGGTCCAGAGCCGAACTCGTGGTGACGAATCAAAGGAACCTGAGCACCAAGGACTTCCTGGAAAACCAACAAGACAAGAGCTCCTACGGAAAAATTCGAGAGAATTTGGACAGTCTGTTGAAGAGATCGCCGGACCGTTCTCACGGAGACTAGTTCAACGGCTCGGCTAATCAGCCGATAGGCCGATCCGGAATGATGGAGTGTGTGTACGATGAAGAAGTTCTTTGTCCTGGCCGGCATTGTATTCAGCTTTCCGTCCGAATAAGATCGCACTGTTGGACGAGCCGGTCCCGCGTCTCGCGGGGCGCCCAAGAATCAATCGGTCACTATTTTTGGGCAATTTACCTGAAGATCGATGCGGTGGGAATCCCGCGAGTTTCGCCTCAAACCGACCATCCAAGAGGGCGTAGCATGCTACGCCCCTACGCGCCGGACCCGGGGCCTTTCCGGCGTTTTCATGCTTTGTTGTGCCTGTGTTTTTTAGGCATGTAAGGCGCCTATGTCACTTGTAACCTTCAAAATCCTCGCCCGGTTTGATGTTCGGGTATTTCTGCATGCTCGCTGCTTTCTCCTGGATTATCTTGCCCATCGCGGCGCCTGCCATGGTAATGAGCGTGAAGAGCACAGCTGGGAAGAGTCTCATCGGTTCCCTCCCTCCCTGTTGGGTCCTCTACTCGTCGTCGGAGTAGTTGAAAACCCGTGCGAGAGTGCCGGCATCAACAGCGCCCGATGCGCCGATTGCCACTACACGGGTACGTGGCGGACGGTCTCCCCAGGGCTCGTCTATGGCGATGTCGGCGCGCTTTCCAACCACCTGAAGGATCACTCGCCGGTCCGGCGCCTCAGTGCTGAGCACCACCCCCTTCATACGGTATATGGAGCCGGGCATCTTTTTGACGGCGCTCTTCAACGCCTCAACGGAAACCGGTTCGTCCGTCTCGAACGACGCAGTGCTGAAAGCCGCGGCCGAATGACTGTGAGTATGTTCATGGATATGAGCGCCGTCATGGGCTTGTTGGTCGCAGTCGCACTCCGTCTCATGCTCGCAGGGCTTGGGCGGCAACCCTGCCGCATCATAGCGCCCGACCGACAGCAGTATCTCCAACGGCACCTCGGCATTGACTGCCTCAACAAGCCGGTAGCGAGTAAATCGCGATCCCAGCCAATCATTGACCTTCCGGACTTGGTCGCGGTCGACGAGATCAACTTTGTTGAGCAAGATCATATCCGCAAAAGCCATCTGGCGCAGCTTCAGCTCCATATGCTCGGGCGCAGCGAAAACCTGCTCCGCGTCGACCAAACACATTATGCTGTCGAGTCTGATGCGGTCGCGGAACTTCGGGTCCGTGAAAGTCATCGCGATACTGGATGGGTCCGCGATGCCGCTCGCTTCCAACAGAATGTATTCAGGCCTCTCGGGCCGCGTCAGCACCATCTCAATCGTCTCGATTAGATCGTCACGTATTGAGCAGCAGACGCAACCGTTGGCCAGGCTGACCACGTCGTCTTCAACGCCCACCACCAGATCCGCGTCGATGTTTATGGAACCAAAATCATTGACGAGCACGGCCACTCGAAGGCCGTGCTCACCATTGAGAATGCGGTTCAGAAGCGTGGTCTTGCCGGCTCCCAGGAACCCGCTGATTATTGTTACCGGCGTTGCGCCGGGAGTTCCGAATTCAATCATGGAATCTCCAAGCTCTCCTTACGAACTTACATCGCTAGAAAGCGACAACGAAGTATGAAAGTCCTTTCCGTTGTTCACTGGTCCTTGGCTTCGCCTTGGACAGGGTACCTCAAGAGCGCGCACGGTGCGCATGGACTTGGAGGGGAGGCCCTAGCCGGGCAGGCATTTCAACGTCATGCTACCGACAGATGTCATGCACGTAAGCTGTCCCGGGCCTGCTCAATCGCTCCACGCGGAGTGGCTCCCCTCCAAACCACCCCATACGCTGACCCGGATGGGGGTGGTTCTTTTTCAGGACCTTCAGGTATATTATTCCTTGTCGCCGCCCATGGATCCGACGATGTCTGCGATATTAATCGTGAAGTCCTTCGGCCACTTGGTACCCGGCTTGCGGTAAACCTCTTCCG
>CAZGNL010000027.1:0-39587 GCA_964527475.1 uncultured Syntrophaceae bacterium
TCGGGCTTGATGAGGGCCTTCACGAGGAAATCGGTCAGGGTCACGTACTGACTTGGGGTGACCGGGTATATGTCCCCGGTATTTCCGAAAATCAGGAAGGTATTGGATTGAGAGGAGACGTACTTCTCTATGATCTTCCGAGCGAATTCCGGCGGTGGCGAGCTGTCGTTTTTCATTTTCTCTCTGAGCGTCAGGACGCTCCTTTGTGGAGAACAACGTCCAGGTGCAGTGAGTAACCGTCACGCTCCAGAGGGCCGGTCAGCCGAGATCCCTTTCCTTCTCCGTTGCACCGGTCTTTGTCTTGGCCCGGGCCTTGAGCAGATCGTCGAATCGCGATTCAGCCAGTTTCTCTGCTCCAACGCGCTCATAGGTTTCATCCTGGGCCGTTGTGGTGCCCTCCCTCATCTCCGAAGCGATCCTGGCCTGAGCTTTCAGTTGCCCAATCTTGTCCCTGATGGCCACCAGGGATTCGTCAATCGCTGTCTCTCCAAGGCCCTTAAGCCGATTCTCCAGTTGAAGCACTTGTCGGCTGGATACGAACTCGGCAACCATCTCACCCTGCTCTTTCTTGAGCTTGTCAATCTGGGACATGAACGTTCGCAGTTTGGCCATGTATTCCTCAACCCTGTTCCCCTGGGCGTCCAATTCGTCGGCCAGTTCCCCCTGTTTGTCTTCAAGGTCCTGTAATCGCTGCAAGTAACGACTTCCGGCCTCCCGATGAGCAAGAATGTCAGGTTCGGATTCCGCCAGGGTCAGGGAACCTTCCAATTTCTTCTGAACGTCTTTCTCTTCGTCATCCAGTGCCTTCAGCCGTGACGCGGTCTTCTCCCTTTGGTGCGCCAACAGCGCCACCGCCTCCTGCAGATCTCTGTACCGTCTTTTGGTGTCGTCTATTGCCGATGCGTAACTTGCTCGTATGGCTTCAGGACTGCCGGATACCAGGTCGTCACCGGCCCTTATGAAGATCCCCCTTATCTGTTGCCACAATTTTCCGAAGAAACCCATTTTACCTCTCCTCCACCAGTTCGGTTGTCGAAAATAAACGGAATCATCCAGGGCCGGCATCCGACGCTTTTGTATGTGAAGCAGTCTACATGTCATGGCCGGCGCCGGACACCGGCCCTGTAGCTCCCCTTGCGAACCCGTAGCCGGACCCAAGCCGTCTCAAGGCTCGTCCTGAAACAAGTACTACAACCTATGAATCCTGAAACCTTGCCGGAACTCATTACCGTCATTCCAGAACCTGCCCCGGACTCCGATCCGGGGAACGCCGGAATCCAGGCTTCTTTAAGATTTTCTGGACCCCGGCTTTCGCCGGGGTGACGACACAGTGGGAATTGAGACTTCTATTTTCCGACAAGCCCTTACGACATGCTCTGCGGCCTTGCTGGGAGTGAGTCGAAGAACCATTTCTCCAGATCGGTCCAGCCGTCAAACCGCTGGTTGACAGAAATATTCGCGGACCGATTCCACGGCCTCACCATGAGACCGACACCAATGCCGGCTTCCTCATATTCCGCAAGGTGCTCAGGATCGTCTTCCACTATGAATTCGACGCCGTGTTCCTCAAAGTATGGGATCTTGTACCGGGTCCCTCCCTTGACAATCATGTCGGGGGTTGAGGAATTCCAGGGCAGGGCCTCAAGCTGACGCCGCGCCGAGTCCGGATCTGAGCGGCCGGTGATGAACAGCAGCGGCTCCCCAATTGCCTGATGAATCCGGGAGAGAACTTCCACGGCCCCATCGTACGGTTCTATTAACGGTACCGCGTACATGTATCCGACCGCGTCCCGCAGCGTCTCAAAATCAACCCCGATAGGTTCCAGATCCCAGGAAACCAGGTGCTCGGTCTCGAGACTCGTTCCAGTACGCTCGTTGATACGGTTCAGGATTATGTCTATGGAGTTGAGCACAACTCCGTCCACGTCAAATGCTATTCTCATTTCTTGGGCCATCCACTTGGGCTTTAACAATTAGTTATCATATCGCGCGGGCACTGTATAGCCCTGCGAATCCGTTTTCTATATAATATCGAACAAGCGTTCCACGGGATTTCCGGTCATGTGCCTGTCTTGAGCTGCACGGACGAACCGCCGGGGCCCCTGGAAATCTACCGGCTCGATAGGGAACTTCATGGAGTCTGAAAACAACCGCGCCAACCCCGGGGAGTCGGTCAAGACCCTTGCACGCATCCCTGATGTGAATCAGCGAGGCTATGCCTTGGCCGAAAGGCTCAGGGACATGGAAAACATCCAGGCTTTGGAGGTCCTCAAGGCCATTCTCGACAAGGCTGTGCGTGGTGACGAAGATTCTCGCAGGTTGTACTATGGCCTGCTGACCGGGAATCTATTGGAGGTTCTTGGCCCGCGACGAATGTCTGAGTTGGTTGAATTGGCTCAAGAAGAACAGGTGTTTGAACTGGTACCGGTTCTTATAGACATCCCGGCCGAGGGCACAGCCGATATTCCCCACCAGCCTTTTCTGGACGGCGGACTCAAGGAAACCCCCTTGGGTATCCGTAAGGCACTTGCTCGAAAGCCTGATTTCAAGATGATCGAGCGAATCGCCCGGGATCAGGACCACCGGGTGATTCGAAGCCTCCTGGACAATCCCAGATTAACGGAACGTGATGTGGCGCGCATCGCTGCCACGAGGCCCACCTCCCCCAAAGTGCTGGAGGCGATCTACGAACATCGTCGCTGGATCACTCGTCATACAATCAAAAAGATCATCATTCTGAACCCTTACTCTCCTGTTTCCATGTCGCTAAGGCTGCTTGCTTTCATGCAGGTTCAGGATTTGCACGAAATTGTGGGGGCCAACGAACTGGATTCGGTCCTCCGCGACCAGGCGAGAAGTATGATACGGTTAAAGATGCCCGGTTCAGAATAAGGAACAAGCTCCGGCAGGAATAGCATGACCCTTGCGAGCATTCTTGGGATCGCGCTGATAGCGCTGTTTTACTTCTGCATGTTCATCATCCTGTTCACGCCCACAATCTATGCGATCTGGATTTACATCGTGGGGCGCAAGGTGACCGGGAAGACAAAGGGCCTGTTGAACACGATATTGACCACATTCATCATCAATGCTGTGGTCGTCTATCTCGTAACTCACCTGGCGTTCGATCATTTCGTGACGTCCAAGTTGCAGGAGAAGGATGCCATAGCCATGAACGCGGTCCGCAGCGCAATCGTCTCCCAGAAGAGTTACCGTGGGTCGCATGGCAGGTACTACATTGTGGGACCTGTTCGAGGTCCATACAAGGACGAACACGGCCTTGAGGTGCCCTTAGATGTCATTATCCAGGTGACACCCAACTCGGAGCAAGCGGGATCGAAATCGGCCTCTTTCCGAGTCTACGCGATCCACGTTTGGGGAAACACGGTCGCGACAAACAATATGGACGGTACCGTTGCAGGCCTCCCGCCGGATTCAAAGGAGGCCACGAAGCTGAGGTCCAGATTGCTGAACGCAGTGAAATGATGTGGATTCCGATCAGGACATCATGGATTCAGAATAGGGGCGCTGTTGGATTTCACAATAAACGGTCCAGTTTTTCCTGACTATTTTGGACTGATACTCGTCCGCTGAGGGAATGAGCTTGCAGCAAGACACGTGCCAGGTAAGGACTCCCGAAATCGAGGCTGTGGCGGTCAAATGCATGGCCGCCAACTCTCCTCGAACGCCTGAAAACAGCAGAACTCGGCGAGAAACAGGTTGACGGCGAGAGAGCAGGCTGTGATTGTGGTTACCACACGACTTCTCATCTTCATTCTTCTGTGCGCTCGGCTGTTTCCTTACGCTCCTTAATCCTTCTACTACCGATCACAACCCCGAATGGTCTGCCACTTAGAATTCCACGTCTAAAGATGCGACGCCAGTTCCGCCAGCTATCTTCTCCAAATCCTCATCGGATAACTCTGCTGAATCAGGAGGCCGTGGGGGTAAATGCACGAGGATTTCATTCTCCTGCCCCTCTACAAACTTCACGGTCATGCCTTCGGGAATTTCGATCCCGTTCTCGGCCAGAACCGTGGCGGGGTCAGCGAGCAGTTTGGCCTTGAACTCCTCATCCACCCACGCTTGAGCTATGACCTTGGCGTACTCTTTTCGTTCTTCGATAGTTTTCTTCATGGTCAACTCCAAATCTTGTGATTTGGTAACCGTTCGTTCCGCAGCTCGCTTATTCTTGACCTGTTTGGTAAGAATAGCCCTTCTTTCGTCTTATGGCAAGGATGCTCCCATTTACCCTGAACGGCCTCAACGGTTCTGCTTGCATCCAGGATGGTGGTCCGAGACTGCCGAGGCGGCAAGACGCTCCGTTGGCCGATGGGTCGTCCCGTGTCCGGCGAGGGATTCCCTCCGGCCCTTCACGCTTGGGTTATTTGTGGGTGAAGATACGCTTCTCAGATTGTGGTTGACGGTAATCCGAGATCCGGGTATCTTGACAAAAAGGCTAGTGAATCCATGTTCCGATAGGAACGCCTTGGTTTCTTTGCTTTGTCGGGGCATTCACAACGAAGATCCGGTGACCTCCCGGGGTGAGAGAGGCCGGCTAACGAATGCTCCGTGGTCTCCGGCGATATCGAACGGAGTGACCAGCCTGCAAGAGTGGCTGTTCGCATAGTGATAGTGGGCCAGGGCAATTCAAGCGTGATGAACGAGGCTGTGGAGGATATTGGCATGAAACGTTTTGTTTGGTTGTGGGTTTTGGCGGTGATCCTGGCGATGACACCCGGAGCGGCGCCGGCTCAGGGGCTCGGTTCCTTTCTTGGAATGGCAGGCATGTCGGCAGCAGGGTTTGAATCCGCTCTCGCTCGGATTGAGCCGGCATTGTATGTGGGTTACCTTGATCAGCCGAAAGGGATGGTTTTCGACATGGGGTCACTTGACCGCGTGATTGTGGATACCGTAGAAGTCAAGCAGCAACTTCCGTTGTGCGGTGTCTATTTCTGCGCTTTGGCTACGGTTCCTGTTCGCGATCAGATGGGAATTGTCGTCCGAGGCTCGTTCCTTGTTCCGAGCAACCGCAACTCATTGGAAAGCGCCACCGCGGACATTCTTGTGGTGAACCACCGAGAGTGGAAATCAGAAGTGGAATGGTGGTCACTCGGCGGAGAGGCTCATCTTCACGGTTTTGGGGTGGTCAGCCTTATAGGCGGTTTTCGGTTCGACTCTTTTGGCGTGCGCCTACATGATCCGGTGATAGCTCCGCGTTTCCCTGTGAGTCTCCCGACAGACGAGGCTGATCTTACCGTCAAGAGCTATATCCCGTACATAGGATTGGCGCATAACCGGAATTGGGCCAAGGGAAGTTTAAACGTGAGTGTTATTGGATTTCCGTTCGTTCCGGGGAATATCCGTTACGCCGAGACCGCGGGCCTGACCGGTCACAGATGGAACGTAACAGGCACGTTTGACCAAGGCTATTTTGCGGAATTATCCGCCGAATACACCGGGCATTGGTTTGGTCTGAATCTGGGCGCCTTCGCCAAGTTCACATGCCTCAGAGCAGCCGCGAACGTTGATGTGGAAATTTTGGGCAGAGGCGATCAAACCAATTGGGACGGCACTTTCAGGAGAAGGGCCTGGATCGTGGGCGCAAAGCTGAACGTTGACTTTGACGCTCCCTTCTGAGAATCATGGGACAATGCGGAAGCTTGGCCGACAAGAACCGCGGTGCAATTGAATAGGCTTTGATTGTGGGGCTGACAGGTAAACGCATTGGGGAGAATAGCGCCGCCCATACAGCCTGAACGCAGACATCAACGAGAACGTCTCTGAGAACGATTCTGCGCGACGTCGGCAGTCGGTCTAGGCTTGACCCTTTGAAAACGAAGGCTTTCGCGTATGGGGTTCTGAGAGCGCTAGAACGGGAAGTAAAGCGAGCACTCTTACGCCTCAACGTCGGCAGGCTCTTAGATGGGAAACGATCCGATTCCCTATACCGCCGCTAAGGAAAGATTGACTTCACAGGCCTTTTTCGCGAGTTTCCAGATAGTCTGCACGAAATCATCTTTAGCTCCTGCGAACCATCGGCTTTCTCTATTGAACGTGGTGGCCTGCAGGACTACATGGGAGGGATCATGTTTGGGAAACGCGGGTCTTCATCATTTTCGGTTACCGTCTGCGCTCTACTCCTCTTTTCGCTGTTCTCGGCTCCCGTGTGGGCGCAGGGACTTCCTCAATCGCCGTACAGCGCTTCATCTGTCGTGAGGGGCGGGCTCGACCTTGCGCCGTCCAATCCGCTGGGGGCGCCGAGTGGTGGAGGACCGCGGGGTTCCGACTCAATTCTTCTCACTCCTCAACTACTTCAGGGAATACTGCCGCCGGTCCCCAATCTACAGGTGGGGTACCTGTACAGCTTCGGCAAGGCCGTGAAATCGAGTCGCCTGACAACGGACTTCGTGCTGCCGATCAGCCTCAGCAGGGACTCGACGGTCTTTGGGGAAGCTCACGGAGAATTCACCGATTTCTGGAAGACAGTTACAGGAGGGGCGAATCACAGGATTGATCTCTCTTTCGGCGGCGGGATTAGGACCATACGTGGTGACAATACGCTCTTGGGAGTTAATGGATTTTTCGACACTACCAGACTGGGCGGCCGATGGTATTCTTCGGGCAGCGTGGGATGCGAGATGGCGGCATTGCTTCCCGGTAATGACGCGTTGGATCTCAACTTCAACTGGTACGGGAGTCTGTTCAAGAGCAGCGTTCTCGCCAACGCGTTCAGACGTGGACCGCAGAATTACGACTTTGTGGCCGGATATTCCCACGAACTGTATGAAGGCGGGCCGGACCTACGCCTGAACGTCACGGGGTATAGGTTCAGTGCAGGATCGGGCGTTTACGGTATTCGCGGCGGAGCGGAAGTGAAGACGCGTGATGGTATGTTTTCGGTGAAGTACGAGGCCGGACGCGATAGGCTAAACAGCACGTATCATACTGTGGGCGCGTTCGTGAATGTTGGACTTCAAATCGAGAACCTCCTTGTGGGCGAGAGCCCATTCGACAAGCCGGAACCGATCTTTGCGAGCCCGAGGAACTTAAGAAGGCGGTTGACAGCGCATATTGAGCGAGGATGGAACGGTCCTGGACCCCCGACAGCCGTGATACAGAGTGTATGTAGTGACTGCGAATGCGATACACTAGTAATAACCCAAGTATTGACTACGGCCCAAAATTGGGCGGGGACGGCGGCGGGCCCGGGGGGGTTAATTTTTCAAAACCTCATACCGGAATGCGCGATTACGACATACAACAATTGGACATTCACGTGGAGCCGTACGGGCACCACGGGCAATCGGGGACCGTTCGGACCGCACAGTTACGCGAGACGTGCGTCGTATGCGGGACCCGGATCGATGATTTTCGTCAGCGGTAACAGCGGTAGTGCGGGCCCCTTCCCGACGACACCTTACGGTCCCGGAGGAAGTAACGGACTGAGGAACGGAACTGGGATTGCCCCCGATGACGTAGACTTTCCAGCCGGCACGACATTAACATTGACGTTTGCGCATTAAACACGATCGGGCATGATCAGAGGTAGGCCGGAGGATATTGGGGGGGGTCCTACTACGCATAGAGGGGAGACGAAACCGATACAGATAGGATAGTAGGATGGGTCGCAGCGATTATTTCGAGTAACGCGAGCGGCGAGGGGTAGGGTAAGGTTTTACTGTTCGCAAGGCCGGCGTATAGACATCGTAGAGCCATCGTGAAGGCTCCAGCCAGTGAGACAGACCAGAGAAAGATTGGGTTGCGCTTGGTTTGTGAAGCAGGAGATCTGCCGTATGCCCATCCACGCCACTTTTGGTATACTCTCCAAGCCGCTTCATCCTTCGATGGGTCGGCTCTTGCTCATAAAGCCGGAGAGTTCCGGATGCTGCTGAAGTATGCGCTGGAATATTCTGGGTGTCAACGGATCACAGCGTTTCAGGCAAGTCCAATGAGGGAGCCGCGGCACCGGATAGGCAAGTTCTTTGTTTCCATCGACAGAGCAATCGGCCGGGTGACACAAGAAGCTCTTGGAAGCTGCCAAAGTCTCCTTTCCTGCCACAGTGTTGATTGTCTGCTCCCTATAACGAGACTCAGGGTCATCGCATTCCCTTCTCCAGAAAAGGGAGCGTATCAGAGTGAAGTCCAAGCATTTTCCACTTCCCATCCTCTTTTCGGAAAAGGAGTGTCGCGCGGAGTGAGACCTTTTCAGACTTTCCGTCCGCTGGGGTATTCTCCCCCGTCACGTAATGATTCACTATGGCGATGTCTTGGCCGGCCGTAATCGTCATCTCCCCGGGCTTTACCTTGCCGCCCAGTTTCTTGTCAGCCTGCCACTGCCAATTAGCCAGCACCTGATCCCAGCCAACCTGGAAACTACCGTCCGGACCCATGTACGTCACATCGTCTGCGTGCGACCAGATCTCCTTCATCGGATCCAGATCACCCGTAAACATAGCGTTAAGCGCTTTGTAGAACACTGCCACCACTTGTTTGACTTCCATCTCGCTTTCCTTTTTATCTTCCATGTCGGACCCGGCCAATGCCGGTAGGTTGATTGTCAGAGCCAAGACTATTACCGCCAAATGTTTGAGTCCAGGCATTACTACCTCCCCAGGAATCAAGTCAGCCCCTCGGACATCATCCAGTCCACTCATTTTACAACAACTATACATCCACGGGAATCCCATGGCTACCAAGAAAGCAAGGCTCCAGGGATTCATTGACTCTTACAGCAATTTTCGGTATCTACGCCCGACCCAACACGGATGACGGCCTGACCGAGCGGCACCCTGCTTTCCTCCTGCTTGGGTCAATGCCTGGATGCCTGTGCTGCCCGATACCGGCGGTACTGCCTCAGGTACTGCCCAGTCACCAAACCTCCACCTACATTCGCATGGAGGACTAAGCTTCTTGCTGGGCTCAGCTTGCCCAAACGCTGTAAGTACGGGAGCTCGAAACAGATGGACCTCGGATTCATCGCTCCGAGGCGCCAGGTAAGGACTCTCGAAATTGAGGGAGTGGCAGCGAATTTCATGGCCGCCAACTCTCCTCGAACGCCTGAAAACAGCAGAACTCGGCGAGAAACAGGTTGACGGCAGGAGAGCGGGGTGAGATGGTGGTCTACCTTATGTTTGCGTGATCTTGATCTGCCCTCGTTTTGTATCTATTTTATAGGCAATCTTTGGCAAATAAATCAATCGTAAATCCACCATCTTAATAAATTACTACCGGCCCGGCGCCTGCCACCTTCTGCAAATCCTCGTCAGATAATTCTGATGAGTCCGGTGGCCGAGGGGGTAACGGCACGAGGATTTCGTTCTCCTTCCCCTCCACAAACTTCACGGTCATCCCTTCAGGCACCTCAATGCCGTTCTCTTTCAAGACGGTGGCTGGATCGGCAAGCAATCTCTTCTTGAATTCCTCATCTATCCAGGCCTTGGCGATGACCTTGGCATACTCTTTTCGCTCTTCAATGGTTTTTTCATGGGGTCAACCTTTCCAGTAGTGGTAGAAAGTGTCGCGTGTGTGAGCCTAATAATACGAAAAAGTGCAAAGCCTTAGTGCAAACGTCCAGTTTAGTGTTGGGCCGTAGCCTTAATCGAAGGTAGGAATATAGTTCTTGGTAAATACGCCTCCAGCTACCTTCTCCAAATCCTCATCGGACAACTCTGCCGCTTCACCAGGCCGTGGAGGTAACGGCACGAGGATTTCATTCTCCTTCGGCTCCTCCTGCTCCACGAATCTCACGGTCATGCCCTCGGGAATCTCGATGCCGTTCTCTTTCAGGACCGCGGCGGAGTCGGCAAGCAGTCTCTTCTTGAACTCGTCATCCACCCATGCCTTAGCTATGACCTTGGCATACTCCTTTCGCTCTTCGATTATTTTCTTCATGGGGAACTCCTTTGTGGTGAGGCTGTAGCAGCCAAATGGCCATTAGAATGAAATGGAGGCCTTGCATGCGCTACTTCTTTTTTTCTGCCGCCTTTTCGCATTCCTCGCACTTTTTGATCTTTACTCCGCCGATCTTCTTGCAGTCGACTTCATTCTTGGCCACCACGCACGTCTGTTTGACGCAGCAGAAGCAACCGGCGAATTTGCCGTCAACTCCCAAGTGGGGGATCATGCGTGTTTGCCCTTGTGCGGCGAGGGCAGTGCTCAATAAGAATAGCATAGCGAAAAATGTGATCTTTTTCATGTGTCCTCCTTCTCATTTGATTCTGAGTCACAAAGCAAAGTCTCCCGCTACAATAGTCTCTGACGGAAATACTCCGTTCCGTGGACTATTCCGGCTGGTTGATTTTGGCTACAACCAGCGATCGCAACTCACGGGGCATCCTCTGTCAATGTCCAATCGAGGCCATGGCAGCCCAATTCATGGCCGCCAACTCACCTCGAACGCCTGAAAACAGCCGGGCTCGGCGAGAAACTGGCTGACTGGCAAACTGAGCCCAGTATGATGATACGGATCAGAAATTTAACTTAGCGTTTCCGCTAAAGGGAGCACTCGCTCCCACAACTACGGCGCCCCCCCCCTGCAACCTTCTCCAAATCCTCATCGGACAACTCCGCTGCTTCAGGAGGCCGCGGAGGTAACGGCACGAGGATTTCATTCTCCTTCCCCTCCACGAATTTGACGGTCATTCCTTGGGGCACCTCGATGCCGTTTTCCTTCAAGACGCTGACGGGATCGGTAAGCAGTCGCTTCTTGAATTCTTCGTCCACCCATGCTTTGCCGATGATCTTCGCATACTCTTTCCGCTCTTCCATGGACTTCTTCATAAGGATCTGCTTTGATCCGCGGGGTGCGGACTAACTTGACCTGTTCGGTCAGAATATAGCTCATTTTCAGTCCGACTGAAACCATGGGATTGCCACACCACCTCCCAACTCCCGAAGCCGCCGATTCATCTGCCACCTGTCACTCACTGACGAACGAGGCGACGGGACGTTTAATCTTCCAGTTCATATATCGTGACGTGACCGCCCCGCTCCCGCCTTGATTGCCTGCTTATATTGGTCCGTTCCAGATCTTGGCAGATTATTTGGACTTTTTCAGAACCTACTCAAGCAAAATGCCTTTCATTTTGTACTGACCCGTATCCTGGTCGGCACGCCAATGAAATCGCGGAAATGGGGTCTTCCGGCCGGTCCAAATAACTCGGAGAGTCGAGTCGGCTGTCTCATCTATTCTGCAAGAAATCGCCTAAATTGGACAGTTCAATGTGAAATTCTACAGGCGCCGGCAGGATTTCATTGCGAGCGCACCGAAGCAATCCCGTCCGCGCCAAAACATGGGGATTGCTTCGTCTTTTCACTCCTCGCAATGACACAAGCGATGAGAGGATCCGCCCCTCGAAACCGAAGGATTGCCTTGTGTCAAGAATCCACTGTTGAAGCTTTTCATGGATTGCTCTATAATCAATCCCAGCCCTTAGCAGAAGATCCGTGACACACCGAACAAGACGGGGAGAATGATGAAGCAGTTCCTCGAAAAGTATCTGAAGATCTACGTTCACGAGAGTTCCCGCTTTCTTTGGCTGTCCTCCATCTTCTTCGTTATCTTCTTTGTCACCGCGATTTTTCGGACTTATGTTGATGCCAGCTTCCTGAAGCGTTACGGCCCCCAGTACATTCCCTGGATGCTGGTCATCAATGCGCTGCTCACCTTTGTGGTACTGGGAATCGTGGATCGGCTCGCCCGCCGATTCAGGGATCACCACCTGCTTTCAGGCTTCCTTCTCATCTACGCGGGCTCGACCGTAGGGCTGTTTTTCATGGTGAAGGCCGGTTTCACAATTGTCTACCCGATTCTTTATCAGCTCCTCTACCTTCTTGATTCTATCCTTCTGATCTATCTATGGAACATGGCCGGTGACCTCTTTGACGCGCGGCAAGGTAAGAGGATTTTTCCCATGATTACCGCGGCCCAGGTCCTGGGGACAACACTGGGCAGCTTTGCCACGAAACCGCTCACGCTCGTCATTGGAGAGGACCCCACCTTGTTGGTCTTCGGGGCCGTATGCCTGCTGGTCGCTCTGTTCCTGAGCCGGACCGGATCGAACCTGCTCGGGGAATCCAGCGCCAAGGGGTCCGCCGCGGTGCATGAGGCTACAAATGTCCGACTGACCGACGTGCCGGGCCTGATCAAGGAATTCCCGATTATCAGGTACCTCATCATTACGGGCTTGATTCCGAACGTGCTGCTCCCGATCTTCTTCTATCAGTTCAGTGTGATCGCCAACGACACGTTCGCGACCGAAGCCTCTCTGATATCGTTCCTCAGTGTGTTCCGAGGAACCACCACCATGCTGACCTTTGTGGCGTTGTTCTTCATGGGCCGCCTCTACTCCCGTATGGGCCTCACCAATGCATCCCTGGCGCATCCCATCAACTTCTCTATAATCTTTGCCTCGTTGTCCGCGTTCTTCAACATCTACATTGCGTCGTACGGCCAATTCTCCGTTATCCTCATTCAGCGCGCGATCGCGGGACCGGTCAACAAGATCCTCTACAGCATTATTCCTCCGGACCTCACGGCCTGGAGCCGAAGTTTCATACGGGGCTCGGTACTGAAGATCGGCATGCTGATCGGGTCTATCTCGATGATCGTGCTCAAGCCCGTGATGGAGCCGCAGTATTTCTCGTACATAGCGCTCGTGTTTGCGATGTACTGGTTGGCGGAAACCCTGCTCTTCCGCAAGCACTACAAACGCATACTCAAGCAAGTGATCGTTGATCAGAAGATAGATTTCGACCAGATCGACTCAGTGCGGGCCTTTGACAGCGGCGGCGCTGCAATGGAACTTGGGCCGGTTGCAGTGGAAGATCGAACCGAAGAAGCGCCTTTGGCGGACGCCAGGAAGATCCCGGAAATGGAACCGGATGTGGCCCTTAAGCTACTGGACGACGGGAATCCCGGGACTCGGGCCGAGGCCGCGGCCTCTTTCGCGGCCAGCAACGACATACGGGGCGTTGGAAAGCTCATCCGATGCCTAGAGGACACCGACGATTATGTGAGGCAGGCCGCCATTGAAGCGTTGGCAGGGTACGACGCCAAGATATTGCCGTTCCTTGAAGTGTCGCTGGTTGACGCGCCGCCGCGGGTGAAACACGGAATTCTTGAAGCTATTAGGCTTTCCGGTCTCAAAGAATTCGAGCTGATCCCGTTCCTTGGCAAGATCCTGGCACAAGCCTACGGAAACCTCATCGCGATTCGCGCCTTGGACCACATGGAGGATGGTCGGAAGGACTCGGAAAGTATCAAGATGCTGAGGTCCCGACTGGTTGAACTCAATGAAGAAAGCCTCAGCTTGATCTTCTACGCTCTGTGGGTCTCTCACGCGGATATGCGGCTCATGTACCAGGCCCTGCGATCCGAGTCAGCGTCCATTGCCGTTGAAATGGTTGAGAACTCCATTGACCAAGAACTCACGGCCTATCTGATACCGCTCATCGAAGACATTCCCATAGACGAGAAGATCGAAAAAGGAAGGAAGCTCCTACCACTTCTCCGGAGCGAGAATCTGGACCGCATTTTCAACATTCTCGTGGAAGCTGAGGATCACGTTACCCGCGCGCTGGCGTTGTATGCCATAGGCGATCAGATCCCGGATTCGAGCTTCATTCCTGTTATTGAACTCCGCGCACAGGACAAGTTTGCGGATGTACGGGAAATGGCTGACTTCGCCCTCAAGCGCATAATGAAAGAGGAGGCTGAGATGCCTGAGACCATACAAAGAATCAACACACTCAAGACCTTCACAATATTCGAAGGAATGGGAATCCGGGAACTGCACGCCATAGCCTCAGTGGTTGCCGTGGAACAGTTCAATGAAGGTGACGTGATCATACGAGAAGGCGAAGAGAATACGTCAATCTATCTTGTGGTCAACGGAAACATCAAGATACTGACCGGCTATGAGACCTCCGACCAGGAGGAAAAGGTCACAATCGGAGCCGGCTCATTTCTCGGGGAACTCAGCCTCTTCACTCGAATGCCCGCCAATGCCACCTGTATGGCCGCGGGCGATGTGGAAGCCTACGTGATCAGACATCACCAATTTCAGGAAATCATGAGCGTCTATCCTCAGATCGGGATCAACCTCTGCGGCTTCTTTACCTCAATCCTGAGGCGGGTAAGCTACTAGTACTGCCCCGGTGGAATTCCCGGGCGGTTTACGTAGCTCCCGGGGATTCGGTGTCGAGTATTTGCCGAACCAGCGTGAGCATACGTTGGGCTTCATAGGGTTTTCTGAGGAAGGCCCTGGCCTTTTCTCGGAGGGCTTGGTCGATTCTGCCGTTGGCGGTATAGCCGCTGGCTATCAGAACTTTCGCGTTCGGATCTATGCTTAGAATTTCCCGCAGGCAGTCACGCCCACTCATTTCCGGCATTATCAGATCAAGAATCACCAGGGCTATTTCATGGCGTTTCTCTCGGTAGAGTTCCAGGCCCTCTCGCCCGTTGGCAGCGGTGAGAACAGAATAGCCGAAAAGGCTGAGAATGCTCTCTCCCGAGTTTCGGATCGCTTCCTCGTCTTCGACCAGCAGAATCGTTTCATGGCCTCGTGGAAGGAAGTCGGCATCCCTGGATTCTTCGGTATCGACTTGATTTCCCATGGTCGGCAGGTAAACCTTGAAAGTGGTTCCCTCGCCCGGTTCGCTGTAACAAGTTATGCTCCCACCATGGCTTTGCACTATCCCATAGGCTATGGACAGGCCCAGACCGGTTCCTTCGCCGAGCCCTTTAGTTGTGAAAAACGGTTCGAATATGTGTTCTACTATTTCCTTTTCCATCCCGAAACCGCTGTCAGTGACGGACACCAAGACGTACCTGCCGGGCTTTGTTCCCAGGTGTAACTTACAGTATTCCGCATCCAATTGAGCATTTTGAGTCTGGATATGGAGTTCTCCACCTCCGGGCATAGCATCTCTTGCGTTCACCGCCAGATTCATGACAACCTGCTGCAACTGCGCGGGATCGCCGTTGATAGTATCAAGGTCATCGGCCAGATTCAGTTCAATGGCAATCATTTTGGAGATGGTTCGGTTCAACATCTTGGCGACCTGTTCCAACTCGTGATTGAGGTCTACAGGCCTTAGTTTGCTCTCAAACTGTCGGCTGAAAGTGAGGAGCCCCTCAGTCAAGTCCGCAGCACTCCTGGCCGCTCTTCTGATTTCTTGAAATTCTGAAGGCCCGGGCTGACCTTTTCCCAATTTGAGTAGCCCGATGTCCACATACCCTTGAATCACCTGCAGCAGGTTGTTGAAATCATGGGCAATACCACCAGCCAGAGTGCCTATTGCCTCCATTTTCTGGGCCTGCCGAAGCTGTTTTTCCAGCAAGACTTCGCTGGTAACATCACGCTTCACAGCTACGTAGTTGATAATTCTTCCGGACTCATCCTTGACCGGAGAGATTGTTGCCTCCTCCTGAAAAAGCGTTCCATCTTTCTTCCTATTGACAAAATGACCACTCCACACTCTACCATTGTTGATCGTTTCCCACATTTCCCTGTAAAATGCCTCATCGTGCTGCCCGCTCTTCAAGATCCGGGAATTCTTGCCGAGGACCTCTTTACGAGTGTACCCTGTCACGGTTTCAAAGCCCGGGTTCACATACTGGATCGTGCCATCCGTGTCGGTTATCAGTATGGTTTCAGGCGACTGCTCTATAGCTGTGAGAAGGCGTTCACGCTCCTCTTCGGATTTCTTCCGTTCAGTAATATCACGGACGGAACTCAGATATGCCAGAATATTGCCATGCTCATCCCTCCAGGCAGATGAGGTCAGCACGCACGATCTCATGTTGCCGTCCTTCCTGCGAACCTGCCAGTCAAGTTCTCGTGCAAAGCCGTTCCGATCGATCTCTTGTAGGATAGCCTCATGGTCAGCAGGATTCCCATAGAATTGTCGCACGTCAGTTCCCATGATCTTTTCTCCAGTGGCGCCAAGAAGCTCTGAACTGGAGGGATTGGCGTCAATGATCTTCCCATCCGGACGCACTATAAGAATTGCGTCCGTGGTTTCCTCGAAAAGCGTGCGATATCTCTCCTCGCTCTCCCGCAGCGATTCCTCTGCCCGCTTGCGCTCGGTGATGTCCAAAATGGATCCAACAAACCCTGTGTACTCACCTCTTTCGTCGAAAACAGGGGCGCAACTGAAGTAGGTTTCGACCCGGCTGCCGTCCTTTCGGGTCAGCGTGTTTTCTCCGACAATGGGCTTGCCGGAATACAATAGCGCGACATTGGCATCGTTGATCGCCTTGGCCTCGCCGGGGGGGTAAAGGGCATCCACCGACAAACCATCCAATTCCGCGAGGGAATACCCAGTCAACTCGGTGGTTGCCGGACTGGCGAATATTATACGTCCTTTGGCGTCAACCTGATACGTTCCCTGCAGAGAGGCTTCCATGATTACGCGATACCGCTGCTCACTTTCCTGCAGCGATTCCTCCGCTCGCTCGCGTTCTGCTATCCGTTGCTCCAGGCTTCTGATGAGGTCACGCAATTGAGCGGTCATGCTGTTGAAAGCGGTGGCAAGGACGCCGACCTCGTCGCTGGTAGTAACGGGGATGTGAGTGTCTAACTCTCCTTGACCGATCCTTTCTATCCCGGCGATCAGGGCGTGAATTGGGGCGGTGAGCCAACGGGTCAGGAACAGCAGTGCGGCTGTTGCGACGATCAGGCTGACGGCAAGCAGCAACATAGTGTAAAGGCTCAACCGGTTAATTGCACCCGCCAGTTCGCTTTCAGCGCCGCTGCTTATGATGTACCATTCCCAGGGGTCGAAGTACTCGAAAGCTGCACAGCGATCTTCCCCCTGCCAGACGTAGTGTATGTTGCCTTTTCCAGCCCTGACGATTTCTTGAAACCATGGTTCCGCGCTCACATCGCGACCTACGACGTCCGCGTCGGGGTGACCGCGGACAGAGCCCTGAGCGTTTACGGCGAATACGTACCCCGTTTCCCCAAAGCGGATTTCTTGCATGGCTATGGCAGCGTTCTCACGGGCCTTCGCCACGTTGGCCGGCACGTTCTCCAGGCCATACCGGCGTAACACAGCCTGGTTTTCCTCGCAGATCTTTACCACGCGTGCCAGCCTGGTCCCCAACACGTCCTGTACCACCGATTGGATTGCATCCCGGGATGTCCGGTAAGAGACAAGTCCCACCAGCAACGCCGGGAACACAATCAGGGGCAAGGCAATGAGTAGGAGCTTGGGATATATCTTCATATTGGTCCCTCGTTACTTGGACATCCGATGTTCAGGGTAGGCTGTCATCTTCTTGAATACAACGTCAGCGCTCTTCATTACCTCAAAGGGGATCTCTATCCCCAATTGATCGGCACGGGCCAGGTTGATCATAATCCGGTTCGCCACCGGGTCACTGATAGGGATTTCGCCGGCCTTCTCACCGTTCAGGATTCTTCCTGCCATTACACCTGCGTGAAAACCTTGTTGGACCATATCCACCGCGACCCCGCAGAGGTATCCCTCCTTGGCGAGGATGTCCAGGTAGGCGATACCAGGACGCTTGTTGTTTTGCAGCATCCAGCGAACCACCTGATATTGAGGCACGTGATTCCCCTTTTTGTCCACCAGCGTCCAGGGAATGAACAAAACAATACTGTCCACTTTGTCTTGGTAATCGAGGATAATGGCTTTGAGTTCCTCAAAGCTGTCGGTATAAACCTTGTCTACGATTCTCAAGGGCGCTTTTTCCAGTTCAGCTTCTCCTCCGCCTCCTTTCATCAGGGCATTGCCCACGACACTGTTGTCAGACAGAAAGAGCGCAGTTTTGGCTTCGGGCAGGATCTGTTGCAACAGTTTGAAGCCCGCTTTGAAAGAGACTCTCTCCAGTACCCCAGTGATGTTGTGTCCCGGATGTTCCAAGGAATCGGCCAAAGGCGCGCGCTGCGATTCAGATACCCAGCCGTAGTCGGGCTCGGTAACAAAGAAGTTAACCCCGGCAAACACGATTGGCAAATCCGTGCCCAACAGCTTGGCGCCTACATGTCGTAGGGCGTCGTCGTCCATTATGAGCAGTACCTCGGGATTTGCCTCCTTTATCTGCGCCAAGAGTCCGACGGCAGCGGCTTCCATTAGCGTGGAGGTCTTGTTGACCGACTTGGTATTCATGTACAACCGGGTGATTTCGATGTTCCGACCTTCCACGTAACCGGCTTTTGTCAGGCCTTCCACAATTCCTTTGTTCTCGTCAATGACGCACCACCAATCGTCTTGGTAGCTAAATAGCACAACCGCCTTCTTGGGTAGCGCCGCCTGCGCCGATTTGGCGGTACTAGATGGCATAGCGGCAGTAGCGGTCGGAGTGGTGGAGCGTCCGACACCAACAACCAGAGTGGCAACTATGACCAGGCTAAGAATCATTTGCGATCTGGACATCTTTTCTACCTTTCAGAACAGTCGGTTCGCAAAAAGAAAACGACCTAGGTTCTCACACTATGTTATTCAATCCATTTCCTCACAGCCCCTGTTGGTCGGCTCTGTACGCCATCTCGAATCCCAACAGCCTGAACAAATCGAGCAACAGGGAGAATCAGGCCAAATTCCTCTGTATCTTCTCAATCATTATTCTCAGATTCCAATATCCTTCCGTATCTAACGCAATGCCTCATGGCCGTCCGGCATTTCCGCGTCCAGCACTTCTCGAACCAGCCGGAGCATACTTTGGGCTTCATAGGGTTTTCTGAGGAAGGCCCTGGCCTTTTCCCGGAGGGCTTGGTCGATCCTGCCGTTGGCGGTATAGCCGCTGGCTATCAGAACTTTCGCGTTCGGATCTATGCTTAGAATTTCCCGCAGGCAGTCACGCCCACTCATTTCCGGCATTATCAGATCAAGAATCACCAGGGCTATTTCATGGCGTTTCTCTCGGTAGAGTTCCAGGCCCTCTCGCCCGTTGGCAGCGGTGAGAACAGAATAGCCGAAAAGGCTGAGAATGCTCTCTCCCGAGTTTCGGATCGCTTCCTCGTCTTCGACCAGCAGAATCGTTTCATGGCCTCGTGGAAGGAAGTCGGCATCCCTGGATTCTTCGGTATCGACTTGATTTCCCATGGTCGGCAGGTAAACCTTGAAAGTGGTTCCCTCGCCCGGTTCGCTGTAACAAGTTATGCTCCCACCATGGCTTTGCACTATCCCATAGGCTATGGACAGGCCCAGACCGGTTCCTTCGCCGAGCCCTTTAGTTGTGAAAAACGGTTCGAATATGTGTTCTACTATTTCCTTTTCCATCCCGAAACCGCTGTCAGTGACGGACACCAAGACGTACCTGCCGGGCTTTGTTCCCAGGTGTAACTTACAGTATTCCGCATCCAATTGAGCATTTTGAGTCTGGATATGGAGTTCTCCACCTCCGGGCATAGCATCTCTTGCGTTCACCGCCAGATTCATGACAACCTGCTGCAACTGCGCGGGATCGCCGTTGATAGTATCAAGGTCATCGGCCAGATTCAGTTCAATGGCAATCATTTTGGAGATGGTTCGGTTCAACATCTTGGCGACCTGTTCCAACTCGTGATTGAGGTCTACAGGCCTTAGTTTGCTCTCAAAGTGTCGGCTGAAAGTGAGGAGCCCCTCAGTCAAGTCCGCAGCACTCCTGGCTGCTCTTCTGATTTCCTGAAATTCTGAAGGCCCGGGCCGACCTTTTCCCAATTTGAGTAGCCCGATGTCCACATTCCCTTGAATCACCTGAAGCAGGTTATTGAAATCATGGGCGATACCACCAGCCAGGGTTCCTATTGCCTCCATTTTCTGGGCCTGCTGAAGCTGCTTTTCCAGCAGGACTTCGCCGGTGACATCACGCTTCACCGCCACATAGTTGACTATTGTTCCGGACTCATCTTTGACGGGTGAGATCGTGGCGTCTTCTTCGTAAAGTGTTCCGTCCCTTTTCTTGTTTATGAGATGTCCTCTCCATACTTCGCCGGCGGCAAGAGTCTCCCACATGTTCCTGTAGAACGCCTTATCATGTCTGTCGCTCTTGACAATGCAGGGATTTCTGCCCACGGCTTCCTTACGGGAATATCCGGTGATCCGTTCAAACGACGGATTCACATACTGAATCGTCCCGTCCGCATCGGTTACCAATATGCTCTCCGCAGACTGTTCAATAGCCGTCGCCAGACGCAGCCGCTCCTGTTCACCCTTATTGCGTTCCGATATATCCGAACACGCGATGATCACCCCCTTTAGGGGATCGGAACTGTCAAAGTTAGCCAGCCTCATATGGCCGTCGAAGATGGAACCGTCCCTTCTCACCAACTTCACATCTATTTCCTTGACGCCGCCCTGTCCGAGATCCTCATAAAGGGCTTCTCCCACACGCGTGTAATCCTCTTCTGAAGAATAGAGCATCCTGGTGCCTTTTCCCACGTGCTCACTTGCGGCATAGAGACCGAACATGTCGGCCCAGGCTTCATTAATCCATGTGATCTTACGGTCCTTTCCCCTGGCTATGCCTACCGGAGACGCGGCCAAGATGCCTCTCAATGTCTGCTCCTGGTCCCGCAGCGATTCCTCGACTCGTTTGAGATCGGTAATGTCCCTGGCCACTTGGACGCATCCAGTTATTTCGCCGTCAGCACCAAGGATGGGAGACGCGCTGACACTGAATGTCCCCCCCAGCCTCGCTTCAAACATCTCTGCTGTATGCTCCTGCCCATCTTTCAGCAATCTGGCGTACGGACACACAGCCGGCGGCCCATCCGTGCCATGAAATACCTCATAACAGGTTGCCCCAGTGGCCTCCTCGGGACTTAACCCAGATCTGTCGGCCATTGCCTTGTTGATCCGGACTATGCGGTACTGCTTATCCGTGATGGTAACCAGATCCGGAACACTATCGAAGGTGCGTTCCCATTCCTCTTTGGCTTTGACGATAGCCTTTTCAGCCTCTTTGCGCTCAACTATCTCGCGAGAAAGCTCTTTGTTGGCCCGCAACAATTCATTCGCTCTATCAGCCTTTTGCCGGAACATATATGCGATGATCGCCCCAACGAAGCCACCGAACAATGTAGGAACAATGGTACCTTTTAAGACAAGGGGATCAGCCCCAAGGACTATCTTCTGAGGGATGGCGAACGTATTGAGAGCAACCGCGCCGGCAAGAAAGCCTGGAATCAGTCTGATAATGTTCTTCAATTTCATAGTCTCAACACCTGCGTTGATTGAGATCGTGCCGCGCTCGCCCAATCCTGTGGGCGAAAAGATCACGGACCGCTCTTTCAACGATCTCCCGGACTTGATGAAACAATCAACTCCCCGAATCGCGCGTCAAGGGCAATATTCGAGACGCGGCCTTCCCTGCCGACCGGTTTTTCCTGTATTTTAGTATACTTCCAAATCAGCCCCTCAGTCAACAACCATCTTGGCCCTGTAGTAAGCCATCACATACTATGGGTTTGTCACAAAATAGACCTTGCAACAGGTTGCTGTGGCAATTCTAGGGGAAGACCCCGGACTCGGATTCGGGGTTCGCCCCTGCACCGCCATTGGGCTGGGCTGCAGCAGCGGCCACAGTGGTGTTTGCCCTGGTCTGGTTCGGAGGAGACACGCCCCCAATCTCAGATTTCGCTGAGAGCCAATCCACGATACGACATTTCCGCATGCCACCGGTGCCGAGTCGCGCCCCCGGTATGGCCTCAATTCCGCTGAGCCCGGGAGCGCTGAGCCAACGTATGCTACGGCTCGAACGTAAGGTCCGCCCATCGCTGCACCGTTACTTCAAAATGCCTAGTAGACATAAGGGCCCGCAACCTTATCCGCGGAAAGAACTAAATGTGCAAAGAATGTCTCGTGCATGATCATCATGAAATACAACAGGCAACAAAACCATAAAAGCGAAAGGAGAAAATAGCATGAACAGACGTAAAACGGCATTGGCAATCCTCTGTACGATAATCATCATAGCGATGAGCAGTACGAGTGCCTTTGCAGAGAGTCAGTCACGTGAAGAGGAAGAGTTCGGCAAGACCCAATCTTTCATGGGTCTGATGGACAATTACCTCAGTGTTGCCAAGAGATGGGTAAAAATGGTTTCCGGAAGAGAAACGACCATCTACCTTGCAATTGAAAGGATTGCCGAGATTTATGAAGAAAAGGGTGAACAAGTGAAGGCAATCCCCGAACTGCGTAAAATACTCTCCAAATATGAAGACAGCCCAACGGTCAAAAACGTGATTCGTTTTAAGATTGCCGAGATCTACACAGAATCCGGCCAGGCTGCCAAGGCCCTTGAAGAGCTGAATGCGATAATTGAAGCTGATCAGAAAAGATAGGATTGGGTGACCCACAGATGCGCTATGGTTTGCCCCTCTTTGGAACACCACGAACATAGTGATAACCTCTGCCGGTAATCCCGAAACAGTGGTAGAGTATGCCGTGGACATGACTTCCTCGGTGTAGGGTCTCACATTGTACTGACAGAAATGGCGTGGTCTTCTCAGAATAGGCTGACCAACGGATGGGAATTGCCGGAATAAATGGACCGCCCGAACAATTCACGGGCATTTCAGCACAACAAAGGTGGTCCTATGGTACTCTTTGACTGTGTTTCCTCAAGGAAATAGCCCTGAAGGGACGGGGGGGAGCTTTGCCGAAACCGGAACGTTGCCGGACTCGAGTCCGAGGTGAAATAATGAGACAACCCAAATTGAGCGATTCAAGCTAATGTCATTGCGAGGAACAAAGTGACGAAGCAATCTGAAGGGGAATGACTTGTGATGGCCCACCGCTGTTCTCCTTGTTGCCCAGGTTGCGTCTCCGGCCTCGTCTTCCTACTCCTTTGGGACCTTCTTTACGAACTTGAAGTGATCTCCCTCGGGGGTTACCTCGATGGTGTCTCCGGCTTGGAAGGTGTCTGCGAGTATTTCCATGGCCAGCGGGTTTTCTATCAGTCGCTGAATCGCCCTTTTGAGCGGCCTTGCGCCGAATGCGGGATCGAATCCCTCGCCCGCGAGCGCTTCCCTGGCGGCCGTATCTAGGACCAGAGTAAGCTTGTTCTCCTCAAGACGTTTGTTGAGCCTTCGGATCTGGATGTCCACGATCTGCTCGATCTGCTCCCGATCCAGGGAATGAAAGATGATAATATCGTCCAGCCGATTGAGGAACTCCGGCTTGAAGCTCTGCCGCAAGGCCTCAAGGACCCTGGTCTTCATCATCTCTTCATCTCTGCCTGCCAGATTCTGGATGTCTGCAGATCCGATGTTGGAGGTCATGATGATGATGGCATTCTTGAAATCCACAGTGCGGCCCTTACCGTCGGTTAGACGACCGTCATCAATTACCTGGAGCAAAGCGTTGAAGACCTCGGGGTGGGCCTTTTCAATCTCATCGAATAGGACTACCGAGTACGGACGGCGGCGGACGGCCTCAGTCAGGTACCCGCCCTCCTCGTACCCCACGTACCCGGGCGGGGCGCCGATGAGCCGCGCCACGGAATGCCGTTCCATGTACTCGGACATGTCGACTCGAACCATTGCCTGCTCATCGTCAAACAGGAATTCCGCCAATGCCCGGGCCAATTCGGTCTTTCCCACACCCGTGGGACCCATGAAAATGAATGAACCGATTGGGCGGTTCGGGTCTTGCAATCCGGACCTGGCCCGCCGAACAGCGTTGGCTACGGCCACTATGGCCTCGCTTTGACCGATGACCCGCTGCGAGATCCTGTCTTCCATGGTGAGGAGTTTTTCCACCTCACCCTCGAGCATTCTGGCCACAGGAATGCCGGTCCATTTGGCTACCACTTCCGCGACATCTTCCGCCCCTACCTCCTCTTTCAGGAGACCGCCGTCATGCTGGATTGCAGTCAGTTCTTCGTTCTTCTGTGTAATGTCATTATCCAGGTTGATTAGTATTCCGTATTTGAGTTCAGCCGCGCGGCTCAGGTCGCCCTCTCTTTCAGCTTTGGCCGCGTCGGTCTTTGCCCGTTCCTGCCTCTCTTTCAGTTCCCGGATAGCGGTTATGATTTCCTTTTCCTTGCCCCATTTTTCCTTGAGGATCTTCGATTCCCCTTCCAATCGCTCGATCTCAATGCGGAGCTCGCCCAGTCTTTCCTTGCTGCCTGAATCCGACTCTTTGTTCAGGGCCGCGTCCTCTATCTGAAGCTGGATGACGCGCCTCTCAATCTCATCGATCTCAGTGGGCATGGAATCGATTTCCATGCGCAATCCGGATGATGCTTCGTCAATCAGGTCAATGGCCTTGTCCGGAAGAAACCGATCAGTAATATAGCGATGTGAAAGGGTTACGGCCGCGATAATCGCGCTGTCTTGTATCCGCACGCCATGGTGAACCTCGTAACGTTCCTTGAGGCCTCGGAGGATAGAGATAGAATCCTCAACCGACGGTTCGGCCACATAGATGGGTTGGAATCGCCTTTCCAGGGCCGCGTCCTTCTCGATGTACTTCCTGTATTCGTTCACCGTAGTAGCGCCTACACATCGCAGCTCGCCGCGCGCCAGGGCCGGTTTGAGCATATTGGACGCGTCCACCGCGCCTTCGGCCGCTCCCGCGCCGACAAGAGTGTGCATCTCGTCTATGAAGAGTATGACCTCTCCTGAAGCTGAGGTGACCTCTTTGATTACAGCCTTCAACCGATCCTCGAACTCACCGCGGTACTTGGCGCCGGCTATGAGTTGCCCGATATCCAGTGCGAGCACGCGTTTTCCCTTGAGCGTATCGGGAATGTCCCCTGAGACTATTCTGCCGGCCAAACCCTCAACTATCGCGGTCTTCCCCACCCCGGGGTCACCAATGAGAACCGGATTGTTCTTGGTTCGCCTGGACAAGACCTGAATAATCCTTCTGATTTCGTCATCGCGACCTATTACAGGGTCCAGCTTCCCCTTGCGGGCTTCTTCGGTCAGGTCGCGTGTGAACCGTTTTAGGGCCTGGTATTTGTCTTCGGGGGATTGGTCGGTCACTCTCTGACTGCCTCGAATATCCGTAAGAACCTGGTAGATCTGGTCCCTTGTCACTCCCAGACTCTTCAGTATGGATGCGGCTTTTGTACCCGATGCCTCGGTAAGTGCCAGTAGAAGGTGCTCCACAGAGACATACTCATCCTTGAGCTGCTCCATCTCCTTGAAAGATGCTTCCAGAAGAGATCGTAGGGCGTTGGCGAAATATCGTTCAGCATGAGCTGATCCGGTCTGTTGCGGCAGACGCTGTACCGCGCTCGCGGCTTCCCCTCGAACCCGTTCAGGATCCACGCCTAGCTTCTTTAGGATTTCGGCCACGGTCCCTTCTTTGTCACCCAAGAGAGCAAGGAGCAGGTGCTCGGCTTCCACCTGTGGGTTGCCACTGTCAGCGGCTTCCTTCTGCGCCAGTTCCAGGGCTTCCTGAGATTTGAGGGTAAATCGATCTACACGCATAGCAACTTCCTCCCGGACAACACTTTACCTCACAGGTAAATCATGGGCTTGAAGCTGTCAAGTCTTCCTTCCCGCGCTTTCGTTCCAGTTAGAGCCGGAGCAGCACTATTCTTGTCCTGGCAGACATGGTCTTGTCGCCTGGTGTTTTGCGAAAAATACGCTTTCAGATACGTTGCACGTTGACACGTCACCCGGTCCGCGACTATAATTGCGGGGTCTGTTTGCCGTGTGAAGCGATTGCGGGTGGTGGGAACGGGGCCAAAGTCACATCGAGACCTGTTCCAAAAGGGAATTGGAGGGTTGTTGAGATTTGATCGACGTGTTTTGGAACGGCCGCGTGTTTCATGCCGCAGTTCGACTGAGACAATGATGTCCATAGCATGTGGAGCGTCTGTTTTGAGCGCAATCTTGGAAGGGGGTTTGACCCTTGGGCCCTGATTACACAGACCCTGACGTTGGCTTCGGCGATTCCCTCGAAGACGCCGTCGGTATGACGACGTCAGGTTCCATATTGGCCATCGACGATGATGCGTCCACACTTGGCCTGTTGAGCGAACTCTTGGAACTCAGCGGGTTTGAAGTACTATCGGCAAGTGAGGGAAGAGAAGGCGTAGACGTATTTCAGCGAGAGCGCCCTGACCTTGTTATCACCGACATCCGGATGCCCCAAATGGACGGGCTCCAGGTCCTCGCTCGAGTCAGGAACATCGATGACACCGTTCCTGTGATTCTTGTGACCGGTTTCGGCGACCTTACCAATGCGGTCAAAGCCGTTCGAGAGGGGGCCCATGACTTTCTTCTCAAGCCTATTAACGCCGAGATTCTTTTGAATACGGTCAGCAAGGGGATGGAACATTGCAGGCTCCGACGCTTTGAGCGGGACCACACGCGCCTGCTCGAAGAAATGGTAGTCAAGAGGACCGTGGATCTGGAAAAGGCCAACGACATGCTGATGGGTTCCTACCAGCGAATCAAACGGATTCAGGGTTCAGCGATCTTTGCGTTGGCCAAGTTGGCCGAGTCTCGTTCAGGTGAGATGGGCTGGCACCTCAAACGAATTCTTGAATACTGTAGAGCTCTTTGTAATCAGCTGCGGCAAAGAGAGCGGTACAGGGAACAGCTTAGCCGACAGTTTATTGACGATCTGGTACAGTCCTCGGTTCTCCACGACATAGGCAAGGTGACTATTCCCGATTCTATTCTCTTTAATCCTCGGAAATTTCACATGGATGAATTTGAGATTATGAAGCAGCATGCGGTCCGTGGCGGCAAGGCTCTTGAACAAGCTGCCAGTGACACCGGAGAGGACAGCTTTCTCTCTATAGGCAGGGATGTGGCCTACTACCATCATGAACGGTGGGATGGGAATGGCTATCCTTATGGACTCAAGCAAGAGGACATCCCCTTGGCTGCTCGGATTGTGGCGATTGCCGACGTGTACGACGCCTTGACCACGGAGAGGCTCTACAAACGAGCCTTCTCACATGAGGAGGCCTGTTCGATGATATTGGAGGAACGGGGAAAGCAATTTGACCCTGAGATCGTTGACGCGTTCCTCGACGTGGAAGCCGGGTTCCTAAGTATCCGAGATGGGGAAGCGCCCGGAGAATCCCCGGGCGAGAGCAAGCAGGAAACAGGCTGACCGGTTCGACGCTTGAGGGACCGGACCATTGCCATCCCTGGCTGATGGCTGTTCACCGGAATTCGTCGGGCATTGCCCGACAAGGAAGCGGCTTCTCATGGTCCGAGAGAACTTTGATTCCGCAACCGCCGAATCCTCGAGTACTCACCAAGGCGCTTCCGCCACGTCTATCCCGGCAATCGGCTTGGTCCGCCCTCTCACACGGAGAAATCCCTATGAAAGTCCCGTTGAAAAACCACCCGTTCGCGGGATAACGTATGGGGTGGTTTGGAGGGTCGCGCAGTACGCGTGGGGCGATTGAGCGGGCCCCGGACAGCTTACGTGACATGACAACTGTCGGTAGCATGACGTTGAAATGCTTGCCCGGCTAGGGCCTCCCCTCCAAGTCCATGCGCAGCGTGCGCGCTCTTGGCGTACCTTGTCCGAGGCGAAGCCACGGACTACTGAACCGCGGAAAAGACTTTCATGTTTCGTTGTGCCTCTGTTTTCAGGCATGGGAGTTGGTATGGCTCGACTCGATTCTCTCCTTCAAATGGCTGCGCGCGCCCGCGCGTCTGATCTCCACCTCGCCGTCGGTGAACCGCCGCTTCTCCGTCAGTTCGGTCGTCTGAAGAAGTTTCAGGGGGAACCGCTCACTCCGGAGGCAACAAAGAAACTGGTCTACGGTATTCTTTCCGACGTTCAGCGCAAGATAGTGGAGCAGAAGCTCCAGCTCGATTTCAGCTACGATCTCAAGGATGTTGGGCGATTCAGGGGAAATCTGGTTACGGGAAGTAAGGGCCTCTCCGCGACCTTCAGAATCATTCCCACTAGAATCCCCGGCCTGGACGAACTGGGCCTTCCAGATGTTGTAAGAAGATTTTGTACTTTTCATCAAGGTCTGATTCTTGTGACCGGAGCCGCGGGTCAGGGTAAGTCCACCACTCTGGCTGCGATGATAGACCTCATCAATTCCACACGGCCGGTGCACATTCTGACCATTGAAGATCCCATTGAATTCGTGCATCCCATCAAGAAAGGCCTAGTGAATCAGAGGCAAGTGGGGATGCACACCCGCTCCTTCGGGAATGCCCTTCGAGCCGCGCTGAGGGAAGATCCGGACGTCATTATGGTAGGTGAGCTTCGTGATCGCGAGTCGGTGAGCTTGGCCACGACTGCTGCCGAAACCGGACATCTGGTAATGGCTACTCTTTCTACATCGTCCGGTCCCAAGACCATATCGAGGTTGGTGGATTCCTTTCCTTCCGAGGAACAGAATCAGATCAGAATGATGGTGGCCGATTCTCTGCGAGCGGTGATAACCCAGATGCTCGTCCCCAACGTGGATTCGTCTGGACGGGTTCTTGCCACGGAGATCTTGATTGGGACCGTTCCACTGGCGAATCTTATCCGCACCGAGAAGATGCACCAGATACCCTCAGTGATGCAGACCGGCCGCGCGTTGGGTATGTGCTCAATGGATGACTCGCTTCAACAGTTGCTCAAGGCCGGCAAGATAACGCGGGAAACCGCGCGCTCGCACGCGCTGAAGAAGGAGCTTTTCGGCTAGGAGGCCCGCGCTTAGCGTCCGTCACGGAGTAACCCTTGCAAGTGACACGCGCCTCATCCTTGCGATAAAAAGGGCGACGCATGCGCAGCCCCTACGTCCTTGGCCCGCGGCGCCTTCTGTCGCTGTCAGGTCTGTTTTGTGACAAGCTCTTGGTTGCCGGCACTACACCAATCGTGCAGCCGGCTCCCGGTCCGAAAATGATGACGGGGACTATATACTATGGCCAAAATTGACGCCTTGTTAAGGCAGATGCTGGCGGCCGGGGCCTCGGATCTGCACATGGTCCCGGGTCGGCCTCCCATTCTGAGACTAAGCGGGGACCTGGTCGAAACCGAGCACAACAAACTCACCCACCAGGTCAATCAACAGATCCTTTTGGAGACGCTGACTCCTACACAGCAGAAGAAGTTGATGACGAACTTGGAACTTGACACCGCGTACCAAATAGGCAAGGAGGGCCGTTTTCGGTGCAATTATTTCTACGGCATGCGGGGAATTTCCGGCGTGTTCAGGCAGATCCCGACAGATATCAAGAGCCTGAAGGATCTCGGAATGCCCTCAGGGGTTGAGAAGATCCAGGAGATCGGACGGGGCCTGGTTTTGGTCACCGGCCCCACAGGTTCCGGGAAGTCTACCACATTGGCCGCTATAATTGACTACGTGAATCGGACCACGGAAAAGCACATCGTCACTGTCGAAGACCCACTGGAATTCGTGCACGACAACAGAAAATCGCTGATAACGCAGAGGGAGGTCGGGACTCACGCCAGGACCTTCGCCGATGCCTTGAAAGTGGCCACCCGTGAAGATCCGGACATCATTTTGGTAGGCGAAATGCGGGATCTGGAGACCATTTCCCTCGCACTTACATGCGCAGAGTTGGGTATCCTGGTCTACGGGACACTTCACACTAATTCCGCGGCAAAGACTATAGACAGGGTCATCAACGCATTCCCCGCTGAACAGCAGAATCAGATACGGGTAATGCTGAGCGATTCCCTTAGTGGTGTGATATCACAGCAGCTGGTGAAGACCGCGGACGGCAAAGGCCGCTGCGCGGCCGTAGAGATACTTGTTTCCAGTCATGCAGTGGGGAACCTGATACGAGAAGGAAAACTCGCTCAGATCGAATCGATCATCCAGACCGGTACAGCGGAAGGTATGCAGAGCATGGATCAGGCTCTCCAGAAGCTGGTCGATCAAGGGCGCATTGCGCCCGAAGCCGCGTACTGGAAGGCCATCGACAAATCGCTTTTTGTAGATCAGTGTTCTGATGCCATCATAGCGTAGATTTGCCTGGATTCCGCCGACGGAAGCGCACTCCCTCCAAGTCCGGGCGCACCCTGTTCGGCGCGGCGGGGTCGTCAGGCATGTAAGTCAGCATCATTCCTGATGAAACAAGGAATTGTAGATCTTGCGGATGCCCCGGGTCACCTTGAAATAGTCATCCACGAACGCTGCATCTCCTCCCGCGCCGTATCCGAGCCTGTTGGCCAACCCTTTCAGACGGTCCCCTTCGAGCGAGAGCCGATCTACGCTTCTCTGCTCCATGAGCCTCACCCGATCCTCCAGACTCGAGAGGAATCGGTACCCCGAGTCCAGGGCGTGGAACGATTCTTGAGTAACAAGGCCGGCCCGATATAGCGCCGCAAGAGCTTCCAAGGTGTTGCTGCGCAGAATCTCAGGCCTGGTGTCAGCGTGGATCAGTATGTTGGCCTGGACGAAAAACTCCACATCCACGAGCCCACCGTGCCCTGTCTTAACGTCCACGTGAACCATGTCCTCGCCCGCGAGTTCGGCCTCGATTCGCTTTCTGAGGCGAGCGATCACTTCGAGGATTACCTCCCGTGCCCCCGCGCGAGCAATACAGTCCCTGAGTATATCGTTCACTTCGTTCCGCAGCCCGGCCGGCCCCACGACGGGACGAGCCTTTACAAGGGCCTGTTTCTCCCAGACCTCTGAGGTGGTCTTGTGGTACTCCCTGAACGCGGAAAGCGTGGAGACCAGAGGACCCTGATTCCCAGAGGGTCTAAGCCGTGCATCGATCTCAAATGCGATTCCTTCTGAAGTGGGTACGGAAAGAACCGAGATTATCCGGCCGGCAAAACGTGAAAACCAATCGTGAGCGGACAAACGTCCGACGGTTTCCGATGGGGGATCGTAGATGAAGATCACGTCAAGGTCGGAATGGTACGTCATTTCCTGCCCACCCAGTTTGCCCATGCCCAGTATTACGAACGGGACTGAATCACCAAAATCAGGCTCTCCGAATTTGCGACCCATCTCTTTCCGAGCAATCTCCATTGCCGCCTCGAGACAGACCTCCGCAAGGTCCGTGGTCAGCCGGCGGGCCGCTGAAGAGTCAATCTCTTCCGAAAGGTATCCCGCTCCGATCCGGAGGATTTCCTCATTCTTGAACATCCGCAGCACGTCCAGTTCAGCCTCATAGTGCGTGCAATAGGCCAGGCGTTGAAAGAGGTCCTTTTGCAGTTGTCCTCGATCTTTTACCGGCTCCGAGGAATGCCGGGCGATCAAGGAATCGAATGACTGAGGATGGCGGACCAGCAGATCCGTGAAAAAGCGGCTTTCCCCCAGGATCTTGATGAGAAATCGCACTGTGGCAGGATTCTCCAACAGGGTGGAGAGATAGCCGGAGCCGACCCGAAGAGAATCGATGTACCTGTCAAGTGAGATGAGCGCGGATCCAGGTTCCGGCGCGTCGAGCAGTTCATCAATGAGCAACGGAGCCAGCCGTTCCAGTAGGCGACGCCCCTTCTCCGACAGTCCCCGTCTCTCCGAGGGGATTATCAGGCTCTTCAGGATCGGATAGGATGACTGAGGATCCTCGAACCCTACTGCGGACAATAGATCAACGGATTTCGCCTCATCCAGGATATTCTCGCAGATCCTCTTCGCTTCAGAAGACACCTGATGCTCGTTCTCATCGTTGGAGTGGTAGAATAGGCCTGAAAAAAGATCCTCAACCACTCCTCGCAATCTCTCCAGATCCGACAAGAACTCGGTCAACGCGTCCTCATGGTATCCCATCCGGCGAGCAAGCTCTTGCTGTTCCTCACCGGTTCTCGGCAGCTCGTGCGTCTGAATCTGATGGTTGATCTGAATGCGATGCTCGGTTTTCCGGAAAAAGCAATAAGCCTCTCTGAGATCTTTCGCGGTAGTCTCGTCCAGTATGTTTGCCTGGACGAGAAGGCCCAGTGCCTCCAGAGTACCGGGTGAACGTACGGTCGGCGTCCGTCCTGCATTTATCAACTGGAGAGCTTGAACAAAGAATTCGATCTCGCGAATACCGCCCTGACCCAGCTTGATATTGATACCCGGTTTTCGCCTGAGCTGCGCCTGCACTCGCTGCTTCATTTCACGCATGTCATCGAGGGTTGAGTAGTCGAGGTGTCTCCTGTAGATGAACGGCTCCAATTCCTCCAGGAAAGACCA
This sequence comes from uncultured Syntrophaceae bacterium, assembly GCA_964527475.1. Classification (GTDB taxonomy): domain Bacteria; phylum Desulfobacterota; class Desulfomonilia; order Desulfomonilales; family Desulfomonilaceae; genus CAZGNL01. The sequence continues at coordinate 32,042 of CAZGNL010000027.1, forward strand.
GCCAAGGCCTCGGTCCCCCGCTACAGGCACCGCCTTCATCAAAGCCACCCTCTCCCAGGTCCGACCCCATGACAGGTAGTAGTCCAGCGCATTCTCCACTGATGGGACCAGTTCGCCTCTCTCCCCTTCGGGCCGCAGCCTCAGGTCTACTCTAAAAACAAACCCTTCCTCGGTTACTTCGTTCAGAGATCTGGTGACGGATTGGGCCAACACATCATAGAACCGTTTCAGCGATATGCTTTGATCACCGAGCGTTCGTCCTTGTTCTCCGGCACATAAGAAAATCAGGTCCACATCCGAAGAGAAATTCAGTTCACCTCCGGAAAGCTTGCCCATTCCCAGGACAACAAACCCTACGTCATCCCCTTGGCCCGGGGGAGCGCCATGCCGGCACACAAGTCTCCCCCAATGGAACTCCAAAGCGACTTGGATAAATGCGCCGGCCAGGTCGGACAACTCCTGCATTACCTCACGCAGATCCGCGGACCCCGCCAAATCTCTGGACCCTATTCGCACATATTCTTCCTGCTTGTACCAGCGCAGAGCAGTATCAAAGTCGTCAATACGAGTGATCCCGGATGTACGATCTCTCAAGTCCTTTTCCATTGCTGGCCGCGTCTTGTGAACCGTATGACCGGGGCCCGCGAAGTGCGATTCCAGCAGGTCGGGTCTGCGGCAAAGAATCGAAGAAAGGAATCCCGATCCGGAGATCGTTGCCAGAAGCACGCCTCTCACCTGCCGGTCACCCAGGATTCCCTTCACCACGTGATCGCCCTCGGTTCCCAACAGATCGTCAATACGACCCACAGCGGACTTGGGATTGGGAGCGGCAAGGATTTCCTCCATCAGGTCCTCTTTGCCCGATGAAGGCATCTCGGAAAGGAACGTGTCCACCCGGGCGCAATTCCGCTCAACGTAGTTTAAGAGTTCGTTGGAACGCATTTTATTTGATCCGCGCCCCGCGCCTGAGGCAGATTGGAAGCTGCCGTGGTTGTCTATCCCGGCGCGCGACGAAGATCCCTTTCTTCGGTGAGTCTGTGCGGTTCATTTCTCTTTTCTTCCTTCACTTTCTCTAAAGATTCACCTTACGTAGTCTCCACAGATACGATGGGGATCCCCGTCCTTTCCAGCACGGCTGCAGTGACTCCGCACCCCTGTTGCCTCTCCCCGTCCATATCCACTCTGTGCAGACCGCAGGATGGGCTGCCTTCCCTGAAGTAGATGATCTGAGGAGATACCATTTCCACAACGCGGAGCGTCTCCTTAGCGCCCTTGACAAAAGCGGAAGTGCGGTCGATCCCATCCCGATCAATCACACGTGCCCTTCCCTCCAGGACCTTCTTGCCGTCTCCACCGCTGAAACGGCACGGAGAGCGAGGTATACCCAGGCCCCCGAGTATCTCGGGACACACCGGGATTATCAGATTCTGCTTTGAGAGATCGGTCAGGCCCGGAAACAAATCCGAAGATCCATCATAACGAGTTTGCAGGCCGGCCAGACATGCGCTCATGAGGATTCGCTGCTTCAATGGCTTACTCCGGATTCAAGCCTTCCAATGGCTGCACGGTTGCCTTCAAGGATGTGGAGGGAGCAACGGGATGCGCCGCACTCACCAATTGGAGGGTGCCTTCCAAGCGACTTACTAGACTATGGATATGGCCTCATCGCCGGATTCTCGGGGTACCACTTCTCCCAGGACAAACGACTCGACGCCGCGAGCTTTGAGGATATCAAGGGCCTTGTGTGCCTGATCCGGCGGGACGACAACAACCATGCCGACACCCATGTTGAAGGTCCGGAACATCTCATCATCGTTCAGACCGGCCTCTCTTTTAAGCATTTGGAAGATGGGCGGTAGCTCCCATGATCCCTTTCGAATGAGGACCCTGCACGAATCAGGCAACACCCTGGGGATGTTCCCGGGAAACCCTCCGCCTGTTATGTGTGCCATGCCCGACACCTTTACGCTCTTGATCAGGTCCAGGACCGGCTTCACATAGATGGTCGTGGGAGTGAGGAGTTCTTCTCCGAGGGTGTGCCCCAGGTCCGCAAACTCGGATTCAAGGGAATAGCCCTTGTGTTCCAGGAGGACCTTCCTCACCAGGCTGAATCCATTGCTATGAACGCCCGATGACGCCAGGCCCAGCACCGTGTCGCCCGGAGCGATTCCGGACCCGTCGAGTATGTCCTGTTCATTCACGATTCCGACGCAGAAGCCGGCCAGATCATATTCACCGGGCTCATAGAAGTCGGGCATCTCAGCGGTTTCCCCCCCGACCAGCGAGCAATCGGCCATCTCACAGCCGCGGGCGATTCCGGATACAACCGCTTTCACGGTCTCCGGATCGATCGCTCCGGTGGCAAAATAGTCCAGGAAGAATGCGGGCGCGGCTCCGGTGACCAACACGTCATTGACGTTCATGGCCACCAGATCTATTCCCACGGTATCGTGAACACCAGTGAGAAACGCTATCTTCAACTTGGTTCCCACTCCATCGGTAGCGGAAACCAACACAGGATCATGGTACCTGCTCGTGTCTATACGGAACATGGCCGCGAAGCCGCCCATGCCGCCCATCACCCCAGGCTTGAACGTGGCCTTTATCCGATCCGCCAGAGATCCGATCACCCTGTCGGCAAGTTCCACGTCCACACCCGCGTCCTTGTAAGTTATTCTGTCAGTCATATGGAATAAAGTCTCCGTAATTCTTTTTCACATGCCCAGGAGAAGGCACGACGAGAAACACAAAACTTCGGTAGGTCCGTCCGCGGCTTCGCCCCGGATGACATGCACAGTTTTGGAAATGCCGTAAGAATCCAGTCATCTTTGGAGGGGAGACTCATCTCCCCTCCAAGCCTCCCCATACGTAAATCCGAAAGATCTGCCATAGACTGGGAAGTTTCTCGGACGTTCGCAAATCAAGCAGGCAAGGTCGGTTCTCCGGGTGCCCCGCGGCCTGCGGGACCGGCTGTCACTTGTTCGAAAACGCATTAGCATAGTTCCTTTCCAATCCCACGTCTTCCGCGATCTTGGCCGCGATTTCTCGAACCCGGGCTTTGATGTCCTTTTCGTTCACCGTTACGATTTCTTTGTCACGCACCACAATCCTGCCGTTCACTATGACATCACGCACATCAGAGCCACGGGCCGCATAGACCAGGTGCGACACCGGGTCATATAAAGGCGTGAGATGGGGACGGTCCAGGTCCAGGACAATGAGGTCCGCGAGCTTTCCCTTTTCCAGGGACCCTATTCGGTCATCCATTCCGAGCACCGCGGCCCCGTCTACGGTGGCCATTCGTATCAGGGACTTGGCGTCCAGGCTCACGGGATCATTGTAAACGAGCTTGGCCAAGAAAGCCGCGGAGCGGATCTCCTCAAGGAGGTCCAGGTTGTTGTTGCTCGCGGGGCCGTCAGTCCCGATCGCCACACGAACACCCACATCCAACAGTTCTTTTACAGACGCGGGCCCGGCCGCGAGTTTCATGTTGCTCTCAGGACAGTGTACCGTGCCGGTCCCGGTTTCGGCAAGTATTTCTCTGTCTCTATCCGACACATGGGACACGTGAACCGCTACAAAATCCGGGCCAAGGACACCTACGTCATTGAGAAGCTCAACAGGGCCCTTTCCATAGCCGCGCTTCACTTCCTCCACCTCGGCGCGGGTTTCGGCCACATGCGAAAAGAGCAGTGTGTTGTGTTGTCGTGTGAGTTCACCGGCTGCACGTAGTGTGTCGGGCCCGCAAAGGTAAGCGGAATGACAGAAAAGGGCCGGAGTGATCAATGAATCGCGTGGACAATCAGCCAAGAAGCGTTCAGCCCTGTCCTTCCACGAACCTGGAGTTGGAGCGTCGGGTGTGGGCACGTCGAGTATGCCCTGGGCAACCACTGAACGAAGCCCAACCTGCAAAGCCGCGGCAGCGGCCTGTTCCATATGGAAATATCCGTCCGCATACGTGGTGATACCGCCAAGGGCCATTTCCACTGCGGAAAGAAGCGTGCCCTGGAGCACGAAGTCAGGATCCACATGTTTGGCTTCAACCGGAAAGATATAGTCATTGAGCCACCTGTCGAGCGGTAGATCGTCAGCGATCCCGCGGAGGAGGCTCATGGCCGCGTGGGTGTGCGCATTGACCAGTCCGGGCATTATCAGGCAACCGGAACAATCGATTCCTCTCATTGCAGTAGATTGGTAATCGTCCGGACCATTTACTTCCACCAGTCTGTCGCGGGAGATCACGGTCCTCCCGTGGGGAAGCACCTCACAGGTCAATGGATCGGCGAGGATAAGCCCGCGCTGAAGGATAATCTCTCCGGATTCGGATTGTTCAGGCATAGTCGAGTCCACCCTAGAAGTGGCTGCAAAACCTAGAAGAGTTTGAAGAGTATGCTGGGGAGGGCCTTTTTGCAAAACTGCTCCGCGCAGGGCGATCTGGCCATCTCGGGGCTTGGCGCCATTTTCAAGCAACACGGACACCCAATGATTGCTCGTTGGCCCCACGCCGAGTGGCTGCTCCGCGCAGGGCGATATGGCCACCTTGAGGTCTGGTTCCTTTTGCTCGAAGCACGGATACACCGTGCCGGCTCATTGGCCCCACGCCGAGTGGGCCCTCCCCAAAACCTCCCAACTATTGCAACAGCTTATAGCTCCATAAGCTATCGCACCTTCCTTTTCGGCACCGCGGAATTGAGCAATGAATACGGCCGCTCCCCCTACCCTATTTGATGCGCCGCAAAGTTTCTTCCAATATCGCGGCCAGTTTTGGATTCGCAAGCTCGGCGTTTGCAATGACCGCATCAACCAATATGGGTTCCATGCGGTCGGGGAGGTTCACATTTGTTACCGCGGTCAGGGCCATTGTTCTGAAGCCGATCTGCCTTGCCACGATCACTTCCGGCGCTGTGCTCATTCCCACCGCGTCCGCGCCCAGGAGCCTCAACATCCTCGTTTCGGCCGGAGTCTCCAGGCTCGGGCCGGGTACTGCTGCGTAAACACCGTGTCTGATTGTGAGCCTTAGATCCCTCGCGGCTTCTCCCACAATCTTGATCAAATCAGCATCGTATGGACGGCTCATATCCGGAAAACGGTCTCCCAGTCGATCGTCGGAAACCCCTCTTAGAGGATTGTCCCCTATGAGGTTGATGTGATCAATGACTACCATCACATCACCGAGCTGAAAAAGCGGATCGAGCCCGCCCGCCGCGCTGACGATTATCAGAATCCGTGCCCCGAGGCGCCTCAGCGCTCTTACGGGAAGCGTGACCTGTTGAAGCGTGTACCCTTCATAATAGTGATACCGTCCCTGCATGACCGCCACATTTAGATCGGCAAGGGTCCCGCATACCAACGCGCCTCTGTGCCCAATAGCAGTGGATTCCGGAAAGTGAGGGATTTCCTCGTAGGGAATCGTCCTGGATACTTCCAGTCGCTCTGCCACAGCCCCGAGCCCGGTTCCGAGAATAACCGCGACATCCGGCTCGGAATCCATCTCGGAACCGAGCCAACTCACACACTCGTTCACCTGTTGGTAGAGATCAATCATCAGTGTCGTCATTTCCGAAGAGTTAACGGAGTATCATTGATCGGAACCCCCTAAGTCAAGTGAAAGAAAGTCAGGAGAACTGTGTCGTTGACACGTTGGGAAGGGATTGGGATAATACGGATCGCTCACAACCGCATTTTCGGACAGGGAAGGGACAAAAGTGAAAGACAGCAGCCGCAATATTCATCGGACTCCATCGGCCTACGCTTATCCTCTGTTGATAAAGCAGCTTCTGCACACTCCGATTCTGTACGCTCCGGATCAGGAGATTGTGTATCGTGATCTCAAGCGATACAAATACCGCGATCTGTACGATCGCATAAATAGGCTGGCTTCTGGTCTATCAGCCCTTGGAGTTGGGCCTGACGACACGGTCGCTGTCCTGGATTGGGACGGGTACCGGTATCTGGAGTGTTTCTTTGCTGTTCCCATGATGGGAGCGGCTCTGCACACGGTCAATATTCGGCTCTCTCCCGAGCAAATCCTGTACACCATGAACCACGCGGAGGATACGGTGGTTCTAGTTCACGAGGAATTCCTCCCTATTGTTGAGGCCATAGCCGACAAGCTGGAGACCGTGAAGAACTTCATACTGCTGAGGGACACAAAGGACGAGGCATCTACCTTCCTGCCCATCGCCTGTGAATATGAACAGATGCTCGCGGGGGCCCAGGATTCCTATGATTTTCCTGATTTTGACGAGGATCGGATTGCCACCACATTCTACACCACCGGCACCACCGGCGCGCCCAAGGGAGTCTACTTCAGTCATCGTCAACTGACGCTCCACACGCTGGGCATCGGAGTGGCCTTCGCAAGCTATACCGCTCCGGGACGATTCCAATCAGGCGACGTGTACATGCCGCTCACACCCATGTTCCACGTACATGCGTGGGGATTTCCATACCTGGCCACCCTTCTCGGGGCAAAGCAAGTCTATACGGGCCGATTCGAGCCTGACACCGCGCTCAAGCTCATCAAGGAAGAGGGGGTGACTTTCTCCCATTGCGTTCCCACGATTCTTCACATGATCCTGAATGATCCCGCGGCAAAGGAGGTCGATCTGAGCCGCTGGAAGGTAAACACCGGCGGAGCCGCTCTTCCGAGGGGATTGGCAAGACAAGCAATGGAGCGCGGGATCGACATCTTCGCGGGTTATGGATTGTCCGAGTCCTGTCCTCTTTTGGTGACAGCCATACTCAAGCCTCACATGATGGATTGGGACGTGGAGGACCAGCTTGACATCAGGACCAAGACCGGATTCCCATTGCCGCTGGTGGATCTCAGGGTCGTAGACCAACAGGGGAACCAGGTCCCCAGGGACGGAGAATCCACCGGTGAGATTGTGGTGAGAACTCCTTGGCTCACGCAAGGGTACGCGGGAGAGCCCGTCAAATCCGAAGAACTGTGGCAAGGAGGCCGGATGCATACCGGCGACGCGGCCAACCAGGACGCCCAAGGATACGTGCAGATCACGGATCGCATCAAGGATGTGATCAAGACCGGCGGGGAATGGATCTCTTCACTGGAGTTGGAGAGTCTGCTCAGTCGTCATGACGCGGTCTTCGAGGTCGCGGTGATCGGAGTCCCCGACGAAAAGTGGGGCGAACGGCCTGTGGCCCTGGTGGTCCAAGAGCCCGACATGGACATGGACCTCAACCCGGCTGAACTGCGTGATTTCCTCTCACGGTTCGTAGACGACGGAACTATCTCCAAATGGGCTGTGCCGGACAAGTTCCTCCTGGTTGATGAACTCCCCAAGACCAGCGTCGGCAAACTCGACAAAAAAGCCATGCGAACGCAGATGCCCGGCCCCGACAACTAATACGGATTCTCGTTTTGAAGAGGAATCCGGGGGAACCTTTTCTCGGTACCTGCTCCGCGCAGGGCGATATGGTCTCCTTGAGGTTTGGCCCCTTTTGCTCGAAGCACGGATACACCGTGCCGGCTCATTGGCCCCACGCCGAGTGGCTGCTCCGCGCAGGGCGATATGGCCACCTT
>CAZGNL010000028.1:0-39574 GCA_964527475.1 uncultured Syntrophaceae bacterium
TATCCACCGGCACAAAGAATCTTCAGGAACAGCTCTTCTTCAAGGACATTCCCTTTGTCAGGAAAAATGTCTTCCCAAAGCTGAAAGCGGCCCTGCTAAAGGGTAGGGGCAATTTTGTCTGCCACACGAGATTCATCAGCTACATGAGGCAGCCGCGTCTTGAGGGTTTCGGTCACAACGACTCGCTCAAAGAGATAACCGAATGGTACCGCAAGACCGTGGAACACGGTCGAGGTGACCGCGCGGAAATGAAGACCTTGCCGGACGACGATCCTGTCTGGCCTGAAATCTGTTCCACAATGGAGACTTGCCTCGGCAAGAAGTGCTCGAAAAGGGAAGACTGTTTTGTCCTGAAGATGCGCGCAAGGGGAGTGCAATCAGACCTGATGATTGTGAATCATCACCTGCTCGCATCGGATCTGACGGTAAAGGAATCAGGCTTTGGTGAGGTCATCCCTCGGTACGACGCGCTCATCGTGGATGAAGCTCACGGATTGGAAGAGGCCCTGACCCAGCACTTTGGTTTTCATTTCAGTCGCTTCCGAATCCTGAGGCTTGTCAGGGACGCGAAATCGCAACTGGCCGAAATGGGGGAGAAGGCCGATAAATTTCAGAAGACGCTCAATGCGATTGAGATCGACGGCCGCCGCGTCTTTGAAGGGTTGGAAGGATTGCTGGCCAATGTCCAAGGCCAACGGGTGCTGTTGCCGCGGCTGGATTTGCAACTGGGAGAGTTGAGGGACGGGCTGTCCAAGAGCCTGGAAACCCTTGGCGCCATGTTGTCCAATCTTCCCAAGGCGCCGGAGGAAGTGCGGTCGTTGATCCCACGGGCTGAGTTGGCCCGGGTTGAGCTGGACACGATTCTGGCCGATGAGCGAAATGATGATTATGCGTGCTGGGCTGAGCGGCGGGACCGTGCCCTGATCCTCCACGCCTCGCCCGTGGAAGTGGGCCCCATGTTGAGGTCCAAGCTTTACGAGAAGGTGCCTGCCACGGTGTTTACTTCCGCGACCCTGTCTTCCGGCGGCAACTTCGATTACTCCAAATCCCGGCTGGGGTTGGACGATGATCCCCCTCCGACCGAGACAATCCTGGATTCGCCCTTTGACTATTCCAGTCAGACCATGCTCTATGTGCCCCGCTCCATGCCTGAGCCCAACTCCCCCGGATTTGCCGACGCTCTGGCGCCAGTCCTGGAGAAAATCCTCGGGCACACCAGGGGAAGAGCCTTTATTCTCTTCACTTCGTACCGGAACATGCAAGCGGTCCATGACAGGATGCAAGGTAGGGTTCCGTATCCTTTGCTCATACAGGGTTCCCGGCCCAGGACCCGACTCTTGCAGGAGTTCAAGGACCTTGACGGAGCGGTTCTCTTTGCAACCTCATCATTCTGGGAAGGAGTTGATGTGCAGGGTGAAGCCCTGTCGTGCGTGGCCGTAGATAAGCTGCCGTTCGCGCCGCCTGATGATCCCATACTGTCATCGAGGATACAAAGGATACGAAACAGTGGTGGAAGCCCGTTCTTTTCATTACAGGTCCCCATGGCCGTCATAGCCCTCAAACAGGGCCTGGGCCGATTGATCCGAACCCGTTCCGATAGAGGTGTCCTATGCGTGCTCGACACCCGTATACTCACAAAGCGATACGGAAAGATCTTCCTCAAGAGCCTCTACTCAAGCCCCCTAAGCCGCCGCACCCACGATATTGAGCGGTTTTTCGAGCAGTGACAAAAGAGTCAAATCGGTCTCGACAAGAGCCAACGGCAGACTTGAGCCTTCTGCCCTGCCCAAGCAAGGATTTGAAAGATGGAAAGAACACCGTCAGGTTGCCCGAATGACGAGGATCAGCTGTCGGCCATCACCGCCAATCTGGACGACCACTTCATAGGCCCAAGGCTCCGGAAATTCACTCGCTTGCTCCTTGCCGTATGCAGCAGCATACCATGGCTAGGAGGCTTTCTGAGCGCTGCCGCGGCTTGGGATTCTGAGAAGGATCAAACTCGCGTAAACGAGCTTCACAGGCTATGGTTGAAAGAGCACAAGGAAAAGCTAGACAAGATGCTGCAAGCAGTAGCGGAAATAATAGAACGCTTGGAAGGCTTGGGCGAGGAGATCCAGGAAAGGATAGAATCACCGGAATTTCTAGCGCTTGTGAAAAGGGGCTTCAGATCTTGGGATCAGGCAGACACAGATGAGAAACGAAAGCTCATTGGGACGCTGCTATCCAATGCAGGTGCGAGCAAATTATGTCATGACGACTTGATCAGGCTGTTCATCGACTGGATAGACAGGTACCACGAAGCTCATTTCCGAGTAATTCGAAAAATATACAACAATCCTGGTGTGACACGAGGACAGATTTGGGACAGTATCAGCGATGAACGGCCGCAAGAAGATTCGGCCGCGGCTGATTTGTTCAAGCTCCTTGTCAGGGACCTCAGCGCGGGTGGAGTCATAAGGCAATTCCGTCCGACAGACGGGAAAGGCCGATTCTGGAAAAACCAAACCAAGGGCCCCTCAACCGCTAGATCGTCTTACATGAAATCGGCATTTGACGATAGGGAACCGTACGAATTGACGGAGTTGGGGCGACAATTCGTTCACTACAGTATGAACGAAGTCGTCCCCCGCATAGGGACAGAAGGCGAAGACCAGTGAAGAACTGAAACCTGTCCCAGTGGATGCGTTATGGTCTTTCCCAGTTGTCTAACGCCATTGCAGCAAAGTAAAGGGGCCACAGAGGGGACACGGCTAGTTTTGGCTCAAATGCCCCGAAGTTCATGGTGCCGTCTGTCTGCCCGTGCCCAAGTACCTCACGGGGCTGGCCCGAGCAATCCAATGAGATCCCGAGATCGTATTGTCCAAAGACCGCGCTGCCAGATCCCGCAATCTATCACAGGAGTGAAGGGGGGAGTTGACCCCTTTTCGTTACTGTGCACTGACGAAACTACCGGACAGGCGAAGTCAATCAGGCCAAGAGAACGGACTGGGCTTTGTCAATGCGTCCGTTGCGTGAGACAATGTTTTGATTACCGTTTCAATCGTTGCCGGAGAGCAAAGGCGAAAAGGCCTAGCAGGACTGGTCCCAGAAGACTTTGCCCTGTACTGATTAGAACGCCCAAGGGGCGAACGGGTTCAAGGTAGCTGGGCTTGAGCAAGGTCATGGCTCTTAAGCTATAGAGGCCAGCATCCCACCAATGAAGAACAGGGTCTACTACGGGGCCTACTGCCTTAGTGTGGAGCAAATGGCAATAGACATAGCAGACAGTGGAGACCACCAGGAGAACGCCCGCCCACAGCAGTGGAGGCCAGTATCGTTCGCCGTAACCACTCACGCACCGGTACACTTTGAGCCAGAACCGAAGCCCCCGGGATGTCTCTGGGTTCTGCCGGCGCATTTCCTTCTCACCATAGTGGAAGGCTCCAGCCCGCTCGTAGTCCCTGCGGTCTTCGTAGTTTTGCTTGAGTTCACGATAGAGCCGTTCTATGTGAGGCCACGAGCGCGTCTTGCCCTCTGGTAACGGGGCAACCTCATCGTAGACTCTACTGCGGCCTCCCGTTGTGGGCCAATGCGCACCGGTGATCTCAGCCTTGCGTAGATCCGTGCCCTGGAATTTACACCTTTTTAGGTCGGCGTCACGGATGATGAGTACATCAAGCGGAGCGATGTGAATGGATCTAAAGTCAATTTCCACGCCCGAGAAGATTGGTCGTTTCTTGTCGTTTGAGGCAAAGAGCATTCTTCCCAGAAATTCAGCACCGGAGAAATCGGCAGTACCGTGGAATACGGTATCGATGAAAGTACCGCCTCCATCAAATGTGGTAGTGTGGAAGTTGGTGTCTTCAGAAAACACTGTGCCAGCGAAGTTGGTGGATCCACCGAACGTAGCCGAGGAGAAGTTGACAGTCTTGGCAAACTGTGCATAAGCGAAATTGGCCCCTTTGGCGAATCTAGCCTGCTCAAAAAGAGATCTTTTAGCAAAGGTGGCACGCAAAAAATCGGGCTTCTCATTGCACTCGGCATAAGAAAAATCCACTAATCCATTAAACTTAGCGTCACAAAAAAGAAGTCTGCCGCTAAGTGTGGCGTTGCGAAAAAACGCATCCTCAGCGAAATTGGCCCCATTCAGACAGACACCTCCCGTAAACTTAGCCCGGGAAAAATGGGCGTTTTCGGAGAACTGGGTATGCATGAAGAGAGGGCAGCTCCCAAAACTGACCTCTCCAAAATCAGCGACCCCATCAAACCTGGCATCGTGAAAAAAGGAGCCTCTACTGAATGTGGCATTTTGAAAATCGGCAATACCATTGAATTTTGCCCCGACGAAATTGGCATCCTGCGTGAATTTGACACGCAAGAACCTAGCATCCTCATGGAATTCAGCCATTCCGAAATGGACCTCATCTGGGAATACAAAGTAAGAGAAATTGTCTCCGTTTTCCTTGCGATGCACCTCTAGGGCTTTGTCAAAAGCCTTCTTGCCTTTCCCCGCGGCTGCTGAGTGAAGAATACACAAACCGTCACCCATATTCGGGTCAGCATCTCGACGACATACATCATGATGTTTGCACTTCGCCATGCCTCAGATCCACCGATTAGTTCTATTGAACGTACTCCGCAAGGTTCTTCCGGTCAACTGTTCCTTGCGAATTCGGGGAACATCATACTGACTTAGTTCCGAGATGCCAAGCTCCTTTTCAAAGCACGTAGGATGGGATGACCGGAGGGAATCCCATCGGTCGAGGCTTTCACGCCACACCTTACCCGGATAATTCCTCAATAGATGGGGAGCGCTTCACTCACCCCATCCTACAATCTGTCACGTTATTCGCCCGCTTCAGGGAAAGGGTCAAGGGAAAGGGGGGCGCCCGTTTCCTGCGAGTCATCGGGTCTCATTGCCGGCCTTTTTTACGCCATATGCGAAATCCCGTGCTTTTCGGGCGCCGCACAACGCCTCATTGCATATTGGCTGAATTCGGGGGACACCATACTTATTTCCAATTTCGACTTCGGGGCATACTGTGCCGGAGCATTCGGAACGCCATTCAAGCCCATTTTTCGGCACCGAAACGATCTTACCAAGGTCCCTCCAAACCGGATTCAGTCAATGTGCCGCGATGCCGCTCAGAGAGCCCGGCCTGTCCATGAGTTACCATCCGAATCATTAATTAAGTATGGTGTCCCCGGAATTTCACCGGAATTCCGCCACGTCCTCAAGACAAGCTCGTGTGATCTATGGTAAAAAGCAAGGCCTGCCCCCAGGCTACAGGAATGCCTTCTCAGCTCTTGACTGATAGGCGGCGCCGGAGTACCTTAACGAGATGATGGCAAAAGCACGTTGTTATTGTACTTTCTGCGCCTCCGGGTATGCATTGGCGGCCGCAAGCTCATTGGCCTCGTGACAGTGGGGCGCACACACGCAGAGGAAAGTATGAGGCTGTATCTTGACAATTGCTGTTACAATCGTCCCTTCGATGATCAGAAGCAGTTGAGAATTCGGCTTGAAGCTGAGGCCAAATTGGGAATTCAGGAGATGATCGTCGGGAAAGATGGTTGAACTCGCCTGGTCCTACGTCCTCGACTTTGAGAATGAGCTGAATCCCTTTGCGCACAGAAGAATTGCGGTCACCCGGTGGCGGAGCCATGCCACAGTCGATGCGGATGAAACGGAAGAGATAGTGGACAGGGCCGAGGAACTCGTTAAAAAGGGCCTGAAGAGTAAAGACGCTCTTCATCTTGCGTGCGCTATGGCGTTGAGATGTGACTTCTTTCTGACAACGGATGACCAGTTGATCAAGAAGGCTATCGGTGTTGCCGGAATCAAGGTCACCGACCCTATCACCTTTATAAGAGAGGAATGCGAATGATTACGGATACAGAGATAAAGATGAAGGGATTTCGCGTGCTTCTCGAGTCCCTTGGCGAGGTTGAAGCAGAGAGGTTCATTTCTCTCATCATGCAGGAACCCTTTGATTACACGAAATGGCAGAGAACGCTCTTGGCAAACACGACCGCGCCTGAATTGAGCGCCTCCGCCATGCGCTTTCGCCGGGAAGAGTGTTTGGATGAATAAAGGAAGTAATAGGGAAGGGGGGACGCCCTCAAAAAAACTCAAAATCACTCACGTCAGTTCTTAAAATGTTGGTGTTTTTCCGTTTGTTTCCCTAGAGTCAGCACTTTGCTGACGTTCTTACAGTGGACTCCCGGGTGATTTCCGATCTCTTTGAGTAGGAAGCCTTCCCGCGCTTGATAGCGGATCTCGCTTGTGCATTGCCCCCGTAAGTGGCGTGATACAAGGATCGGCGGTCTGACGACTTTGATTGGCTCCTCACATCCGGAAAGGTAAGAGAGGCTATGAGACACGAGACTTTCCAGTGGCCAAGTATAGCTTCCTTCGGGCTGTATTGGGTCGTGATGTCATTGGTCACATGGGGGCTGGTCTGCTTGCTGTCCCTCGTCTTTATGCGCCACGAACTGGAAGCCGGGCTGGTCCCAGGTGCGATTCTACTTGCACTGGTGCTCATGCCGATTTCGATGGTGACAGTTATCGTGCAGACAACTCTGTTCTTGATCGGCAGGAGCGTTTGGCCGGATTTCGACGAAAGCAACAAATGGCTGGTGTGGCTCGGTACTCCACTTGTGACGTGGCTATGCCTCTTGCTCATCACCTTCATGCTTGGGGGAGCAGGTTCCCTCGTGCCCAGGATCTGATTTCCGTTGGATCGGCCGTCCGGTGGGCTTTCCATGATTACCGCCTTGCTCTAATCAAGCGGGGTTCCGGAATTTGTAGCAGGCGCCATTAATTCTGTCCGAAAATGATCGCACGGCTGGACATGCCGGCGTGGGACCCAAGAATCAATCGTTCATTATTTCAGGCAACTGCCATAACCGCGGATTTCGTGGATGGACGTGGATCAGGCAAGGGCGACCGCCGGTCGCGCCGTACGGGTTCCGCGTTGCACACACAGGAGGGGGCGAAGCGATTCTTCTCTGTGTCTCTGTGGTTCAATAATTCCTATCTTCTCTGCGCCTCTGTGCCTCTGTGGTTTGCACTTCCCATCCGCAGACGCGCCCGCCCAGTTTCCCCGCGCGGTATTCACAGCTGGACAAATACTCTGTTGGGTGGAATGATCAGTTGGAAAGTTCTTGCGTATGGCGTCGGGTCGTCAAAGGCGGCGCGGGCTCAGGAGAGGTGGAAACATGGCATGGGCTGATGAGAAGCACGAAGCTGCCCGGGAAATCCTGGGGCTTTTGTATGAGAACAGAATGATTCGGACCTTTTATCGGGATCGACCCCGGGGCTGGAAACTGGTGTCCGGGCTGTACAGCCCACTATACATTCAGCTGAGGCCTCTGATTTCGTACCCCGCGGTGTTCGAGAAGGTCTGCAAGGCAATGGTCCGCATGGTGAGGGAAGAGGCCCCTGAAATCACACGGGTCGTCGGGATCGCTATGGCAGGGGTGCCGATCGCAGCGGGTATGTCGGTGGCCGGGGGGATTTCAGCGGGGTTCACTCGAAAGATGGAAAAGGTCAAGTCGATCGAGGAGTTTAGACGGGTCATCTCCGATTACGGTGAGCATTCGCTGCTTGAAGGAGAATTGAATTCCGGAGACAAGGTGGCGATTGTGGATGATCTTGTGACCCGTTTTGACAGCAAATTGGTCGCGCTGGAACAGGTCAGGCACGAGATCCAAAAGAGGGGGCTGACCCGAGTGGAATGTCGCACAGTCGTAGTGGCGCTCGATCGGGAGCAAGGAGGAGCGGAAGCCGCGCGCGACGCGGGTCTGGATCTGCTGAGCCTGATTCCGTTCAAGACACAGGGGCTTGAGCTTCTCAAGGATGTCATGAACCTATCGGAGTGGGAAACAATAAGGGACTATCTCCGCAATCCGGACAGCTTCCAGAATATAAACGTGCAAAAGGAGATTGAAAACCTGTCCGTGGCGCGTTGAACGGGTAACCGTTCAGTTTCGGGGGGCAGATCAGCCCGTCGCCCATGTCATTGCGAGGAGTGAAACGACGAAGCAATCCCCATGTTCAGAGAGCAGGAGATTGCTTCGCTACGCTCGCAATGACCTCTTACGAGAGTCCACGAATGACTAAAGGATTGCGGTGAACAATTCGATTAGTCTTGACGAATTGGGCAAGCTGTCGTAAGAATAGATTTGACGGGTCATCCTTCGGGATTTCCCACTTTCCTGTGAGCCCGGGTGAGCGAAAGAAGTCTGCTTCAGTGTTTGAGGTGTGACGGCCCAGGGCAGCAGAAGCGCCTGAAAGAAGGGATCTGATACTTCCATCCGATAGAAGCAAGCCGAACCGAAAAAATTCCAAAACATGATCCATGCCTGAATAGGTGTGTACGTCTGGAGTTCTGTTGACCGGGAAAGCGGGTCAATAACTGAGGGGGCCGAAAACGCGCCGCGTAACGGCAATAAGCCTGCTTGCGCCGCGGGTTTCCCAACCCCGCTTGATCCTTCGGAAGATACCGGTCCGGAATTCCGTGAGAAAGGAAGGAATCTGAATGCCGGGAGTGTACGTCAAAGAAGATGAACCATTTGAAAACGCGTTGAGGCGATTCAAGAAGCAGGTCCAGAAGTCGGGTGTGCTGACCGAGACCAAGAAGCGCAGGGCCTACGAAAAGCCGAGCGTCAAGAAAAAAAGAAAAGCCATGGCCGCAAGAAAAAGGCTGCTCAAAAAGCTCCGGAGAATGCGCCACAGGCGCTGAGCCGAGCCTGACACGGATTCGCCTTTTGAAGAGTAAACTGGGGGAACCTTTTCTCGGTAGAAAAGGTTCCCCCAGACCCCTTCCCAAAGACTTCATCATATGCGGTACCCGGGGGAATTGGCTACCCCGGGGTAAGAGACTGACACGGCATAGCCGCGTCAGTAGCTTCACCCAACCGCTGGAACGCAGACGGCGAGCAAGGGGAGAGTCCGTCGTGAGTAATATTGCTTCGCAATTGAATGAGTAACCCGGGGAGATCCTCAAATTCCCTCTCCCTGTGGGAGTAGGTCAGCTGGAGGGCTTCTTGGGGACCCTCCCTGCGTGACCTTCAGGTTACCAAAACAAAAGAGAATTCCAACAAAAGTCCTCCTTGTTCGCGAGGGTTCCGGCCCCAAGTAGGGGAGGCGGAGCCTCCCGGAATGCGATCCCAGGCAGAGCCTGGGATCGAGAGGAACAACGGAAAGGACTTTCATACTTCGTTGTCGCTTTCTTGCGATGATAGTTGTTATGAGGGGGGAGGTCGGCCAGGGGAATGGCACGTGCGCTCTTGAAATAGGCGCAACCCGAGTAAATCTTCCGCAATGGCAGATTCCGATGGCGTGCTCCCCGCGCGGTCCCGCGCCAGGCTGAATTGAATCAGATATTTTTCGTGTTGAATCCTGGGCCCTTTTGGGTTATTGCGTCCCATACATTATTTGAGACTTCTACTCGGGAGGGCAAGCCCCATCAAAGCCAAACCAAACGGTTCAACGGCCGAGCGGCTGGAATGGATTCAGGAGAGTCGGCTTCCGGGCCTTTTATGCTTCGGAGCGGCTCTGGCCGTAGTCGTGGTGACCGGCCTGAATACCGGGTTCGCGGTGAGGGATCTCACGCCTATTGAAAAATTCCTCATGGTGATTTCACTTTTGCCGGCCGGCCTGCTGTTGACATTCTCTCTGTTCGGACTGATTACCTACTTTGTGTTTATTCCGTCCGTTTCTCGTGATGGGCACATCTTTTCACGGGTTCACGCGGCCCATCTTCTTCACCCGCTCATGACCTCACTGGTGATCGGTCTTTTCGGTGTGTGCGTGTACACGGGAGCCGCCGCGTCCTGGGGAATATGGTGCATGCTGCTCGCGGTTTACATTCTCCAAACCGCGCTGGTTGTGCGTAAAGTGCGGCATGAGCCTATGATTCAGGGTCCCGAAGACAAGACAACCCGCGTTGCGTTCATTGTGCTCAATCTTATGGTGGGCGGAGAATTGGTCACACTGGCCGCGGGCGCCAGGTCGCTGCCGCCCTGGAGAATGGATACCCTTCCCGAGGACACGTGGATCCTGGATGTGCGCACCAAGCCGGAGTTTCACTGGAACAGGCTACAGGGCGCTGAGAGCTTCCCGTGGGGGAAGGGAATCGTTGAAGCCGCTGCGGACCAACCCCGAGATCGTCCCGTGTTGGTGACGTGTCTTTCGGGTCACAGGTCTCCCGCGGTTGCGGTGTTGCTCAAGAGGCTCGGATTCAAGACCGTATACAACCTGAACTGGGGAATTCTGTACCTGATGTTGCTTCAAACAAAGGGACACGATAACGGCCCGTTCAGCCTCACCAGAACTCGCCGCGACCCGCACAGAAGAGGAGAAGATCTGGCCGCGATCACCCGCGGATACGTGAGTCTTGTCTTCCTGACGCTCATCTGCGCTCCTCTTCAGAGAGCAATCGTTCCCACCGAGCCTTCCTTGCTGCGGATATCGATCGGCGCGATGCTCGGCCTCCTCGGTCTCGCGTTGATTGTAATCAGCTACCGTGCGCTTGGGAGGAACTTCCGTATTTACGCCGCGCCCAGAAGGAGCGGAACGCTCATCACCACGGGGATCTATTCTAGGATTCGACATCCCATGTACAGCGGGGTGATCATTGGACTGGCCGGGTACGTCATTCTTTTCGGGAGCTACTATTGCGCGCCGTTATGGCTGGGATGCACTCTCCTTTACTTGATAAAAGGAGTAAAGGAAGACCGGATACTCGCGGAAAAGTTCCCCGATTACCTTGAGTACAAGCGTAGGACCTGGAGATTTCTGCCGTATATCAATTGAGGTGAGCGGGTTCTACGGGGGGGTGCTACCCGAGGCTGCCGATCTTTTCGGTCCGA
This sequence comes from uncultured Syntrophaceae bacterium, assembly GCA_964527475.1. GTDB lineage: Bacteria > Desulfobacterota > Desulfomonilia > Desulfomonilales > Desulfomonilaceae > CAZGNL01. The sequence goes on from CAZGNL010000028.1 coordinate 10,858, forward strand.
ACGTCTTTTCTGACCTGAGTGCTCAGAGCGGAGATCCGGGCGCTGCTCTCCGCGGTGACCTCGCTTACCAGCAGGTCGTCGAACGCGGCCGGGCCACGGTTGATGAACATTGTGGCCAGCCACCCTATGGGAAGCGCGGTCCGGGCGGTGACAGCGAACGCGGCTTCCCTGACAGCCCAATCATTACCGTTGAAAGAGAGGGTCATGCCGTCGAATTCGTTCACCAATCGGAAAGCATCCACATCGGTTATGCTGTCACCGACGTAGAAGACGTCCTGCAAATCAGCGTCCTCCTTGGAGGCTATCTCCCGGATCGCTCGGGCCTTCTCTCTCCCGCCTATCGGATTGACCTCCTCAACCACTGCGTTGATCTCCATGAGCGGTAGCTCGGTGTAGAAGATCTCGTCAAGCCGTGCGATTGTCAGCCTGGCATCCTCTGAGAGATCATCGGGCGTTTGGGCCCCCGAGGGTATCGTGAAATCAGGGAGGTCCAGAATTTGGGAATGGATCTCCCTCAACGCGCTCTTTTCAGCGTTGGCGAGATCGTAATTGTCCAGGTTAACCTCTGTGGAAAAAGTGTTACGGAACGGAAAGGCCATCGCGTCGCAAACCGCCTTTATGTACGGCGAGTAACTGGTGCTCACAATATACGTCGGGACAAGCTCTGATATTTCTCTTAGCACGCAGTCGGCCTGGGGGATCATTTCAATGTTATGGCGGGAAAACTTGATCATTTCCTCATTGTCGAGACCGAATGCCTTGAAAAAAGGCAAGATCAGGCGCAGCGTGTCCCCGGCCTTGTAACCGGGCCTGTGCGCGATCTCGGCCAGGTAATCGTCATATAGGCTTATGATAGGGAAAAAGCGGTCACCGCCCGGGATAAAAGAGTCGGCAAGCTCAGCCGCGTTGTCGTTCTTGGTGATCGGGCCTTCACAATCCGTAATGAAAACCCTTTTGGAACGTCTTCCCATGTTCGCCCTCCCATTACCGGATTATTCCTATGCGCGCGAATCATCGAGATCCGGGACCAATCCATCAAGAAACGCGCGGTCCGGATAAGCGCTTCGGCCGTACTCTTCAATGCTCCTGGCCGCGGTCGCCACCGCCAGATCGAGGCTTTCTTCCACTGCAAGGCCTGCTATCCGACCCGCCAGGAAGCCCGCGGCAGCCACATCTCCGGCCCCTGTTCGATCCTTCACCGACCGGGGGGGCTTCGCAGGCCTGTGGACCACTATTCCAGGCTGGTAAGCGGTGATCCCATCGGAACCGAGCTTGACCACAACAATCTTCACTCCGATACCAAACACGGCTTCAAGCGGATCTTCCGCATAGTCGGTCAATTCTTCCAGTTCCTCCGCGGTGACGAAGAGAATCTCCGTTCTCTTCAGCAAGGGTTCCAGTGTGGCGAACCCCCTGGCTGAATAGATCGCCCCGGGGTCAAAGCTGACAAGAGTGTCTTCACCAAGGTTTTCAGCCAGTTTGATCTGCACCTCCAGCGGGCCGTGAGACACAAAGGAGGTCATGTGAACCCATTGAAATTCACGGAACACAGATGGGTCAGGGTCCTCAGCCGCGGCCTCATCATTGGCGTTGGGAAGAATCACCAGGGTCCTGTCCCTTTCAGGATCGTCCCTGTCGATTAGCGACAGGCATCGGCCCGATGGTAGGTCGCTCTTTCTTATGAATAGGCTCTCTTTGTTTCCCAACTGGCTCAAACGCAGGGAAGCGGCTTTGTCGGTCCCCGCAACCCCGTAGAAACCCGTTTCAAATCCCATTCGGCGAAGGGCCGCGATCGTGTTGGCCGCAGACCCGCCGGGATCCATCCCCCTCAATGTCCCTTCGTTCTGCAGAACCGGATAGGCTTCACGGAACCAATCAAGATCCTGTACGTACTCTCGGCCCGCATGAAGATGCCGGCTCTTGAGGAAGTCCGAGCCGACTTCCCAGAATTCGTCCAGATTCAGCGATCCGAATCCTATTGCGTGCGGCCCCATGATTTCCTCCCGAGTATCCCAATGGCCCTCACTATAGCACACACGAAGGCATGCGCGTACGCGGCAGGTTTTATCGTACGCGCCGCCTGATCTAAACGAGTGCATTAGCTTTTCATAATCTGTATTCTCGCAAAATGGGCCAACCAGTTAAATATCAATGAAAAAAACCTTGACAAACCATCAAAAAGGGAGTTTATGGTGTCTGTAGAGGTTGGATGTGGGAAGAAGCAGACCGCGGCCCCAAAAACGGATCGGCCGCAAGCGTGGGCAAGGATTCATGGCAAGGACATAGAGGTTGAGGCAGTCCCGCAACCAGGCTCTAGAAGCACGAAAACGGCATCTAAATGGCCGTTTATCGTGTGTTCCACTGGGATGGAAGAGTATGTGAGAAGTGCCCCTCTCTTATCACAACGTGAGGGTGTGTCAATGAAAAAGTGCGTACTTCGTTGAACTTTTGGCCCGCATGAGGTCAAATTAGTCCCAAGCCAATTCCAAACACGGGTTGCCGAACTTGCCGGGACGCGCAGCCCGTGCGTTTGTTCTCCATTTTCACGATATCCGCGGGAACAGGGGAAGCCATCAAGGCCGATGTGTCGGTGCGCGGTCCGACCTATGCGCTGTGCGCCGGAAACAGCCCGTTTCTTGGGGGGGCGCGGCCCCCCCCCCCGGGGTTCAGAAATCGAGAATTTCAGAGAGTTCCACTCCGAACCTCTTTTTCAGATAGAGGTTGATAAACTCCATAATGGTGGGCTTGAACGGCAGCCGTACCAGGCGCATGCCGGCCTGTCTGGGGGTGTGGCCGCCTTTTCTCATGTTGCAAGCTCGACAGCATGCCACCACGTTGGTCCATTGGTTCTTTCCGCCCTGGACCTTTGGTATGACATGATCCATGGTGAGGCTGCCCGACGCGTGCTCACTACCACAGTACTGGCAGATGAATCCGTCGCGTGTAAGGACGTTCTTGCGGGTGAACGGGACCTCGCGGCGATATATCCGCCTGATGAACTTGACGAGACGAACTACCGCGGGGACCTTGAAAGTTCGCGTAACCGTCCTGATGATCCTGTTCGATTCCTTGACGACTTCCACCTTCTCGTTGAACAACAGGATCATGGCGCGCTTCCAGGACACAAGCCCCAGAAACTCGTAGCTTGCGTTGAGGACGATCACCGTGTCCATGGTCGGCATGGGTCGATACCTCAGCGGAGATGGACGGAGTTTACCTTGTATCATCCGTCAGTTATACGTGTACCAAAGGGGTTGGACGCGTGTCAAGAGGAAACGCGGCAATCCCTTTCAGAACCGGGTTTCTAGTCCCAGTGCGGCGTCATGGAGTTTCCAGGACTATCCTATGCTTGGTCAGATCCAGTTCCAGAATGGACGCTTCAACGGTCCTCTCCTCGCCGAATATGCTTCTCAAGACAACGTTCTTTCCAACAGGTTTCAGGAAATCGACGTTCTCCATGATTAGTTCTTCGCCGTCCTCATTGACCAGATAAGCGTTTGATTCGCACATCTTTCGACCTCTCTCGCGGCAAATCCGGATTCCATCAATATTCGCGAAATGGTACTATATCACTTGGCCTTCAAACTGGGAACAATTCGATCCTGCGCAATCGCCACAGAGCAGGTGTCAAGAAAGTTGATCGATATTTCAAATCCGGTTCCAATGCTCACAGGGAGATTTCTGACCGCACCTGCTTGACTGGACACCGTGGAACGCGGAATTATATCTTTGAACGCAAACAGGAATGACAAGACCGGCAGGAGTATCATGGGCAAGAAAAAGAGAGAATGGACAAGGACCATGCGGGGGGCTCAACTCATGGCCCCGGGAGACGTTATTCGGCTGATGGATCAGGGATCTCTACTGAAATGCCGCGTGCTGTCGTGCCTTGCGACCGAGGACGGCGGTTGCTTGGCCAATGTCGTAGTCATGGAGGGCGAAAGAAAGGACGAAAAGATACAGGCCAAGTTGGTACCGGGGAAAGGCTCCCTGGAAGAGACGGAAGACGAAAATCCAGGGTGAGTGCAGTGGCGCCGGTGACCCTCGATGAGACGCGGAATCAATCGTTCTTGGTAAGATTTCACCGGGGGCAGCCAATTTCGCTTGGGTACAGCACATCATGAAGTCTTGGGGAAGGGGTCTGGGCGAACCTTTTCTATCACGCCTCGGCGTGGTTCCCTCAGATTACTCTTCAAAAGTCGAATCCGTCTTACTCCTTCTTCCTGTACACATTCAGGCCGATCTTTTCCTCTCTTCCCAGGACGAGCCTATTCCCCTCCGTGGATGCCACTATGGTGGTCTTTCCCGATGTGGAGTCACCAAAATCTTTTGAGAGATCGACTTTGATCGCCAGCATGGCGCCGTCCAGAGACATCTTCACGTTTTTGAATTCCGATTGCCGTCCTTTGGCGGGCTTCTTTGAATCCTGTTTATAGATGTTCAGGCCTATCCTCTCGTCGCGGCCGGGCACAATCTTGTTCCCACCTGTGGACGCCACTATAATGGTCTTCCCCGATTTTGAAGGACCGAACTCCTTTGAGAGATCCGAGACAACAGTGAGGATGTCTCCTTCCACCGACAGCTCAACATTCTTCATACCGGCTCGTGTTTTCTTGTCGGCCTTTTTGCCGGAAGCCTTGCCCTTTGATGTCTTGCGTCCGGCCTGCGCCGGGTCGCCGCTTCCCGCTCGTGGCGCGTTCGGCCCTTGTTGATCGTCGAATCCGGTGTGCAAGTCGATAAACTGCATCGAGGCGCAAGCGTCACTCGAAAGCACATTCCGAAGATCTTCGGAGAGGTTCCCCAGTGTCTTCAGATCTTTCTCGGAGACGCTCGCCGAAGGTTTGCCGGATTCTTCCAGCCGAGCGCGCACTTGGTCCGCATCCAATTTCGTATCTTTGCCGATTATTAGGAGAACATCCCGCACAAACGACCCGGCTTTGAAGAAATCCCGGGCTGAATCCTCAAAAGAATGAATAATATCAATGGCCTGCTCCATCAGCCTCGCATCGATCAATCCACTGTCAGGCTCTGTTATCAGGTGATCCCATTTTCGGGGTGTTGCTGCGCCGTCCGGTTTGTAGTAGTTCCTGAAATCATCCGCACTGATGGAATATTCGAAGCCCTCGGGTCCTTTCACCAGATATGGTGAGGAGGAGTCGTCCACGAGTTCCACCAGGCCTCCGGGCTTGGATCCCAGGAATTGACGATAAAGTCGTGCCATTCGGTCTCCTTTCCGATGAACGGGATCGCATCATATATTAGTACCGGCCGGAGGTCCATATCCGCGAACCTTTTCTCGTAACCCTTCAGTCATTCGGGGTTAGCTCGCAAGATGTCATTGCGAGCGCAGCGAAGCAATCTCCTGCACAGTGGATATGGGGATTGCTTCGTCGTTTCACTCCTCGCAATGACACGCTCGATGAGAAGATCTGCCCCGTGAAACTGAGGCTTACCCCGTCTCAAAAGGAATGGCTACGGGCGCAGTAACGTCGGCCGGCCCCAAACTGTTTCCGTGAAAGCCGCTGGACAAAGAGATTCCCTGCAATGCTATAGCTACTGCCGAAATTCCTGTCTGATTGGAAGGTGATTCTCGTTCATGGGCAAAATCCCCCCTTGCCCCTTTTGACAAAGGGGGGTTGGGGGAATTTCCCCCTGCGAGCATCGAAACGAGATCTGAAATATCGGTGAACTCTTTGGATACTTGCCATAAGAAGCCGGCGTGACCGGTGTTCATCGATTTGCGTGGAGTTCCGGAGCAGATTCCTGCGAGGCCGACGGATCGAACGCCGCGGTGAGTTGGTTGAGACGATTTACGCCGTCTTGTACACGCTCTATGGTGTTGAGTCGGTCCGTCCTGATCTGTTCCGCAGCGGATTTCAGGCCGGTTTCCAGGAGATGGACAGCAGAGCGGGCAAGCCTGCGTGATTGTCTTTCCAGTTTCCTGATCCTGCCCGAGGCCAGGAACCAGATCAGCAACAACTGAAAAATAATGAGCACGGTAATTCCGGCAAGGGCTTCCGAACCGAAAAGGGACATAAGAAAAGTGAGCATCAGCTTCAAAGCGCCCCGGATGCTCGGCATTTCCAACCACGCCTGGACGTTCCCTTTGCCGGCCAGTTTCAGCGCGAGAATCAAGAACGGCAAGAACAACACCAACCGTTGCCAGGTGCGGCGCAAACGTGATACCCCCCCGGACATGGACCTTCTCAGCGCATCCGCGGCATGAAGTAAATGCCCGGCCGCGGCCCTTTCAGCCTGTTGAATGATTTGATCGGTATCACCCGCCGCGGCGGCATCTCCCTTCCTGTGAAAGGCCAAGAGCAATTCCGAATCCATCCGATCGCCCAGCTTCTCAATTTCGTCTCTCACACCCTGTTCCAGTGCTTGGGCTGTGTGCTGAAACGCGGTTTCCAGAGACTCTTCAGGACCCTTGCTCGCGGCCGGACGAACCATAGCGATCAACTTCATTGCAACGCGCACCGGGAGAATCGAAGTGTCTTCACCAGCAAGATCCTTGAAGACTATCGTCCCCAGTTTCTGCTCGTGTTCCATAAGCCCGAGCCCCATGATTCGGTCATCCGAGGGGCCGTGAAGCTGAGTCTCACCGATCGCTTCCAGGATGCGGCTCCGCTCGTCAGGACGGATACTTTGACGCAGTTCCTTCAAGAGACGGCCCGTCTGCTCTATGAGGTTGACCGTCTTCACGGACGCGATCTCCTTGGCGTCCCTTCGCACCATCAGAAAATCCCGAAACCGCGTGAATTCTTTTGCCGGCACGGGATCCCCCCCGGTCCCCTGAAACTCCTGGAGCGCGGAAAGATAAAAGATTCTCGGTTGTTCCACTCCGGCTTCCTCTCGCAGCCGGAAACTCAGATCCCCGAGCACTTCCTTGAACCGAACGCGCTGCTCCGCATTCCCCCCCGGGTTGAGTTCATCCGCCTTGTTCAGCACAAAGGTGAAGTTGTTCCGGTTGATCAGGGTCTGCCCGATCAGATCATAGAAGGCCGCGTCCGCGTACTTCTCGGGGCTCACCACCCAGATTACGCAATCGAGCCGTGGTAGGATTTCAAGAACCGCGCTGCGATTATCCGACTCAATGCTGTCGAAATCCGGGAGATCCAGGAGTACCAGATCCTTGACCGCGTCTATTGTGTGCACTGCATCGGATTCTCGAACCAGGTGGGAAAGGTCTTCCAACCCCCGTGGAGTTTCCTCATGGCGATATACCACTGCTCGATCAGTGAAGGGGCGTCTGTCTGAAGGGTGGGAGATCTCTTGCCGCGCAAGGCCGTTTATCAGAGTGGACTTTCCCACTCCGGTTCCGCCCAGGAGCCCCACGTACAACGCTTCCCCGGGCTGTTCGGCCTTTTCAAGGAGATCCTCGGTCCTTTCCAGGAAGGATTCCAGAGTATCCGGCGCCACGAGCACAGGCCCGTCCTCCCGGAGGTATCCCAATGTCTGTTCGAGTGTCGTGGCTATGGCTGCGCGATTCAACTGGATTCCCATCCATTCCGGAACGGTCCGTATTCAGTGGGGGTAACAGTTCAGCGGGACCAAGTTAATGTTTCTTGCTGGTCTTTGCTCCGTAGCTCCAGTCCGGTCGGCACCGAGTTCCAGCATTGGAAACACCTCAAAAAGAATCTTCTAGGGAAGCAACCATGTTTGGCGGCCGTCACCAGTTTTTCATGAAGCTCCCAAGCCTGTCGGCCCGTAAAATGGGAGTTTTTGGGAGGGGTCCACTCGGCGTGGGGCCAATGAGCCGGCACGGTGTGTCCGTGCTTCGAGCAAATGGAACTAGACCTCAAGGTGGCCATATCGCCCTGCGCGGAGCAGCCCCTCGGCGTGGGGCCAACGAGCCATCACGGTGTATCCGTGCTTCGAGCAAATGGCGCCAAACCCCAAGATGGCCATATCGCCCTGCGCGGAGCAGTTTTTGCAAAAACGCTTCCCCCGGTGAACTCTTACCAGTGGGGAATCAGGGACCCGCGCAGACCGATCGATCCTTGCACTCTACATCCAGGGGTCTCAGCCACGGGATCCAGATGGGTATGGGCTTCAGAGACAGACAGGGCGCGGGGAATTCAATCGCCTTGCCGGTTCCGGGAATGCACACGGATACCTTTCCAAGGCTTATCCACGGTAAGATATGGAATTCGGTCTTGAGCAGAGTCGGCCAGATGGGGACGTCAAATGGAACCGAGATCTTCCCAACACTTTCAGGCGGGATACAGCGTTCCGGCGCGCAGGTTCGAGCCCCGTAGTTGCCCGCGATACCGGGCAGGGGAGCGATTACCAGGATCAAAACAAACACCGCCAAGACAGCGAATACTCTACTTCTCATCGTGGTTCCTTTAGACGGCTCACACATCCGCCGTGCATATCAAAGGCTATGGAAATTCACCATGACCCTAACACCAGCCCAGGCGGCCTGTCAAGGCAGTTTCCATTGGCGACCGTGACCATTCAGCCATCTGGGGGCCCCCGCACAATGTCATTGCGAGCGTAGCGAAGCAATCTTCTGCGCTGTGAATATGGAGATTGCTTCGTCGTTTCACTGCTCGCAATGACATGCGTGATGAAAAGATCCGGCCCGCGCAACTGAAGGATTACGTCGCATGCATGGCTTTCCTTGACAACTCTCGCGGCCGACGGATATGCTCGGAATGCGCAATCAAGAGAGTGAGATCGGTTTCTTGGGTGCCACTGCCGGCTTGCCCAGCAGTGCTCTTTATCACTTGTTTGAACGCGCATTGGTATGAAACGCCTTGATCAGGGACGGATCTCCACACGCGTGGCTGTGAAGGAGAGGTTGGTAATGCAAGAACCGCGGATTTCCAGGGAACGAATAGACTCTATCAAACAGGATTACGAGCGGGGTTTCATCAAGTTCTGCGGGTTAACAGCCCACAGCGCTGACTGGGGTCGGTTTGAGTCCAGGGTTGAGATCAAGGAAGAGCATCGGCAGCAAGACGGCTTCATCCATGCAGGAGTCATGGCCACCATGGCCGACCACACAGCAGGTTATTCCGCGTTCACGGTCGTCCCGGAAGACATGCAGATTCTGACCATAGAGTTCAAAATAAACTTCCTGCGCCCCGCGGCCGGCGACGCCTTGGTCTGCCGATCCAAGGTAATCAGAGAGGGCCGCCAAATAATAATATCCGAATCCGAAGTCTTTGACATCCGGCAGGGAACGGAATCCCAAGTGGCCAAGGCAATGGTCACACTGATGGCGGTCCCCCGACAGAAACTCCGGGGAAACGACAACAAACCTTCATCGGACAACGACAAACTCCCGGGTTGATCGACGGGAACAGTTCGGCTATGTGTGGGGGAAGAACAGAGCGCCAAGAGGTAAGATCAGACCTGACCCAGCCACTGGGGGTGGTTGCCTCATTGCCTGGAAAGGCAAAGAGTTATCTCTTTGAGTAAGGCTTCAGTTTCGGGGGGCAGATCGTCTCCTGGCGTATGTCATTGCGAGGAGAGAAACGACGAAGCAATCCCCATCCTTAGCGCACAGGAGAATGCTTCGTTCCGCTCGCAATGACATCCTACTAGTTCCCCCGAATGACTGAAGGGTTACCTCTTTGATTCCTTTTTTCTTGACATGTGGAGCGTTCGAGCTAGAATGGGAATGAACGTTCATTCAATGCTGGATGGCGGACCCTGAAAGAAGCCGAGGCTATATCAAGCCTTGAAGGAAAGCCTATGGATAAACGAGAGGCCATCATGAATGCGGCTCTCGAACTCTTCGCGGAGCGCGGATTTCACGGTACTTCCGTGGCCGAGATTGCGGATCGAGCCCAGGTGGGCGCAGGCACCATCTATCGGTATTTTGAGGACAAGGAAGTCCTCGTCAACGCCCTGTACCAGCACTGGAAGAGGGAAATGCGCGCATATGTCAGGACTGATTTGCACATGGAGGCGCCTCCCCGTCAGCTTTTCCACGATTTGTGGAACAGAATGATCACGTTCTCGCGAAGGCATACGCAGGTTGTAAAGTTCCTAGAATTCCACCACCACGCCCCATATCTGGATGACAGGAGCCGGGACCTGTGCGATCGAATTCACGAGGATTTCAAGGGATTCCTGGAGCAGTGCCGCGTGCAACAGATCACGAAGGAGGCTCCTCCGGAGGTTTTGCTCGCGGTTCTCAACGGAGCGTACATGGGGGTTGAAAAAGCCCGGATGAACGGCGAGATCGAGGCGACCCCGGAGACCGACGCGTTGGCCGAAGAGATCTGCTGGGAGGCCTTAAGACGCTAAGGAAGCAATGATACCATTTCGCGAATATCATTGTAATCCGGGTTTGCCACGAGACAGGTCTGTGGCGCCAAGCGGTCCGTGGCTTCGCCTCGGACATACGCATTCGGAACGCGACGGCTGGGCGTGGATGCTCGAAGGGGGAGACCATCTCCCCCTTCGAGCATCCACCATCGTAGGCCCAGATATTTTGCTTGTAAGATGGCGAAGCAGTATGAGGACAACCGATTCTGACTCATTGCATGTGGATCCGAGAGCGGTTGTCATGGTGTGAGCCCTGATCATCAGAGAGCAATGGCCTTCAAACGCCTATTTTTTTTGCGTACGGGCGGAATGAACGTTCAGTCCGCCCCGGAATGCACTCATAGCGTTCATCTGTCCCCGCGAGCAGGCGAGAACGCTTCACGGACCCGATGTCCTCAACAACGTAGATCAGCTCCGGCGCTCACAGGGCGCCGAAAGGGCTATAGACTTCCGGAGGTCTGAACATGGTAACGCTGCGTGTGAATGGAAAAACTCACAAACTCAAAGTGGATGCCGATACTCCCCTGTTGTGGGTGCTCAGGGATCAACTGGGGCTCATGGGTACCAAGTATAGCTGCGGGATCGACGAATGTGGAGCCTGCACGGTGCATGTGGACGGTGAGGCCGTTAGGGCATGTGTGACCACCGTGGAAGAAGTCTCCGGCAAAGAGGTCACCACCATTGAAGGCCTGACAGGGCCGGTGGGGGCGGCTCTCCGCGACTCATGGGTTCACGGGGATGTCCCCCAATGCGGGTATTGTCAGCCCGGCCAGATCATGACCGCGGCCGCGCTGTTGACATCCACACCGAGCCCGAGCCGCTCCGAGATCGATGAAGCCATGTCAGGGGTTCTTTGCCGCTGCGGAACCTACCAGGACGTGCGCGAGGCAATTCTTCGCGCAGCCGAGGGGAGTACAAAATGACCGAGATCGCGATCGACAATGGCCGGAGAGATTTCTTGAAGGTTACTGCTGTTGCAGGAATAGGACTTCTGGTGAGCTGCCGTGTGCCCAACCGATGGTGGGCCGCGGGAAACATGGTGCATGCGGCAGGCAAGGAGACCGACGAATTCGTGCCGAGCGCATGGCTGAGAATAGGTTCCGATGACACGATCACCGTCATTGTGAACCATTCCGAGATGGGACAAGGGATCACCACCGGCCTGTCCATGATTGTGGCGGAGGAGTTGGAGGCTGACTGGTCCAAGATCCGAACAGAGTTTGCTCCTGTTAAACCTGTGTACAAGAATCCGGCTTTTGGAGTCCAGGCAACCGGAGGCAGCACAAGTGTAACCACCTCCTGGAACATACTGAGACAAGCAGGAGCAGCAGCTCGTGAAGTCTTGATAGTTGCGGCCGCAAGGACCTGGGGAGTCGCTGCCTCCGAATGCAAGGCAGTTAGGGGCACGGTAGTGTACAAAGCCGGCGGCCGGCGCCTCTCCTACGGGCAACTTGCCGCAAAAGCAGACGGCATACCGATTCCCGAAAATGTGCGGCTCAAGAAACCTGGCGAATTCAAGATAATCGGTAAGAGAATCCCTCGTCTGGACACTCAGTCCAAAACGGACGGACGCACCGTGTACGGTATCGACCTAACGATTCCCGGTCTAAAGATCGCCACGGTAATCCATGCTCCTGTTTTCGGGGGCAGGTTGAAATCCTTCAATCCCGACAAAGCCAAAGCGATACCCGGTGTGCGGGATGTTGTGGCAATCCCTTCGGGGGCGGCAGTGATAGCGGACACCTTTTGGCAGGCCCAAAAGGGCGCAGATGCCTTGGAAGCGAAGTGGGACGAGGGCGACAATCGCAACCTGAGCAGCAAAGCCATCTTCAGCCGCTGGGCCCGCATGGCCTCAGGAGAGGGTGATCGCATCCGAGACGATGGGGACGCGGTCACAGCGTTAGAGAACTCCGCCAAAACCATCAAGGCGGTATATAAGCTGCCCTACCAGGCTCATGCCTGCCCCGAACCCATGAACTGCACCGCTCACGTTCGAGAGGACGGCTGTGACGTCTGGGTACCGACTCAGAACCAGGACTCGGCTCATGAAACCGCAGCTCGAATAGCCGGCCTGAAGCTCGATCGGGTCAAGATTCACACCACCTACTTGGGAGGCGGTTTCGGCGGACGCTACGGCACGGATTTAGTTGCCGAGGCTGTAGCGCTTTCCAAAGCGATAAAGGGTCCTGTCAAGGTATTTTGGACCCGTGAAGAGGATATTCAGCACGATCAATATCGTCCGGCCTTTTACAATGTCGTGGAAGCGGGCCTGGACAAGAACGGAATGCCTATGGGATGGAGGCACCTGCTCATAGGGCCGGCCATTTTGGACGGCATGATAGAAATGCTGGGCCCTTCTGTAATGCCTACGTGGCTTCCAGGACCGCTGAAGAACCTCGGCGCGAAGGTAGCGACACCCATAGCGCAATGGAAGCTTAGCGGCGAAGCCGCAGCGCTCGGAGCTGCCACCATGGCCTACGACATTGCAAACATCAGAGTCGAATACATCAAAGACGACCCGGGCATACCGGTAGGACCGTGGCGGGGAGTCGGCAGCACTCGAAACGCGTTTGTGGTGGAATCCTTCATTGATGAAATTGCGGCTGCTTCGGGAAAGGATCCGTTTGACCTGAGGTTCGAGCTATTGAGAAAAGCTCCCAAGCGCAGAGGAGCGCTCAAGCTGGCCGCCACCAAAGCCGGTTGGGGCAAGAAGCCTCCGGAAGGAATCTTTCGCGGTATAGCTGTCCATGACTTTCACCATACCGCGTGCGCTATGGTGGTAGAACTATCCGTGGGAAGAGACGGGAATGTGAAAGTACACCGCGTAATATGCGCTGTTGATTGCGGAATCGTCATAAACCCTGAATTGGTCGAAGCTCAAATGGCCGGCGGCATAGCTTTTGGACTCACAGCAACGTTGAAGAGCAGCGTCTCGATCAAGAACGGTCGAGTTGAACAGAGTAATTTCGATGACTTTCCTTTGCTGCGAATGGATGAAATGCCCAAGGTGGAGGTACACATTGTCCCCAGCACGGATCCTCCCACCGGCATCGGGGAGGTCCCTGTGCCGCCGATAGCTCCGGCTGTGACCAACGCGGTGTTTGCGGCAACCGGGAAACGGCTTCGCACCATTCCCATCGACCCGAAAGAGCTGAGATCCAATTGATGGCAGTCGTGAAGCCCGAAAGACGCTTAACTATAAACGGAAGGTAATGGTTCACCGGGTTTGAAGCGGTTCTGTGCCTTCACCCCGCAATACGTAATTCCGTGAGCTTGTATTGTTCACGGTGAACGGCTTCGCGGCAACTAATGAGCAAGATCGACCGGTTCAGAGAGCACGCTTCTGAAAGATTGAGAATAAGTATTTTGAAAGAAAGGGAGGACAAAAAACATGGCTCTACTCTTTTCACGTATGAAAATAGGGAATCTGGAGATAAAGAACCGTTTTGTGCACTCCGCTACATATGAGTGCATGGCAACGGCTCACGGCCAGGTAACCGATCAGATGGTAAAGCGGTACGAGAGTCTCGCCAAGGGTGAAGTCGGACTCATCATCCCGGGGTACATGTTCATTCAGCCTTCAGGCAGGGCTTCGGGAAATCAGACTGGAATCCACTCGGATGAAATGATCCCGGGGCTTAAGCGGATAGCTGAGGCGATTCACGAAAATGGGGGTAAGACGGTCTTCCAGTTGGTCCACGCGGGCCGTTCGACCACCAAAGCGGTGTGCGGAGAGACCCCGATGGGACCGTCGGGCAAGGACAGGGACCCTGTCAATTTTGTCAAGCCGCGGGAAATGAACGAAGAAGATATCCAGGGTGTGATTCGTGGCTTCGGCGGCGCAGCCGTACGAGCCTTGGAAGCAGGGGCGGACGGGGTTCAGATTCACGGGGCTCACGGGTTTCTGGTCAATCAGTTCCTTTCCCCATTTTTCAACAAGCGTAAGGATGCATGGGGTGGCTCAGACGAGAATCGTTTTCGTTTTCTGAAAGAAGTGCTCCTGGAAATCAGGAAGTCTGTCCCTGAAGGAACTCCGATCCTCACAAAACTTAATACCAACGACCATACGCCGAGGCAGGGCATTACACCGGATCTGGCAAAGTTCTATGCTGAGGAGCTGGCCAAGCTTGGCATTGACGCTGTTGAAATCAGTAGCGGCGCTGGGCTTTATTCCTTTATGAACACGTGCCGCGGCCAGGTCCCGGTGGACGAACTGGTTGCATCAGTCCCCATGTGGCAGAGACCGATCGCTCGAATAATGATGAATCGGTTGAAGGGCAAGTACGACCTGGAAGAGCCGTATCACCTTGAAGCCGCCAAGATCATCAAACCGGTGCTTGGAGAGACACCCTTGATATTGGTGGGAGGCATGCGAAAGGTCAGCCGCATGGAAGAAGTGCTGCAAAACAAGGAAACGGATTTCATTTCCATGAGTCGCCCCTTCATAAGGGAGCCATATCTCGTGAGAAAGATAAAGGATGGAAAGACCGATAAAGCTTCCTGCGTATCTTGCAACAAGTGTTTCGGGTCAATAACAGGGGAGGCGCCCCTCAAATGCTACCATAAGGCGAGCTGATCGGCCCTTATAGCAACTACCATCGCAAGAGAGCGACAACGAAGCATAAAAATGCCGGAAAGGCACTGGGTCCATGGCGTAAGGGCGTAGCATGGCAGCATGCTACGCCCTCTTGGATAGCTGTAAAGGGGTCACGTCTGTTCTTGTGTGTTGCGACAACGATTAAGTCGTTTCTTGGCTCATCTCTGAGGCACATGCTGCAAGAAAGCATGTCCTACTGTCCACGATTATTCACCGTGGAGGCCGAAAATGGTGATGAAAATCTAGCAATCACTCTGCACGAAAGACTTCCTTTCGTCGGGCCCTGTGCTCTTGCCGGTATCACCTCGTACCCAAACAGCCTGAACTCAAAGTCCAAGACTTGGCGGCTCTGTCGGAACAGCGGATCATGTGCCGGTTGAGGCATATATCACCTTCCGGGTTCGGCGGATTTCATTTCTACGGAATGGATTGCGCAGACCGGACTTGGAAACCAGGTCAACCTCTCGACCGAATATTTCTTTTAGTTCGTCCTGCATGTCCACCCAATCGTACAGCGCCAATCGGGAATCGTCTACAAGGGTCACGAGAACATCCACGTCGCTTTCCGGCGCCACGTCATCCCTGAGAATGGAACCGAACAGGGCAAATTCCTCAATCTTCCACCGTCGGCAGAAGTCCTTTATTGCGGAGATCGGAATGTCGGCGGTAGTCATGAACGGCCTCTCACTGATTAGTCAGGGCTGATCCGGCAAAAGTGGATGCTGCATAGTCCACCGGGCGCCGTCACAAAGCGGGCATCCAAGAGGGCGACGCATGCGGTGCCCCTACGGCCGGGACCCACGACTTTGCGGACATTTTCATACTTCGTTGTGGCCGGCGCCCGGCCGGGCATGTTGGTTCCTGTGAAAGCCGTTAGTGGTCGCGAAGGCGTCGGCCCCAAGTAGGGGAGGCGGAGCCTCCCGGTATGCATTCCCAGGCAGAGTCTGGGAATGAGAGGATAGGGAACACGCCTTCTTCGGACACTGTCAAGCTCCCAGCTTGATCGATGGGAACAGTTCGGCCCTGGTGTGCGGGAAGAACAGCGCGGCCATGAAGTTATCCATGTACGAGGGATCTTCTGAAAGCTCAACATTGGTCATTGCGCCCGCGATTTCCCTGGAGCGGTGGAACAGATCTCTATCGGTCACGGAGAGCCGAGCGCCCTTCAGCGACGCGTTTCCTATGAAGGAAAACTTGCCCCGGTCAATGTCCGGCAACAGGCCGATGGTCACCGCATGCTCCAGGTTTATGAAGCTGCCGAACGCGCCTGCTATGATCACTCGATCCAGATCGTTTACGCTGAGCCCTATCTTTTCCAGCAGACACGTGTACCCCGCAAACATCGCGCCTTTGGCTCTGGCAATGTTGTCCAGGTCAACTTCGGTCAAAACGATGTCTTTGTCGAATCCGGTCTCGGGAGCGCGGCATATGACGTACTCGAATCCGCTTGTTCCTTCTCGAATCCTGTCGGTGTCCAGACCCTGAGCGAATGAGCCGTTCTGGTTGAGTATCCCCAGCTTCAACATCTGGGAGATGATGTTGATTATGCCTGATCCGCAGATGCCCATGGCAGGCTTGGCGTCAATGGTTTTTATCATGGGCTCAAGGGTCTCCGGGTCGATGAGTATGCCTTCGATTGCCCCGGGCGCCGCCCTCATGCCATGTTCCAGTCCCCCACCCTCAAACGCGGGTCCCGCAGAGCAGGACGCGGTCATGAGCAGATCTTTGTTGCCCGCAACGATCTCACCATTTGTGCCGATGTCGATGAACAGCGTCATCTCATCGGAATCACTCATGCCGTTAGCCAGGACCCCGCTTACGATATCTCCGCCCACGTACGAAGCGACTCCCGGGGTGACTCGCACGAAAACATGGGGAGAAAGGTCCAGCCCCAGCACCCCGGCTCTGATTGGACTGGTGTGCTGAGCCGCGGGAACATAAGGAGCTTCCCGCAAGAACTTCGGGAAGAGGCCCAGGAAAAGATGGGTCATCACGGTGTTGCCCGCGGTAACCACGTAGCTGATGGATTCTCGTGATGCGCCGCTCTTCCGGAGTGTCTCCTCCACCAGCTCGTTGAGCCCTTTTACCACGTGAGATTGAAGCTTATCCAGCCCGTCCTTTTTCAGAGCGTACACAATGCGGCTTATTACGTCATCGCCCATAGCGATCTGGGGGTTGTACCGGGACGCGCGGGCAAGGACCTCCCCGTTGTTCAGATTGATCAGTTCCGCCCAGAGCGACGTGGTCCCGATGTCCACGGCCAAAGCGGTCGGCGGCTCTTTCACGTGTCCTGCTATCACCCCCCTGAGCCTGTAAGCGTTTCCCTCGGGCGCGGGAGTGTCTTCCACCTGAAGGTAAGCGGTCAATCTCCAATCATCCTCCCGGGCTTGGACAGGGAGGGCCCTGAGAAATTCCAGGTTGGCGGTCACCGGCGCCACGTCGTGATCTCTTCTCAGGGTCCTCAGTATCCTGTCGAAATCGTTTACGCTATCTTCAGGCGATGGTTCGGGTGCTTCCAGGAAAACCCGCGAGACCATAGGATTGATTTCCGCGGTGACAGGCGATTCCATTGGCGTCGCGGTCTGCCGCATCCGATCCGCCTCATCCCGTGGAATAACCTTGCGGCCCACCTTTGCTATGGGAACTTCCACTTCAACGTCGCGTGTCAGGCTTGATTGACAAGCCAGAACATAGCCCTCCGCGCGCTCTCGAGGATCGATCTTGTCGGTCTGTTCAGAATCCACGGATCCGCCCACTATCTTGACCTTGCACTGCCCACAGCCTCCTGAACCCCCGCAAGCAGCGCGGATGAACACTCCCGCGTCCAAGGCCGCATCCAGAATTGTCAGGCCGACCGACGCCTCAACCGTCACATCGTCCGGAAGAAATCGAACCTTTGCTGTTTCCAAGTCAATCTCCTCGACAGCCGGTCTGTGCCGGCCAATCAAAAAATCGGTATGATACGCCAAGAACGTGAACCCGCAATGCTCCGAACCGCGGACTCCATGCCCTGCCGATTCTTACCGTCCTGGTCACTTCCCCAAAAAAATAGTATCATAACATTGGACGCGGTTTTCTCAAAAGCTTCAGGCGGTCCACAGGGGAACGCTCATGCCGCAAAGAAAATCGAGACACCGCGAAACATGAAAATCGCGGCAAAGTCGCGGGCCCGCGCGTACGGCGCGTCCCGCGGGGCTGCGCCCTCTTGGATAGTCGGTGCAAGGTGAAGCGTCAGGGTCATCCCGGCTCATCCATTTTCAGGTAAACCGCATGATTGAAGCGGCATTCCTGTAATTGGTACGAGAAGCGTGCTCAGGTAAGGAAATTATGAGCCTGTCGGTCTGCGAGATTTTCAGGAGTATTCAGGGAGAGTCATCCCTTCTGGGGCTTCCGTGCGCGTTCGTGCGCCTGGCGGGCTGCAATCTGCGTTGTCGCTATTGCGACACCAAGTACGCGCTGGAAGAAGGTGACCGGATGAGGGTTGAGGACGTGGTGAATCAAGTCTCCTCACTGGGAATAGAATTGGTAGAGATTACAGGGGGCGAACCGCTCTTTCAGGAGCGCACTCCGGCTTTGGCCGCGGCTCTGCTCCAACAGGGACATAGGGTGCTCGTGGAGACCAATGGTTCACTTGACATCTCGGTACTCCCTGACGCAGCGATCCGAATAATGGACATCAAGTGCCCCTCCAGCGGAGAATGTGAATCCATGCTGTGGGACAATTTGTGGAAGCTCAGACCTAGTGATGAAGTGAAATTTGTGATCGGCGACCGGCACGACTATGAGTGGGCAAAAGGAATTCTCCGGGAACGATTTGACAAGAGAAGCGCCAAAGTTCTCCTATCTGCGGTATTCGGGGAACTATTGCCCCGAAACCTTGTGGAATGGATGCTCGAGGATGGGATAGCGGCCCGCTTTCAACCTCAACTACACAGATACATTTGGCCCCAGGAAACACGGGGAGTGTAAGGCGTTCGTCAGGTCCGGGTCCCGGAGGATCACAACCATTCGGTCGTTCGGAGGAGGGGGCTGTCGCACAATGTCATTGCGACTCCGGGCTTGAACCGGAGGAAGCAATCTCCTGCGCAGCAGATATAGGGATTGCTTCGTCGTTTCACTCCTCGCAATGACATGCTCGAAGACAAGATCCGCCCCGCGAAACCTAATCCTTACAAAGGATCGATTGATGGCGCCAAAGGCAGTCATCCTCCTCAGCGGAGGGTTGGATTCCACCACCACCCTTGCGATCGCCCGATCCGAGGGATACGATCTGTACGCTATCAGCTTCAATTACGGTCAACGGCACCGGGTTGAACTTAACGCGGCCAAGGGGGTCGCGGAGGCAACGGGGGGGTGCAACCACCTGATAGTCGACGTGAATCTCCGACAGATCGGCGCATCGGCCCTTACATCGGAGCAGGAAGTGCCCAAGGGACGATCGATGGAAGAGATGTCCGCGGAGATCCCGGTGACCTATGTGCCTGCGCGCAACACGGTGTTTCTTTCGCTGGCCTTGGCTTGGGCCGAGGCATTGGAGGCCCGCGACATTTTCATCGGAGTCAACGCACTCGATTACTCAGGCTATCCCGACTGTCGTCCCGAATACATAGAAGCATTCACAAAGACCGCGAATCTGGCCACAAGGGCCGGTGTCCAAGGCAAAGGCTTCAGGATTCACACGCCCCTGATCTCCATGACCAAGGCCCAAATAATCCGCAAAGGCCTTGAACTGGGAGTAGACTACTCCCTCACCCACAGTTGCTACGATCCGTTCCCCAACGGCAAACCCTGCGGCAGATGCGATTCATGCCTACTGAGACAAAAGGGATTTGAAGAGGCTGGCGTGAAAGATCCCATAGTCAGTGGATCATGAGCGGGGCGCCAAACCGACGAGCGAGTTTCGGGAATCAGCGAACGCGCTTTGAAAGCTCCTGGATCGATCCATCATGCCGACCTTATCCGGGTCTTTGACCGGTCCACGTATCCTTTGGGGGGAATTCTTGTTGGTCTTGACAACACCCAAATAACCCGCGGTTACGAAGAACAGAATCAGCAGAACCCCCAGCGTAATCATGATCCAGTCTTTGTTGGTTCGGGTTCCGCTCGGAGGTGGCGCTGGTTTGGTTTTGGGTCTCACGCCATTGCCGGAAGCGCGCTGTTCTTGATCATTCATGTCGTGAGTATACAAGAAGTTGCCAAACAAGTCACTCGTCCTCAATGACGAACGGTTTGCATTTCAGTGGGACGCCTAATAGAATGGAAAAGTCTCGTTTGGGCATATGGGGCGACCAAAGATTTCTCATAAGTCATTCCAGGCAAGGAGGGCAAGATGGACGTGGAAGCTTTTGTGAGAGAGAAGATCAAGTGGTTGGGGCACGCGAGCTTTCGGATTGAAGGGGACAAGAGCACGGTCTATGTGGACCCGTGGAAGCTGAAAGGATCTGTTCCCGCTGATGTGATCTGTGTTACTCACAGCCATTATGATCACTTCTCAGAGGAGGACATCGCCAAGATCCGTAAGGACTCCACGGTGATAGTGGGGCCCTCGGATTGCAAGGCGGGATTCGGAGACGCATTCAAAGAGATCGCGGCCCGCGGCGCGCATACCATCGGCGACGTGACCGTGGAAGCAGTGCCCGCGTACAACACGGACAAGGCCTTCCACCCAAAAACGAGCAACTGGCTGGGGTACATCATCACGGTGGACGGCATTCGCATATACCACACCGGTGATACGGATGAAATCCCTGAAATGGGGGATGTGAATACCGATGTGGTTCTTGTCCCGGTCGGCGGCACGTATACTATGACGGTTCCCCAGGCGGCCGACGCGGTAGCCAAGATCAACCACAAGGTCGCGGTGCCCATGCACTGCGGAGACATAGTGGGTACCCTGGATGATCGAGAAGCCTTTAAGACTGCCTGTAAGGGTAGTGTGGTCACCCTTGATATCACGGTGTGAGGCAAATCAGCGATGCCGGAACACCGCAATGGAGAAACATGAACTCTGAGAGCACACCTGAATTACAAGGACAGGTGCGGGTGCGGTTTGCGCCCTCACCAACCGGATATCTGCACATCGGCGGAGCGCGGACCGCGCTCTATAACTGGCTCTGGGCCCGGAAGACCGGCGGCGTCTTCATTCTCAGGATCGAAGACACCGATGTGGAGCGTTCTACCGAAGAATCGGTCGAGGAAATCCTGGACGGCTTGAAATGGCTCGGTCTGGATTGGGATGTAGGACCCACGTTCCAAAGCCACAATCTTGCAGCGCATCAAGAGGCCTCACAGAAGATCCTGGAGTCCGGACATGCGTACCGATGCTTTTGCACCAAAGAAGAGTTGGACGCGCAGAGAAAAGAGGCTGAAACAAAAAGGGTCGCGTTCATGTACAACGGAAAATGTCGTGACCTGCCGGAGAAAGAGATAAGCGAGCGCCTGGAACGACAGGAACCGTACGTAATTCGATTCCGCACCCCTCGGTCCCCGACAGACACTGTTGTCTTCGAGGACCTTGTGTACGGCAGGAACGAAAAGAGGGCGGTGGATATTGAGGATTTCGTGATCGTTCGCTCCGACGGACGCCCCCTGTACCTTCTCAGCAACGCGGTTGACGACACTCTGGATGGGATCACCCACGTGATCCGCGGGGCGGACGGGATGGCGAACACTCCGAAACAGGTTCTCATCTACAAAGCGCTTGGGTGCGAGCCTCCGCTCTTTGCTCACATGCCCCTGACCCTGGACAACAAGAAGGCCAAGCTGTCGAAACGGCGACACGGTGAAGTGGTGACCATCGCATTCTATCGGGAAAAGGGTTTCCTGCCCTGGGCGCTGTGCAATTTTATGGCTCTGCTGGGGTGGTCCGCCGCGGGGGGAGAAGAATTCTTCACCCGCGAGGAACTGATCGAGACGTTCGATCTGTCCCGGATCAACAGGGCCAATTCCAAGTTTAACTACGTCCCCGGGGACCCCAAGAATTGGACCGATCCCAAGGCGATCCACTTCAACGCGACCTATGTTCGGACAATGCCTCTGGAAGATCTCTTGCCATATGTAAAGGCCGAATTGCAGAAAGAGGGCCTGTGGCCGGATTCTTACGACAACGAGGATAGAGACCGAATACTAAAGACAATAGACTTGATCCGCGCCCGCTATCATACTTTCAAAGACTTCTCCACATACGGCAGGTGCTACTTCTCCGATGAGTTTGAATTCGATGAAAAGGCTGTAAGAAAGAACCTTGCCAAGGATGCCCGCCTCCGCGATTTCTTGCCCGCTCTGGCGGAACGACTTGAGGATCTGACCGATTTTCAGGCGGGTTCCATTGAGGAAGTGTTTCGGACCTACTCGGAAGAGATCCGCGTCAAAGCAGGCCTGCTCATAAACGCGGCAAGAACCGCGGTGTCAGGAACGTCGGTGGGCCCGGGGCTCTTTGAGATGCTCGAGATCATCGGGCAGGATAAGGTTGTTGAAAGATTGCGTGGGGGGATCGAACTCATCCCCGCTGACCAGGAATAATACCGACTCTCATCGCAAGAGAGCGACAACGAAGCACAAAAGTCCCTTGCTCTGGTTCCCAGGCTCTGCCCTAAGCATGTCCCACATCTTTTTGCTGGACACCGTGGCAAGCTTATGCCAATTGGCCCACCAATGGGAAGTGCTGACCAAGCAGCGCCCCGCAGGGGCGCACTGTGAATAGCCACGGGTTTCAACCCGTGGAGAGCGACGCCCATCCAATTGTCGGGAACGACCCCGAAGGGGTCGACCAATCAGGACCCGCTCGGCATCAAGCGCTGTTCATCAAATTCCATTCCGACTTCAATCAATGATACGCCTCGTTGTATCATTGGTGGACCCCTTCAGGGTCCGGACCCGTTTTGGGTGTTCCCCTTTTCCGTGGGTTGAAACCCACGGCTATTCGTGGTCTGCCCCTTCGGGGCAGTTATTCTGTTTCACTCCCGGTTCTATCTTCTGCGCCCTCTTAATTCCAATACGTTACAAACTGTCCTCCGTGGAAGCCTTCATCCGGGTAGCACGATCCGTGTATGAAATTGAGTTTTGACACAGCCTCCATGCTACGCCCCTACGCCGAGGCGCGCCACTCCGGCGGCATTTGCATGTTTGGTAGTGCCTAGATTTGTCGAGGAGTGGAAGTTGCCGTAAGGGCCCGGTTTCGGACCCGGTCGGCAATGTCTGATCTGTGAAAAAAAAAGCCCGACCGGAGAGGTCGAGCTGGGAGACACTTGGTCCGGTCGGGCTTACAAAACACAATGACCGGTGAGCCAACGGGGGACTCTACATTATCCGGGACTCACCCGGCAAAACTTGGAAAATGGTGTATTAGCTGGAATCCATGGGGCGGTGTGCGGCGGTCTCCCTTGCACACACCGGCCCAACTGGAATCTATTTTTCAGAAGATGAATCCGAGTTCGATGAAGCCGCCTTCAATGGCGTGTTCAAAGATGAAACGGGACTCGGCTCGTTTCATCTCTATGAAACGATATCCGCCCTTGGCGAAGCCCCAGCGGCCGCAACCCAGAGGGACGGTATATTTGAGACCGAGCTCCGCGTCCCATCCTTCCGTATCATCGAGGAAGATGAATCCGGCCTTGCAATCGAACGACAGGGTGGCGCCGTTGAAGCCGGTTTTGATGCACCGCTGCGACTCAAAACCCACCATGGCTGAATCACCGGAGATGCTGAAGGTTGAGGTTTCGTATCCGCAATAGTGGCAGTTCACGCCAATTTTGTCGTCTGTGTGGACCCAGTCCGCGAATAGGCTGAGCCTCATGGAGCAGTTCCGTATCGGGTCGTAGACCAGGCCGAGCCTGTGATACTGATGGGTCCACTTGGACTGGAGACCCTGATACGTGTTGAGCTGCAGGTTGCCGAACCACAAGTTCTGGTAGTTCTGGTTGGAGGCGTATTGGTCGATGCCTCCAGTCATCTCATCGCCAAGGATGGAGTAGCGCAAAGCCCAGTTGCGACGGAACTGGTACCGGGCGGTGAACTGAAGGAGGACCTCGTGCGCGGGGAGGCCCAGAATGTCGTTGAAGTCGACTTCGTTGTCATAGCCGTAGTTGTAACCGTAGTACTGGTTATGCCTCGGCCAGGCAACGGTTCCCCTGGTCCTGGCGAACAGGACCTGGGCGCTCATCTCCCACTGTTTCGGCCCTGGCGTGGGCAAGAAACAGGGGGGACGATAACAGAGTGGAGCGTAGTACCTAGGTGGCTTGACCTTAGTAATCCTGCCGGCGCGGCGTGGATATAAGACCGGATCAGGCAACACGGAACGCGCTGACTTGACCTCGTACCGGGGTTTTGCCCTGTAGGTTTCGGATTTGGGGGCACCTGTCCCCTTTGGCGGGTTCATGATGATGTCCAGAGACTCCTCCGGTGTCTCAGCCCAAGCCTGGGCCAAGAATACACTAGACATCATAATGACTAGACATACCGATAGCGTAGCAGGTATCCTTCTCAACATACCCTTCCTCCCAGCTCGAAATGTTGGATATTGCTTTAATATCGACTTAGATCTTTTGTCAAGAAAAAAAAGACCACTTCTTTCAATTAGTTGAATCTGTTTGCTAGAAAACGGTAGATGGGAAGCTGTAACAGACGAGATTAACAGGCAAAATGAGGCGTGCAGGAAAGGCGAAGAAAACTCCGCCATCGACCGCCGACTGACTGCAATCCTTTCCACACTTGACAGACAACAAGGAATTGGGTATGACCTATCCCCTCGATAACGCAAAGCAAAATGCCGCCCCCCCCAATGAAAGGGGGTCGTTAGGAATTTCCGGCAAGATTATGTGTATTTTAGATAAACACGTAGTAATATCGCGGGAGAAAGACCATATGTTAAAGTTACTGTTGAGGGCACCGCGTGCCCGGGCTCAACTCCTTGACGCCAACCGGCAATTGAAGGCCCTTTCTCAGCGGAGACGACCTGTCAGGCTCGCAACGGCCGCGGGAATTGTTTTGGCCCTGGCATTCCACATGTGGGCCGCTCTCCCTGCATTTTCTTCCGGCCCCCCCCCGCTGAACAGGACGCTCGCCGGGATTCTAAAGAAGGAACTCCCCCGCAATTTTGCGATTTCCATTCAGGTCGCGGATCTCGAAACCGGGCGAATTCTCATGGAGAAGAATCCGGATCTACCTCTTATCCCTGCCTCAACCATGAAGGTGGTGACCAGTGCGGCCGCGCTGAGCCTGTTGAAGCCGGATTTCAACTTTGTGACCGAGGTCCTCGTCGCAGGGATGCGGGGTTCGTCGGTTGGGAACATCTACCTGAAAGGAAGAGGAGATCCTTACCTGGTCAGCGAACAGTTGTTCGCTCTCACGCGCGCGGTCAAGGAGGAAGGTCTCCGGGAGGTCAGGGGGAACATCATTGTTGACGATTCCTATTTTATTCCCGGAAAGCCGTTGGACGAGCAGGAGGATCTGGGCACGAGATCGTATCATGCGCCCTATAGCGCTCTGTCGCTGAACTTCAACACAATCAGGGTCCTGGTGCATCCTGCGGAGGTTTCGGGAAAAGCGGCCCGGGTGGAAGCGGGTCCGGTTTCCGAGTACGCGGTGGTGGTTGGTGACGTGAAGACCGTCAAGGGGAAGCGGCGGGCAAGGGTGTCCGTGGAAAGAGGCACGACCGAAAAGGGTGCGGAGAGCATTCGGATCAGAGGCACAATAGGGGTCAAGGCCCCCGGGAGAAGGCTTTACGTTAACGTCACCACTCCCAGTCTATATACGGGGTCGGTGTTCAAAGAGTTCCTCCTGAGGGAAGGGATCCGGGTTTCGGGAAAGGTTATTCGCGGCAAGACGCCCGGGACGGCTGTTCCTTATCTGGAATTCAAATCACGACCGTTGGCCTTGATCGTTTACTGGTTGAACAAATTCAGCAACAACTTCATAGCGGAACAGGTCTCGATGGCCATGGGCGCCAAGGCTCACGGCGCCCCGGGAACAAGGGAAAAGGGAATCTCCGTAATGAGGAACCACCTGATATCAAGCGGCGTGGATGAGGGCGACTTCTCCTTGACCGAAGCCAGCGGTCTTTCCAGAAAGAACCGTCTCAGCGCTTCCGCGCTGGTGCGCGTTTTGCAACGCGCTGCCCATGAATTCACCTACAGCGCGGAATTCATGGCATCCATGGGGGTGGCCGGAGTGGACGGAACCCTGAAAGATAGATTCAGGGGCCGCGGAGTCAGTAGGCGAATCAGGGCAAAGACCGGAAGCCTCAGGGGAATCACCGCGCTCGCCGGATACGCGCAGTCAACCGACGGCAAGATTATTGTCTTCGCAATCCTGATCAACAGTCTCAAAAAGGGAACCGGCTTCATTGATTACGGGGACAAGATCATCAGGCGCATCATGAAGATCCCCATGAAAGAAATGAGTGTGGTCGGGGGCCGCCGTTGATAACGGATTCGGTATGCACTCCCCGAGTACGTCGTTTCGTAAGCGCCTTTCCGATGGTGTATGCGGCAAATCCGCTT
This sequence comes from uncultured Syntrophaceae bacterium, assembly GCA_964527475.1. GTDB lineage: Bacteria > Desulfobacterota > Desulfomonilia > Desulfomonilales > Desulfomonilaceae > CAZGNL01. Next base: position 37,240 of record CAZGNL010000028.1, read on the forward strand.
GCCCCCTCTCCCTCCGGGAGAGGGTTGGGGTGAGGGTATTCTTGAGACGCCCTACTACTGTTCCGCGGGATCGAGCGCTTTGCCGAGCAGGGAGTGCTTGAGACCTTTCGTGATTTCCACAGGGACCAGATCCCCGACGTCTACCGAGTCGGAAGAATCCAGATTGACTATCTTGTTGGATCGTGTTCGGCCGTACGGCTGACCCGATCGTTCACGTATCCCCTCGACGAGGATCTCTGCGTGTGTGCCTTCCGCGCGGTCGTGATATTGCCGGGTTATGTGCTCCTGAACCGAATGGACCGTTGCAAGCCTATGAGCTTTGACCTCCTCCGGGATCTGCTCTGGAAGCCTACGGGCCGCGGTCCCCGGCCGCGCGGAAAACTTGAAGGAAAAAATCTGGTCGAATCGTATCTGTTCCAGGGCTGAGATCGTCTCATCAAAGTCCTGGTCGGTCTCTCCGGGGAATCCCACTATCATGTCCGCGGTGATTGCGGCGTGGGGTACGGTCTCTCTGAGTCTCGCGATCTTTTCCAGGTATTGGGCCAGAGTGTATCCACGGTTCATGGCCGCGAGAATCCGGTCTGAACCGCTTTGAAGTGGCAGGTGTATGTGCTCGCACACTGATTCCAGATCGGCCATGCGTTGAACCAGAGAGTCATCCAGATCTCTGGGGTGCGAAGTCGTAAACCTTATCCTCGTGAGCCCTTCAATCCGGTCCAGCCCGGTCAACAGCCTTGCAAATGAATTGCCGTCCGAAAGATCCTTTCCGTATGCATTGACGTTTTGGCCCAGCAACGTGATCTCCCGAACGCCCCGTTCCACCAGCCCTTCGACTTCCCGAACTATTTCCTCCTGGTCTCGGCTCTGTTCCGGCCCCCTGGTGTGCGGGACCACGCAGTACGTACAGAAGTTGGAACAGCCCTGCATAATGGTCACATATGAACAGACCGGACTTGGGCCTTTGCGAGGCGCGGGAAAGTGGAGAGATTCCACATCAGGAGTAAAGTCCACTGAGGCGATCCGATCCCCGGTCTCGGTTATCCGTTCAACAAGCCCCGGCAATTCCGAGATGCTATGGGTCCCCACAACAGCGTCCAGGTGCCGGGTCCGCTTGAGCAGGCGGGCCTGCTCCTGCTGAGCGACGCATCCCGCGACCACGGTCACCATCCCCGGATTTCTCTTTTTCAGTGCCCTCAATTTCCCCAGACTGCTATAGACCTTGTGCTCAGCCTTCTCCCGAATGGAACAGGTGTTGATCACCACCACGTCCGCGGCCTCAGCCGAAGATACTTTCTTCAGACCGATCCCTTCCAACATGGCGGCCATCTTTTCCGAGTCATGGTCGTTCATCTGACAACCATAGGTTTCAATGTAGTAGGTTCGATCGCTCAATCTACTCATTCCCCGACGAATCGTTCAATGGCAGGTGCTTCATGAAAATCCGTATTCCTGCGAGGCATAACGGCAAATCAAAACAGTTGGATCTTGAGGTGTTCGGGCGTCCGAAGCCGCTCGTGGGATACCGTTTGCCCGAGCACCCCGAGATCCGGCAAATCAACCGCATTCGTCCGAATCCGGTCTTTCGTGCTCTTGGCCGTCGCTGATCTCCTTAAGCGGTTCCATAATGAATTGATCTCACGAAAGAGTCAATAGACCAGGAGTTTCCCCAGTAAGCCTTTAGTTTCGGGCGGCCATCCAATGATTTCAGAAGCCGGCAGGAGCAGGTCCTCGTACGACGCGTAGCATGCTACGCCCTCTTCATGCGGGGTATGACGCAGAGCCCACTTCCAATCGCCACTGTGGGACTCGTCCCAGGATTTCAGACGCGATTCCGATCGAGCCGCACATTACCGAATGGTTACAACTTGTATTAATACGAACTATTGACACGTAGCAGATGTCTGATTACAATGAGTGAAGGGAAGAGGTTCCGCCGATTCCCACAAAAAGTCCATGTTGCAGGGGACTTATGCGTCCCACACCGAGCCCTGGTTGCTCAGCAGCACATGGGCTTTCTCGGTTTCATTACCTCGGATAAGAAGTTATGAAGCGGAGTTGGTTTGCATAAGGCTTTATGACAACCCCGAACTCAGTCCCAGCCGAGGTTTTCCCATACAAGACGAACGCGCCGTTTGCCGCTCTAACGGGACGGTCGAACGACTGAACTTCGACACTGGGTGGAGATAACCCGGTGTCGGACTTCCATTGTTTGAGAAACCGGTAGGCTTTGCGTAAGACTTTTTGAGAATTCGTCCCAGTGATAGGATGCACCCGACATTGGTAACCGTTCACCGGGAACCGTACAAGCTCCCGGAATTACGTATGGGGGAGGTTT
>CAZGNL010000029.1:0-39274 GCA_964527475.1 uncultured Syntrophaceae bacterium
ACTGGGCGTAGGGCCATTTTGCGAGCCGGTTGGTGTGGGAGCTTCATTTATGGTCCGTACCGGCCCGCCGGGCGTGGGTGCTTCGAGAAAGGTTTTGGGTTTATGCTTTGCACGGGGACACTGGGATACCGAGGGATGGGCCCACTTGGTCGAAGAACGGATATATCGTGGAGAACCTATTGACACCACGTCGAGTGGGCCCTCCATTCTCACCGGGCGCAGAACCGCTTCAAGGCTGGTGAACCATTACGAACATAGATATAGCTGCTGAATTGCCAACTTGATGGCACAATAACAAGGGACGTGCCACTGCAAAGCGCGATCGCAAGTGCCGGAACACAGGTTACCGCTCAGTTACCGATGCTCCCAGACGAGAACTGAAAAAAGCTTAGGAAGCCGACCTAACCCGTGAACTTCTTTGGAGCCGGGGATGGGAGTTGAACCCACGACCTGATGATTACGAATCAACTGCTCTGGCCTCTGAGCTACCCCGGCTCGAGGCATGGCAAAGACGCCACGGCCATAAAATAGACCAAAGCTTGTATGTGTGTCAACTTCCTCGGACCAGGGCATGTCATTGCGAGGAGTGAAACGACGAAGCAATCCCATAACCGAGCACGAGATTGCTTCGCTACGCTCGCAATGACATCTTGCCAACGCCCCCCCGAATGACACAATGGTTACCGGGACGCACTAGCCGATTATGGTCACCGGAACAGGTATGAACGTGAGCACAAATAGAATGATTGCGGACCAGCCCAGTAACCTGGCGCGTCCGGTTAAAGGGGTGATCGGATCCAAGGGAGGGGGATGTCTCAAACCCAGGAACATTGCCAACGCGCCGAACACAAACCATCCGAACCATAGAAAATAGCCCAACGGGACCAAACCGGCCAGCACGACCACGGATATGATTCGAGCACGCCGCGGACCAAAGAGCGCGTAGATCACATGTCCACCGTCAAGTTGGCCGATAGGGAGCAGGTTCATTGCGGTAACGAAGAGCCCGAACCACGCGGCCATTGCTGTAGGGTGCAAAAGGATCGTAGTATTGAACGAGAACTCACCGAATCTTATAAGGCACAGTAGTTCCAGGATGATGGACGACCCGAAGGCCAAGCCGGTCTGAGCAACCCCGGTCGAGGGGCGAATCTCAGACATGTGAAGACCGATATACAGCAGAGGAACCGCCAGAATCGCCCCGGCAAGCGGGCCCCACGCTCCCACTTCCATCAAAACCCCTCTGCTGGTGATGGGGGAGCGGATCTTGATGAAGGCCCCGAATGTTCCCAGAGGCGGAATCGCGGGGATGAAGAAGGGTGGAGTAACATCCAGGAATCGCATTCTGCCGGCGATGTAGTGCCCCATTTCGTGGACCACAAGAATGGACATGAGAGGCACTGAAAACACCCATCCGGACAGGAAGAACCAGATCGAGGAATCCGTGTTTTCGTTGGCGTACAGAGAGCCGGCAATGGTCGTAGTCACAGCAGTGACCAAGAATAGCGCAATGTTGACGATCCAGGGTCTTTTCCGAATGACAAGTCTCCTCGTTATGTTGCGTTGCTATGCTGACTCACACGCGTCGATTCTAGGGCATGGGAGTCGGCATGAGAGCGGGCGACCCTTCCACAGCGGCTCAGGGGGAGATCATGCTTGTTCGACTACTCCGTCCGTCTTGCTCAGGTGTATGGGTTCGCTGAACTGTGGGTCAGGTTGGACGACCCTTAAGATCTCTTCCGGGGTGGTGACACCGTTGAGCATCTTTCGGATGCCGTTCTCCCACAGCGACCTGAATTTCTTCCTCTTGGCCATTTCTTTTAGACTGAGCATGTCCGGATCGTCTACTATCAGTTTTGCCATGTCCTCGTCGATCTCAACCACCTCGTAAACGCTTTCTCGTTTATAATAGCCCGTATCACGACATTGATGGCATCCCACGCCGCGCTTGATCCGTATTGTCTCCGGTCCCTCGAAATTGAATCCCCGTCTGTTCATTTCCTTAACCGAGACGGTGTAGGTCTCCGCGCACTTGAGGCAGATCTTCCTGATCAACCTTTGCGCTATCAGTCCAACAAGAGTGTTGGCCAGAAGAAAGCTGGGCGTTTTCAAGTCCAACAGACGGCTGACCGCGCTAAGGGCATCGTTGGTGTGGACGGTGGAAAAGAGTAGATGTCCTGTGAGAGCGGCCTGCACTGACAGAGACGCGGTTTCGGAGTCTCTGATTTCTCCCACCATTATGATGTCGGGGTCCTGGCGCATGACATGCCGCAACATGGGCCCGAAGGTCATCCTCTCGTCAGGGTCGTGCAGCATGCTCACTGCAGGATTTACTGAGATCTGGTTGAAACGCTGAGAGACCATTTCCACAGGATCTTCGATGGTGGTTATGTTGTTGTCCGGAGTAGCCAGGACCTTGAGCGCGGAATAGAGGGTCGTGGTCTTTCCTGATCCGGTGGGGCCTGTGACGAGGATCATGCCGTAAGGCCGATTGATGAAACCCTGAAAAGTAGTCAAATCAAGGGGCGAAAACCCGATGTCTTCCAAATCCATGAACAGCAGATCCGGGTCCTGGAGACGACATACGATCTTTTCCCCGAACGCGGTAGGCACGGTTGACACTCGGACTTCTATTTCTCTGTTGGAGGCTCTCAGCTTTATTCTGCCGTCTTGCGGGCGCCGCTTTTCAGCGATGTCCATACCGGATATTCCCTTTATGCGGGATATGAAGACCTGATGAAGAGGGCCCGGAATCCAGTCCACATCATGGAGAACTCCGTCTATTCGCATCCTCAGAAGGGACTTCACCCTCTTGGGTTCAATGTGGATGTCGCTCGTCCGTTGGGCGATGGCACGCCGAAACATCGCATCCACCGCTGTAGTGATATTCTTGTCGGTGTGGGAGATCTGTTCCAGGCTCTGAACTTCGGCCAGTCGCTCCAGATCGGAAAGCTCCGCGAAGTACTTGACGTGTTTCTCTTCCGCTGCCTTAATGGAACCCCTGAACCCGTGGAACTCCAGAATGATCTTGTTGATGTCGCATTTTGGAGTTATCACCACCTCCACTTTCCGTCCCGACACCCGTTCTATATCCGCGATGACCTCGATCTGTGAGGGGTCATACATGGCCACCCGGAGTTTTCCGTCCTCTTCTGTCAGAGGCACGAGCAAGAAACGATCTGAAAATTTCTGAGGCAGTGTGCGGGTCACAAAGTCGGGGTCAAGCTCCAGCGGTTCCAATCGCATGAAAGAGTACCCTAAATATTCAGCCAGGGATTGGACGATCGCGGGTTCTTCCACCGTGCCCCTGGGACCTGTCAGCTTCATATCGGCTATTATGTCCGCCACCGTAGTCTGGTGTGCGTGGGGAAGGGCTCGCCTTGCTTGGACCGCGCGTTCCTGGGATAGGCGGTCCTTGATGTACGTCTCCGCTTCTTGGAGTTTGACCAGGCCGGCATCGTCAAGAATACCGTCCTTGTATAGGATTTCGCCGATCTGAACGATGTCGTCGTAGATGTCCACCGGGTCCTGCCAGGGAAAAGTTCTGTCGGGTGGCCTCAAAAGGAAGAGCCGACACAGGGGATATAGCGGCAACTACCGCGGAGAGCAGAACTTTCGATTGCTCTCCACTAATCCGCGCGCATTCTTCCCCTGTGGAGATTTTGACACTCCCACACCCCTAAGGATAATATTTGTAATCAACAGAATCAAGAGGATCCTGATTCTCGAGAAGGCGAACGCCCCCGTATGAGTTATGTCCGGTCAGGTTCCAGGACGCCCATCCATTTCAGGTCGAACTCCCTGGTCGGCCTATCGAGTTCGACCGACGATTTGGCGCAGCTCTTTTCCGGTCTTGAAAAAGGGGAGCCTTTTCCCAGCCACTGCGATACTCTGACCTGTCTTTGGATTCCTGCCCGTGTAACCCTTGTACTGTTTCACCATGAACGAGCCGAACCCACGTATCTCGATCCTGTCGTCCCGGACTAGGGCCCCGGCCATGGTGTCGAAGATCGTGTTGATAATCTCCTCCGCTTTCCGGCGAGGAAGATCAGCTTCCCGGGCCAGGGCCGCGATAAGATCTGATTTGTTCATAGCCGGTCCCCACGCCGTGGTGGCTATTTGCCTTTCTTGACAGCGTCTTTCAACGCTTTGGAAGCGCTGAAGCGCGGAACTTTGGCCGCAGGGATCTTGATCTTTTTTCGGGTCTGAGGATTTACACCGGTTCTGGCCTTTTTCTTGACCACCTTGAATGTCCCCAGATCGGTGATGCGGATTTTCCCGTCTTTTTTCTTCAGCGATTTGTGAACCGCGCCCACTACGGCATCCAGAGCCGATGCCGCCGCTTTCTTGGTGATTCCGGCCTCATCGGCGATCAGGCTCACGAGTTCTGCTTTAGTCATAACGTACCTCCAGAAAAAAAGTGAGAAGGTTCAAGTAGTTGAAACGACATTGAACGATTGCGATATGTTACATATACTGATTTGAATTGTCAAGAGAAATTAGGAAGAAATCGAACCGATTGACTTTCCTGCGACCTCTCTTTCTCGATACCGCGAATCTGATTTTCCTTGACAATCGCGGCCCATACGATTAACCGATCTGTCAATCCTCTTGTAGTACAGGAGCTTAGCGGTTATGAACGAAACGACTTTGCTGGAGCACCTCGAAGAGATCACAAGCCGACTGGGAATCGATTTGAGGTACGAAAACCTGGTACACGGCCGAATAAGGACCGAGGGTGGGTACTGCAAGGTGGCCGGAAAACCCATGATCCTCATCAACAGAAGAGAGTCGCGGCGCAGCAAGATCAGGATTCTTACCACCTCACTGAAAAAGCTGGATCTCGAAGGAATCTTCATTCCGCCTGGGGTAAGAAAACTCATTGAGAATCAAGACCACTGATGGAATTGTGGATCCGATCACCTCTGGGACAGGCTTTCCGCCAGAAACAGCGCAGAAGCTGCAATGCAACAAGCGCCAAGAACCCCGGATCGGGGCCTGTTCCTGCGGGGTTATGGTTCGCCGGGCTTGAAGCGGCTGAGCCCGGCGAGAATGGAGGGCCCACTCGACGTGGTGTCAATAGGTTCTCCACGATATATCCGTTCTTCGACCAAGTAGGACCATCCCTTGACATCCCCGTGTCCCCGTGCCAAGCATGAATCTAAAACTTTTCTCGAAGCACCCACACCAACCGGCTCGCAAATTGGCCCTACGCCCGGTAGCTCCCCCAGCAAACCGCCCCCATTAGTAATTCCGGGAGCTTGTACGGTCGACGGTGTACGGTTACCCTTCGGGTATCAAGAAAAGGGCCAAGGATTTGGAAGATGACTGTTTCATCTAAGATTCCCGATCTTCATTGCGACTCTCGCTTGGCCGACAGCCAGGAGTTGCGGGAAAGGCATTTCCAAGCAGAACGACTCCTGAATTTGTGGAGTTGGAAAACCGGACTGCCCCCTGGTTTTCCGCTCTTAGCGAGCCTTATTGGGGGCACTGGAACGGGAAAGAGCACCTTGTTCAATTCACTGGCGGGAGCGCGAATTAGCGAGGTGGGAATGCGCCGGCCTTGCACGCTCAAAGCGGTAATCTTGGTCCATGAAGATTGGGCCCCGGACATTGCCGCATCCCCTTTGACCAGGGACGAGTCAGGGCATGGGCTGTCTGTCGGAGACACCAATTTTCGGATTGAAGTCCATGGCCGCCCCGAGTTGGCCGGTTTGATTCTTGTGGACACACCTGATTTTGACAGTGTGGAGCCTTCCAATCGAATCATAGCCGACACATTCTTTGTCATCAGCGACCTGGTGCTCTTTGTCACCTCACAGGAAAAGTACGGTGACCTTACCGGCCTTCAAATGCGCGAGAGGGCTCAATCCTGGGGCAAGAAGTCGATTTTTATTATCAACAAGGTGGCTGCCGATGCCGCGTTTGATGATTTCTGCCGAACGGTGAACCCGGGACGCCAGGGCGCGAGAGTCCCGATTCGAGTGGAACGTTTGGATTCCCCGGCTGATTTGATCCCTGGTCTGCGGGATGGAGCACAGTTCGCGGAGCTGTTTGCCGTGGGGCGACCCGGCCCGGACCTGGAACAGATCCGATTACAGGAATTGGACAGGCTTCGCAGGCAAGCAGCGTCCGGCCTCGAAAATCTGGAGAAAACACTGAATGACCGGATTCAGCGGATCTCTACGGTGAATCTGCAGATAGACCTGATTCTGAACAGCACCCAAAATGGTATGGAAGCTCAGCTGGACGCCATTCTTACCAAAGATCTGGAGATAAGGATTCAAGACCGACTGAGGGCTCTCCTCCGCAAGTACGATATTCTGTTCGTCCCGAGGATGATCGTTCGCACCGCGGCAAACAGGGTGGTTCAGTTTGCTCTGAGCCGACTCAGGTACGGTTGGGGCGATTCAAAAGTTGAGGACGAGGAGAAGGAGTTCAGGATGGAGGACTTCCGGAATACCTGGTCAAGCGTCAGACTGGGGCCTCTGGAATCGGCCGTGGCGCGCCTGAACCGGAAGACCGCGGAAGTGTTGTCCTCAGACGCCGCGCTGGACGACCTCCGTCGCGTCGCGCTCAATGATGTGAAGCGGTTGGATCCCAAGGAGATCCGGTCTCTATTCGATGATGCCTTCCTCAGCATGGAAGGCCTACTCGAAAAGGAGTTCGAGGGTTTCCGTAGAGGCTTTTCCCGTTGGGACGAAATGAAGCTCTACGGCTCCTACACGTTCTGGGCCCTGCTCCTGGTCACTGCCGAGGTGGCCATGGGAGGCGGATTTACCTTGCTCGACGCATTGCTCGGGGGCGTCATAGTCCCGTTCATCCCCAAATGGCTCCTTAATCTAAAGGTTCTTGACCTGCTGCGCGACATCGGAGAAAAGGTTGACAGGCAATATCGAGACAACCTGCGCCGAATTCTTCACAAACAGGCCCAAGCGTACAAGTCGGAATTCTCCGGCCTTGTAAGCGGGGTCGAGACTCTGAATCATATCCGAATGATAAGGAAAAATCTTGCGGGCCGGCCCTGAGAATTCCGGACCGCGCAGCTCATGGGTCCGCTCTTCCACTCTGGTTGACTTGCGTCAGGAACCTTGAATGCCTATGCCATACCACTTGAAATTGACTTGGAACTTTGTGTGCTATAGTTTTGTCCAAATTCTTTACGTCGTTCTTCGGACTCGGGCCCGGAATATTCGCAGCCTCTGTGCGAATTGAGAACCGTCCGATCCGGAGCGGCAAAAAAAACTTTCAGGGGAGGTCGACATGACCCCATTTTCCAACGTCGCATCCATCGCGCGGTGGGTGTTGGCATTGGCCATAATATGGATCACACCTATGAATGCGAACTCGATGGACGAACAGTTGAAACGATTCACCCTTTCCAACGGCATGGCTGTAATCGTCAAGGAAGACCATGCCCGCAAGGTATCCGCCATCCAACTGTGGGTCAAAGTCGGAAGCGCGGACGAACAGCAATCGGATCTGGGCATAAGCCACCTGATAGAACACATGGCCTTCAAAGGCACCGAGAGACGAGGACCGGGCAAGATAGCCGGTGAGGTGGAGGCCCTGGGCGGCGATATTAATGCTTACACCAGTTGGGACGAAACAGTGTTCCACGTCACAGTCCCTTCCAGCGCCACCCTTCAGGGTCTGGACATTGTGACCGACGCGGTGCTCAGACCGGTCCTGGATCAGAAAGAGCTGGAAAAGGAAAAAAAGGTGGTTCTTGAGGAAATCCTCGAGGGCGAAGAACGGCCTCAGAGAATCGCTTCCAAGCTCCTTTTCAAGACCGCGTACGCGGCAAGTCCTTATCGTTTTCCGGTCATCGGTTATAAGGATGTGGTTTCCGGTTTTACGCGGGAGGATGTGCTGCAATTCAGGAAAAAATGGTATTTGCCTGAGAATATGTTCTTTGTGATAGTCGGCGATGTGGACGCCGAGCAGGTCAGGTCAGAGCTTGAGAGACTGACCCGGGACATAAAGCCGACCGGCTTCTTCCGTCCCCCAAGGCCGGTAGAGCCCAAGCAAGACAAGCTGCGAACCGCGCTCGTAAGAAGCAGCAACACACGTGAGACGAGACTCCAACTGGCGTTTCACATCCCTTCCATGGCAGGATACGATGTCAACGCGTTGGACCTTGCCGCGGACATTCTCGGATCCCGTCAGAGCTCAAGGCTGATCAAGGTTATCAAGAAGGATAAGGGTCTTGTCAACAACATCAACGCGTACGCAATAACCCCCAAGAAACCAGGCCTTTTCTTGATTTCAGCGACCCTGGAGGCAAAGAACCTTGAGGCTGCGACAGCCGCGATCGTGGAGGAACTGGGCAAACTGGGCAAGCAAGCGCCCTCAACAGAGGAACTGGAAAGGGCCAAAATCAACATCGAATCCCACACCCTTTATTCGAGAGAGACCGTTCAAGGTGTGGCCCGGATTATTGGGGGCTTTGAAGCCGACCTCGGAGACCCTTCTTACGAACACAAATATCTCAAACTCAACCGTGTGGTGACGGCCGAGGATGTGTCGCGGGTTGTCAGGGAATACCTATCCTCGCCCAATATTAGTCTGACAGTCCTGTTGCCCGAAAAGGACGCGCCAGGCTTTAGTACGGAAAAGCTGGCCGCGATCATAAAGGGCCCAGGTCCCTCTGAATCATCGAAGGCCCAAATCGCATCCGAGGGTGAGACGCTCACCCGCACTTTGTCCAACGGCATGCGGATAGTGCTGCGTCGCGACACATCCAATCCATTGCTTTCGTTCAGGTTAGCCTGTCTTGGCGGGAAGCGATTCGAAAACACGGACGATGAAGGGATCATGAACTTCGTGGCACGAATGCTCAACAAGGGAGCGGGCAAGATGACCGAGGTGGAGATTTCGCGAAAGATCGAGGATATGGGGGGAAGGCTCGGCGGGTCATCGGGGTATGATTCATCTGGTCTGGCCATGAGCTTTTTTAGTCGACACCTCGATGACGGTCTAGGTCTTCTGGCAAAGCTGTACTCGGATCCCACTTTCCCCAAAGACAAGATCGAGAGGGAGAGAGAGCTTATCATCAATCGTATTCGGACGGGGCCCGACAGGCCGATACCCTTTGCCATCAAGAACTTCAACAAGGTGATGTTCCCCGAACATCCTTATGGGTTTGACAAGGATGGAACCATTGCCACGGTTGCAGGGTTCACACGTGACGATCTGGTGCAAGCGTACAAGCGATTCGCGGTTCCGTCCAATACCGTTATTACCGGTGTGGGGGATATGGATCTAAACAAGGCCATGGGGATCATTACCGATCTGTTCGGCAAGGTTCCGGGCAAAGCCCTCGATGCTCCCGATATCCCCAAAGAGACGAGATTGAAGGAAAAGATCGAGGAGATCGTTCGCATAACTCGTGCAAAGTCTCATATTGTCATTGGCTTCCAGGGAGTTACCCTAAGTGACCCGGACCGTTACCCTCTGGAGGTGCTCAGCAACATCCTGGCAGGCCAGGGTGGACGTTTGTTCATGCAACTCAGGGACAAAGAATCCCTGGCTTACACTGTGACTTCTTTTGTTCGTCCCGGCATGGATCCAGGGATATTCGCCTTCTACATGGCATGCGAGGTCTCCAAAACACAACGCGCGGTGAAGGGACTTTTCGAGCAGATCGACCTGGTGCGGAATACCCCGGTCGGCCGAGAGGAACTGGACCGGGCCAAGAACAACCTTGTCGGCCATCACAAGATAGCGTTGCAGAGTTCCTGGGCCAGGTCTGAGAATACCGCCTTGAACACGCTCTACGGTCTTGGCTACGATTATGATGCCGAATTTCTCAAGAAGGTCTCGGCGGTCACATCGGACGACGTCATAAGAGTGGCAAAGAAGTATCTCGATCCCGATAGAAGCGTAACCGTGAAAATCCTCCCTGAGGAGGACAAGAAAGAATAGTGCGCTGTTTGGTAAGTTCCTTGCCATTGGTGGATGCGGCAAATCCGCACCTTATTTAGCAAAGGGCGCACTTAATCTCAACTCGAATGAGGTTCTCCATTGAGCGCAGCATTCGGTTCTACTCGAGGCTTGAAACCGTCCCAGAGGAGCCGGATTGAAAAGCTTGCATCGAGAAGGATGCCCGCGGATCGAGTGGTGACTCCGGAGATGTCACGCCGTCTCACCGAGCTTTCTGCGGAAATCGGGCGGCAAATCGGCATACTGGTGGATCGCAAGGGGAAGATCATACGGGTCCTCGTGGGAGACGCTCGTTCCATATTGATACCGAGGTTGGATGGATGGAGAGTCGGCGCGGGCAGATTGAGAGGGCTTCGGCTGATTCACACGCACCTCAAGGCTGAACCCCTGAGCTTGGAGGATCTGACGGACCTCGCGCTGCTGCGGCTGGACCTGATCTCATCCGTCGGAGTTGACGATGACGGCTTGCCCGAGCTTGTTCGAATCGCCCACTTGCTGCCCCCCAATCCAGCGGAAGAGGTTTGGCAGCTTCTCGATCCGGTCCATCCGTCGATGCTGGATCTTGATTTCACTGCTTTTATACGGTCACTTGAGGACGAAATTTCCCGCTCCGTGGGCGCGCGGTCGGTGAAGGACCGTGGCAGCGGCGCCTACTTGATTGGTCGCGTCTTAGGTAGAGAGTGGGAGATCGAGGAGTCTCTGGAAGAGTTGAAAGAATTGGGCCGATCATGCGGAATGGAAGTGGTTGGCACGGTTATACAGCGCCGGAAGACCGTGGATCCGCGCTTCGTCGTGGGCAGGGGAAAACTCAAGGATGTCGTCATCGATGCGCTCCGGAAGGGAGCCGAACTGCTGGTATTCGACGCGGAACTCAGCCCCAATCAGGTAAAGTGCATCGGCGATTTCACGGAGATGAAGGTGATAGACCGCTCCATGCTCATCCTGGACATCTTTGCGCAAAGGGCGCGAACCGGGGAAGGCAAGATCCAGGTTGAACTGGCCCAGTTGAAATACGCTCTGCCGAGACTCGCAGAGAAAGACGATGCTCTGTCCAGATTAACCGGTGGAATAGGCGGCCGTGGTCCTGGAGAAACCAAGCTGGAGATAGACCGCCGTCGCATTCACCATCGTATCAGATTCCTGGAGAAACGGGTAAAGGACGTGTCGAAACAGCGATCCCTTCGGCGAGAACTTCGCAACAGGAGGCAAACGCCCGTAATATCCATTGTTGGATACACCAACGCCGGAAAATCGACGCTGCTGAACACGCTCACGTGCTCGACAATTGTTGCTGAAGACAAACTCTTTGCCACCCTGGACCCCACCAGTCGCAGGTTGCGATTCCCCAGGGAGACCGAAGTCATAATCACCGACACCGTGGGATTTATCCAGGATCTGCCCGAGACCTTGGTAGCAGCGTTTTCCGCAACTCTGGATGAACTGGCGGATGCGGATCTGCTCATCCATGTCATCGACTGCTCCATCGAAGCCTTCGAGACCCAGATGAAGGCTGTAGAGCGCCTCCTGGAGAAGCTCGACCTCAACCTCATCCCCATGATCAGGGTGTTCAACAAACAGGACCTGGTAGATCCTGAGACGGTAGCCAACCTCTGTGCAACGTATGACGGCATCGGGATCTCCGCCATAGACTCCGGTACTTTTCGCCCCCTCATCAGAAGGATGGAGGATGAGATTCTGCGGACCATTCGTGAACAGCTCAAGGGGGACCTTGAAGACGGTGTTCACCCCAACCCTGGAGCCGTTTGATGCCAAAGCCGGCCCCCGATGAAAAGAAACGCGTGATGTTGTCCGTAACGCTGCTGAGCATGCTCGCGACAATAGCCGCGATCCTCGTGTGGACAGGGGACCTGACTCCGATCCTGAACAAGCTGTGGTCGGCCTTTCAGAACAAAGAACAGATGAGGGAGTACCTGCAAAGCTGGGGCCCATGGGCGCCGGCAGCATTCATGTTCATTCAAGCGTTCCAGGTTGTGCTGGCCCCGATTCCGGGGGAGTTCACGGGCGCGGTGGGAGGGTTCTTCTTCGACGCGTTGCCCACAGTTGTCTATTCCTCAGTGGGCCTCACCGTGGGTTCCATTATAGCTTTCCTGGCCGCAAGAATCATCGGACTCCCCCTGGTGAAGCTCGTGGTCAGCAGCTCGACCCTGGATAAATTCCGGTTCGTCACGGAATCTCGCGGGACCTTAGCGGTTCTATTGCTCTTCATCATTCCCGGGTTCCCCAAGGACATCCTTTCCTACTTGCTGGGTCTCAGTCCAATGGGATTCGCAAGATTCGTTGCGGTCTGCGCCATCGGACGAATCCCGGGGACCGTTATGCTCAGCTTCAGCGGAGCCGCGTTATTCGACGAAAACTGGACGCTGTTTGCGGCGCTGGCCGCTCTCTGTGCTGTTCTTCTGGTGATCCTTTTCCTCTTCCGGGACAGGATCGAACTCCGGATCAAGAACGAAGAGGGAGAAGCGCCTTGAGCGACCGCGCCCGGCCTTATACCAACTTCCATGCCTAGAGACAAAGGCACAACGAAGCATGAAAATGCCCGCAAAGTCGTGGGTCCCGGCCGTAGGGGCTACGCATGCGTCGCCGAAATAGTTGGTGCAAGGCGGAGCGTCAGCGTCATCCGGGCTCATCTATTTTCAGGTAAATTCGCAACCCACAGGTGAGGTCGATTTTTTTGGGCGCCACTGCCGGCTTGTCTAGCAGTGCTGATTGTCACCTGCTTGAAAACGCATTGGAATAAGGCACTGAAGAACAATGGTCGATACCCGAGACAAGACTCTCCTCATTGTGTTCCACAGCCAATCCGGTGGCACTGAGCAACTTGCCGCCGCGGTGGAACAGGGCGCGGCACTGGTCAAAGGAATCGCTGTGCGACGAGATCGGGCGCGCAACATTACCGCCGCGGACCTGGAAAGCTGTGATCTGCTGGTAATGTGCAGTCCCGAGTACTTTGGGTACATGGCAGGCGCCATAAAGGACCTGTTCGACAGAACCTATGAAGAAATAAGGGAGAGAACCAATGGAAAACCCTATGCCCTTGTGATTTGCGCGGGCAACGACGGAACAGGGGCCCTGGGTTCCATAGAACGCATCATCAAAGGATATGGGTTCAGGATGGTGCAGGAGCCGATCATTTCCAGAGGTGAAATCGTAGAGTCCGTGCTTGGAAAATGTCGAGAGCTCGGCCAGACCCTGGCAGCCGGTATGGAACTGGGGATATACTGATTCCAACTTACATGCCTGAAAGCAGAGGCACAACGGAACATAGAAATCCTTTCCCTTGTTTACTGGTCCGGGGCTTCCGCTGATTTGCGGGATGGGCAAAAGAAGTGATCAACAATATACTCTTTGATCTTGGGAAAGTACTCGTCCCATTTGATTGGGAAATTGCCCTGAACAGGCTTCTTCCCCATCTTCCCCCAAAAATGGCGGAGATGCAGAAGGACGACCGGCCGGGCTTCAGGCGTTTGTTTATGGAACCACTGGAAAAACTGGAGACCGGAAAAATTGAATTCGACCGGTTTCACCGGACCATGTCGGATATTCTTGAGGTCCGACTGAGTGAGGAAGAATTTCAGCTGATCTGGTGCGACATCTTCCGACCCGATTATGAAATGATCGCCCTGGGAGAAGCCCTATCGAAACAGTACGGAACCTGGCTCGTTTCCAACACCAGCAGGGTTCACTACGAGTGGATACTGGAACAGTTTCCGACGGTGGCGTTCTACAAATCAGCCGCTCTTTCCTACGAGCTGGGCGTCGGGAAGCCGTCCGCAGGCTATTATCAAGAGGCGATCAGGAAGTTCGGCATAGACCCGGAGAGATCAATCTTCATAGATGACCTTGAAGAAAACGTCGAAGGCGCTGTCCAAGCCGGGATGCACGGCATTCTTTTCCTAGATCGGGTCAGGCTTACCGGACAATTGAAGCAGCTTGGGGTTGAGGTTCCCCGGTTGGGAGTAGACAGTAGTGAAGGATAATTCAATGGAAATAAGGGGATTCAGGTTCAGCGCGACCGCTGCCGGGATAAAGGACGCGCAATCGGACCGGCTTGATTTGGGTCTCATCGTGTCCGACACACCCGCGGTTACTGTAGGAGTAACCACAACCAACCTGGTCTGTGCGGCTCCTGTGGTTCTCACCAGGAAGCGTCTTGAAAAAGGCCTCTGCTCAGCGGTGCTGCTGAATTCGGGGAACGCCAACGCCTACACCCGCGAACGAGGTATGACGGACGCGTTGGAACTCACCGGCAGGACGGCCATAGAATTGGGCATTGATCAGGACCTGGTAATCCCCATGTCCACTGGTGTCATCGGAAACCCAATGCCCACCGATCGAATTCTTGCCCACATTCCGGACCTGGTGGCCGGACTTGATGCGCGCAAACTCCCGGATGTTGCAAGGGCCATTATGACCACGGACACTGTTCCCAAGACAGTGGCCCTCGATGACACGGTTTCTTCCGGGCCGGTAAGAATGGTGGGGCTGGCTAAAGGCTCCGGTATGATCGCGCCCAACATGGCAACCATGCTCGCCGTGATCATGACCGATATGGAAGTGGAGGCGCCATTCCTCAGAGAATGCCTGCAGGAAGCCAACAGAGTCAGCTTCAACAGAATCACCGTTGATGGCGACACGAGCACCAACGACACGTTGATAATCATGGCCGGAGGTCGCCCGGACGCGGTAAGGCTTGGTGTCACGGATTCAGACCGGTCTTGTTTCGCGTCCATGCTTCGCAGGGTATGCACGGACCTGGCCCACATGATCGTATCTGACGGCGAGGGGGCCACGAAAGTGATCCGGGTCCGGGTTCTCGGCGCTCCTGATCAAGACGCGGCTGAAAAAGTAGCGCGTACCATAGCCGAATCCCCTCTGGTTAAGACCGCGTTCCACGGAGAGGACCCCAACTGGGGGAGGATAATATGCGCCGCGGGCCGTGCGGGCGTGATGTTTGATCCTGATCGAGTGGACCTTGTCATAGGGGATGTGCCGGTGGTGATCCGAGGATCTCTGGTGTCCGATGATTGGGAGCCTCAGGCGGCGGCCGCGATGAAAGGGAAGGAAATAACAGTATTGCTGGATCTGAAATCCGGTGGTGGGAAGGCCGACATTCTCACGACCGATCTGTCAGCGGAATACGTCCGCATCAACGCGGATTACAGAAGCTGAGACGAGCCTTCAAATCGTTGATAAGGGAGGACTTACCTGAGCCAGGACACTTGTTTCCGTTCTTGGGCGGGCTTCCTCGGGATCTTCTTGCGGGAAGGAACAACGAGCCTTGATCCCTGCCTGAGACCCCGGCGTAAGTTCACATCCGGGTTCAGCTTGGCGAGTTTGGCCTTGCTGGTTTTGTACCTTCTCAGAATTCGCCACAGGCTGTCACCCTTGTGAACCACGTGGACTACGTGGCCGCCTGGAGATTCCGGCTGGAGTCTCCTCAATCTACTGATCAAAACAACCTTTGTGCCATTGGGCACCTTCAAGGAGTGGCCTGATCCGTTGGGCGGGGTCATGCCTCTGATCAAGGACGGATTAAGTCGGGCAAGATTGTCGCCTGATGTTCCGGCAGCCGCGGCGAGCGTGGCTATGGAATAGGATCCTTTAACAGCCGCTGTCTCGTATCGTCTCACGTCAGGTTTGTCGGCTATCGGTTTGAACCCGTGCATCTTGGGGTTGGAAGCAATCTGGGCAATGGCCTGGAAGCGAGGCCAGAATTCTCGCGTTTCCCTCTTGAGGCGCTTGCTGGAACATATCTGGTCGTACTCGTCTGCATCTTCCTGACACAGCACTCGATTCAGCTTGTTCTCGCCGGAATTGTAGGCGCTCAAGGCCAGCCGCCAACAGCCGAACATTCCGTAAAGATCCTTCAAATAGAGCATGGCCGCCTGAGTTGATCTTTTCGGGTCCAGACGCTCATCCACCCACGAATCGACCCTCAGACCATAACTGCGCGCGGTGGCCGGCATGAACTGCCACATTCCCAGGGCGTTTGCCGGTGACCGCGCTCCCGGGTTGCCCCCCGATTCCAACATGAAGAGATATGCAATCTCGGTGGGAAGGCCGTGCTCTCTAGCCACAGCCTTTACCATAGGAAGGTAATTGGCCGCTCTGGCCATGTAATGCTTCATGGTCCGACGTTGATTAAAAGCGTACTCACGGAGGAATTTTCTAACTCTAGGACCGTCCTTTTCTACAGGAATAGCCGGAAACTTGTTAGGCAAACGAACACGCGATTTCTTGTTCTTCTTGACCTTGGCTGACACATGACCCTTGGGGGTCCCAAGATCCGTGTCGTTCTTCACAAGGGCCTTCCTCGAGCCACAACCGCACAACATCAGCAGGCAAACGGCCGGCACGAGCAATTCCATCCCGTATCGCCGCTTCCGGACGAGGGCAGCTTCCTCGTACCCGATTTTCTGCGCGGCGCTCACTGTTCCGTATCCTCCAAAAGGACCAAATTCATCAAAAAAGTCCACATCATGGCGTGCATATCATACCATTGCTATAGATTCTGTCAACCCGAAAAAGGGCTCCAGAGCAAGGAAAGCCACGCCAAGACTCAAGAAACTGACTCCAGGATTTGGATTGAGACTTCTGAAAAATCGGTGTCAATGGGGAATATCTCAGTTGGATGCAGCTCGGAAATCACTTAGGGTCTGTCACAAAATAGACCTTGCAACAGGTTGCCTTGGCAATTGTAGGGGCAGACCCCGGATCGGTGTCCGGGGCAGGCTCTGCGTGTCTGCCCCAATGCAGGGGTGCATACGCGGAAAGGGCGGACACATAGAGCCTGCCCCTGGCTTGACAGGGGTCCGCTCCTACAGGAGAACGCCAACGTTATTTCGTGACAAGCCCTTATGATGTCGGTAAGTTATCACGAGCAATCAAACTTGACGGTCTTTACAATGTTGTGCATTACGTTTCTTACATACCATCGTGAAATTAAAGTTGAAATTAACACGGCATTGTGGTATTCTTCGTGCAATGGGAGAGCCCTTTTTGCGAAAGGGCAATTCTCTCCTGGCAAGGAGGACCTTCAATGCCGACTCGAAGGCTCATAAAATTGCTCCCAACCGGCCTGCTCTTGTTGATCATGGTCTGTCCGGCCCACAGCCAGCAAGTGCCTTACGAGAGCAACGTGGTATTCATGAACACCGTGGCCGCGGACCTCGTGAAATTGCTTCCACGGGCAATGGGCTCGTTTTTGTACCGGAACCGCGTGGGTTTTGCGCGCGGCATGACTTTCGTGGAGCGAAGCATTCGCGTCTATCCGTTGAAAATGAGGGATCTTGAGGAGTTGCGTGGAACTGCGTATGCTCGTTTGATGAGAGACATCCCGTTTTGCGTCCAAGCCTTCAAAGGCGGAGACATGAAGTTGGACACATCTCCGTCGAACCTGGCGGCCAGATTGGGAATGATCAGCTATTGGATCTTTCTGCAGAAGTTGCCTGCGTTTCCCGACCTGGAATATCTGGAGAAGTTTTCCCTCGATTACCAACGGATGATTGGTGACAATATCGTAGACATCTGGTTGTTCTATGACGGGTACGGAGATTTCGAATCCTTGGGCGAAGTTATGGAGAGGTTGAAACAGGAAGGAATGCCCACCTTCAGGCATGTGCGCAACGACGCATACGGTGTGAGGATGAGAGAAGACACGTACGCCATGTTCCGGGCGCCTCGCAAGTACAACAGGAACATGCTGTTCACCAATGTTGATCTCATGCACATCTACAACACTTCCATGAATGCGACCCTGGATGCTTTCGTTTACATATGGAAGGCCTCCGGTATGGATTTGGCCCACCCTTCCTATGCAGCCCCCCCGGGAACTGTTGTGAAGCGCGCGAGCAGGCGTCGTTTCATACATGGCGGAGCGCTCACGCGGTTAAGAACCCGGGTTGTCGAGGACCTGCAAATAGCGGAACCGGAAGAAACCGAGGAACTTGAACCAGAGGAACCGGAAGCCGGCCCCCGTCAAGAGGCTCCGGAAAGGGAAGAAGGGCCGGCACCGGAACAGCCTCAATCCGAGGCTCCAGCCCCCTGAGCCGACTCCGGCTTGTCACCGGTTCGCAATCAAACAAGTGACAGTCGGAAGATCCTCAGTTACCCTCTCCCTCCGGGCACAGTTGTGTGCCAGGCGCCAGGAGTTCCGGGTCATTGAAAGGTGATTCTCGAGCATAGGCAAGATTCCCCCTATCCCCCCTTTTTCAAAGGGGGGAATCCGGACCTCCCCCCTTTTGACAAACTGGCCATGAGACGCACTTAACACCGCGGACATCTTAATTCGCCAGGTATGGAAAGTTCGAGAGCCACTCTCACAGGTCCGCTTGTGCGGCCACCGCCTTACCTGGGTCGGCTCGATATGTCCCGGTATGTTCGCGCTTCTCTGCCCCCTCTGTGCCCTCTGTGCCCTCTGTGGTTCAATATTCTTACTCTTCTCTGTGCCATTCCCGGGTATGAAAGTTGTTGTAAACCAAGATTAAAAGCCTTGACCATAAGACTCAGAATTGATAGAAGATTCCATCAGCGCAGGAGAATATTGATGGAAAATGATAAAACCCTATGTGTGGTTTGCGCGTGGCGGGCGACCTGCAATAAGAAGTTCACCATGGACGGGGCTACCACAACGCGATGTCCCGACTACACAAGGGACCTTACTTTGAAGGAGTCCGAAGCACGCGAAGACAAACCAAAGGACGAGAAGACGTGAGACTGTTTTCATGCCTCAACATCGAGGCACAACGAAGTATGAAACTTCCCGGAACGCAGCGGGCGCCTGTTGCACAGGCCACGGGCCGTCCCCCGAAGGGAAGCCCTTTTCGAGGTAATCTCTAAGATGAAGGATGTCATAAGAAGCCTGATCCGGACGGCTATTGAAAATGCGGTGGCGCGAAAACTGGTGGATCTTCCGGATTGGGATTCAACAGAGATCGAAGTTACACGCTCCAAGGATCCGAAATTCGGCGATTACGCCACTAACGTGGCGATGGTTGTGGCCGGCCGAGTGGGCCGAAAGCCCAGAGACCTGGCCGCGCTCCTGGTGGACAATCTAAACAGTGACCCGGAAGTTCTCCATAAGGCGGAGGTCGCGGGACCGGGCTTCATAAACCTTTTCCTCGCTGATGAAGTATGGCGGGCCGCGCTTCACACCATTCACCGACAAAAAGAAAGATACGGACACGGCGCCGAACCTCACGGTCTGAAGATTCTACTTGAATTCGTGAGCGCCAATCCGACGGGACCTCTCCATGTGGGGCACGGCAGAGGCGCAGCGGTGGGGGACACATTGGCGAGGCTCCTGCGCGCATGCGGGTACTCCATTGACACCGAGTATTATGTGAACGACGCGGGAAACCAGATGAAGATTCTGGGCAACTCGGTTTTCTTGCGATATCGGGAACTTGAAGGGGAGAAGGTCGATTTCCCCGAGGACCATTACCAGGGCGATTACATCAGAGAACTGGCGGCTGATCTGAAAGACACGCGGCTTGGAGATAAGCTCGGCAATGTTCCCGAAAGCGAAGGAGTTGCCCTGGTATCCCAGTATGCGGCCGATCGAATTCTGGACGGGATCAAGGAAGATCTCGCTGAGTTCCGTGTCCTTTACGACAGCTACTTCAGTGAGAAGCAACTCCATGAATCAGGTTCGATCTCCGCCACCGTGGAGGAGTTGCGACGCCGGGGAAGAGTGGTCGAGAAAGACGGCGCGCTGTGGTTCACGTTGGAGGGGGCCGAGGATGAAAAGGACAGGGTGCTCATAAGGGCCACGGGTGAGCCCACCTACTTCGCTGCCGATGCCGCGTACCACCAGCAAAAAATGGAGAGGGGTTACGCGCGGCTCGTGGACATATGGGGCGCGGACCATCACGGCTATGTGCCGCGCGTCCGTGGAGCGATTGAGGCGCTCGGGCATTCTCCGGACACCTTGCGGGTTCTCCTGGTGCAATTCGTAGGCCTTGTCATGGACGGGGAGAAGTTTCCCATGGGCACCAGGTCCGGGCAGTTTATATCCCTAAGGGAAGTTTTGGACGAGGTGGGACCGGATGCAGCGCGCTTCCTTTTCTTGACCAAGCGGTGCGACAGCCATCTGGATTTTGACCTGGACCTTGTGAAGAAACAATCCAGAGATAATCCGGTCTATTACGTGCAGTACGCGCATGCCAGGGTGGCAAGCATATTCCGGATCGCCGCAGAACGGGGCATTGACGCCGACATGACCGACCCGGATCTGGGCGCGCTGTCCCTGCCGGAAGAACAAAGACTGATCAGACACCTGGCTGATTTCCCGGACATGCTCTCCGAGGCCGCGGAAGCATTTGAACCCCACAGGATAACTTTTTACCTGATGGACCTGGCGGAACTCTTCCACGCGTACTACCACGACAACAAGGTTCTTACCGAGGACTCCCGAATCAAAAAGGCTCGCCTCTATCTCGTTGACGCGGTTCGCCGGGTGGTGGCCAATGGTCTTGAGATTCTGGGCGTCAGCGCTCCGGACCGCATGTGATACTAACTATCATGCATTGAAAGGCACAACGAAGCATGAAAGTCCATTCCACTGTTCAGTAGTCCGTGGCTTCGCCTCGGACAGGTGTGAAGAGCGCGCACGCGGCGCATGGACTTGGAGGGGAGCCTCATCTCCCCTCCAAACCACCCCATACGTAGACCCGCAAAGGGGTGGTTCTTTCCTCTCGTTCCCAGGCTCCGCCTCCCTTCCTTGGGGTCGGTGCCTTCGCGAAAAGAGAGGGCTCTTATAGGAATTCGCGATCAGACAAGGAACATGAGCGTGCAAAGGTCTGAGTTGAAAAATCCCCCCTGACCCCCCTTTTTCAAAGGGGGGAACGTGGGCATTCCCTTCGCTCCCATTTCGGACCACCGGTTACTCGTTTGAATGCGAATAAGTGTGAAAGGGATCATGGATCTGAGAAGACTTCTCAAAAAGAATAGGCGTCCCACACGCCGCAAATCGCGCGGCCGCGCCTCTTCCCCGAAAAACGGCGCGCTCATTGTCGCGCTTGCGGCTTCCATACTCTGCACCGTAGCCCTTGGCTTGCTGAACCTTCGGCTGTGGGACGATCCGCCCCCGGTCAGAGAAGTCCAGGGCGAGTCTCCCGGGAATCAATCAGCGCGGGCCCGGCCCGATAAGGCGGGCCCAGGTCTCTCCAATTCCAAGACGGAAAAGAGTCCCAATCGCCCCGTTATGAGATTTTACCATGATCTGGAAACCCAGGACGATCGTGTTCCACAGGGCCTCAATGCGACCTCCGGGCAAGTCTCAGATACCCCCAATTTGTCAGATACGCAGAAGAAGGCGGAAGTCCCGAGCGACAAATCCAAATCAAAACAGCGGCTTGATCGCCCCCCGGCAGCGATCCCTGTTGCCGGCGCCAAGCCGGCCGTGGAATCTCCCAAACGACCGACCCAGCCAAAACTCCGGAGATCTACCAGGGAATATACGGTACAAGTAGGAGCTTTCTCTCATCCCGGAATCGCCCTACAGTGGGCCGAAAAGTGGAAGGCCCGCGGGTACAAGGTGACGCTCAAACCAGTGGCCAGACCTGACACCGGTGTGATCTATCGCCTACACCTGGGGAGGTTCTCGTCCAAGAAGAGGGCCGACTCCCTGGTAAACCGGCTCAGAACCAAAGACGGCGTCAGCGCCATGCGCCTGCTGGTGAAGAAGTGATGCTGGTTTGCAAGGGAAATGGCATCACCCAAGTAACCATTCATACCAACTATCATCGCAAGAAAGCGACAACGAAATATGAAAGTCCTTTCCGTTGTTCACTGGTCCGTGGCTTCGCCTCGGACAGGGTACTCCAAGAGCGCGCACGCTGCGCATGGACTTGGAGGGGAGACTCATCTCCCCTCCAAACCACCCCATACGTAGACCCGCAAAGGGGTGGCTTTCCCATGGGACTTTCATGCGAATGCGCAATCAAGAGAGTGAGATCGGGTTCTTGGGTGCCTCTGCCGGCTTGCCCAGCAGTGGTCTTTATCACTTGTTTGAACGCGCATTGGTATCAGTCATTCGGGGGGCGATGGGAACGACCACGTTCCTGCGTTTAACTGATGGCAAGAGGGCGCACACTCAGGTGCGCGCCGTCCACTCTACCCCACGACGGGTCTGGGCTCAGACGTAGGGGCCGACCCCGGATCGGCGTCCGGGGCAGGCTCTATGTGTCTGCCCTCACCTTCAAAGCCCCCGAAACTGAATGGTTACTTACCCAATTGTAGTGAATCGCGCGGCAAAGAAGCCGTCTGTCTTGAACTGGGCTATCGGGGGGAAGGTTCGGAGTACGCGGTTCGGGCCGATGAATTCCGGTATCGGGACCTGCTCTTGTTCGATCGGCATGAATTGGAAATCAGGGCGGTGGTTGAGGAATGCTCGTGCGACCCCTGATGTTTCTTCTTCGGAGATGGTACATACCGAATAGACCAGGATGCCCCCCGGTTTGAGCGCGCGGGCCACGGCATCGAGTAGGCGGATCTGACGCTCCGCGAAGACATTGAGGTCCCGGGGCGTTGTCCGGTATTTGGCCTCGGGGCTGTGGCGGAGCACACCAAGGTTGGAGCATGGCGCGTCCACGAGTATGCGATCGAAGAGGCCCAGATCGTGGATCAGTTCGGGATCGGTGGCGTCCCGTTGCACAAACGTGACCCTTTCCACACCCAAACGTTTAAGATTTTGTCGCGTTTCTTCCAGCCGAAGTTCATCAAGGTCCACCGCGGTGATTTCGGCCCGGTTTCCAGTCAACGCGGCAATGTGAGCGGTCTTTCCGCCGGTCGCCGCACACGCGTCGAGCACCCGATGGTCGGGTTGAGCGGCCAACAGCGGAGCTATCATCTGGGACGCGGTCTCCTGCACAGCGAAGAGACCCTCATGGAATCCCGCAATGGAATTGACAGGCGCGCGTGGCGCGGGAACCATCAGCGCGTCCGGCATGCCGACCACAGGCTCAATCTCCAGGCCGGAATCCCGGAGCAGCTTTTCCAGGTCCGACCGGGCGGTCTTTAGAGTGTTGGCCCGAATTACAACAGTCGCTCTTGAATTGTTGTGGACCAATATTTGTCGTGTTGTCGCAAGCCCGAACTCCTTGAGCCCGCGTTCAACGAGCCATTGTGGATGTGAGTAGTAGGACGCGAGGGAATACGGATCATCGGAAGGAAGCGGATCCATTGAATCCTTTTCTCGGAGGGCCCTTCTCAGCAGGGCGTTGGCGAATCCCGCGGCGCGCTTGTCAGAGTGAGATCGTACCTGTCTCACGGCCTGATCCACCGCGGCATGTTCCGGTATCCGATCCAGCAGGAAGATCTGGTAAAGCGCTATTCTCAGAATGTCACGAAGCCTTGGCTGGATTTTCTTCTTGGGATGGTCGGAACAACGTCCGATGATGCCGTCCAGCCGCCGCTTCCATCTGAGCACGCCATAGACCAGTTCTGTTGCCAAGGCTCGATCCAGCGCAAGATCATCCGCGGTAAGGCTGTCCAGTAGAGCGTCTTCAGCGAACCGCGCCTTGCGTACTTCCCCCAGAACGTGCAGCGCGGCTTCCCTGGCAGGGGAGACGCGCAGACGAGCATCACGGGGTGGAGGTTTTCCCGGTATCAATACCCGGCCATTTCCTGCAGGCGACCGATGCGCTCGTCAAGGGGAGGATGCGTCGAGAACAGCCGCGATATTCCGCCCCCGGAGAAGGGGTTGACGATGAACATGTGCGCGGTGGCCTCTTGCGTGTGCGTGGGTTCCCGGTCCACACCCTTTCTCAGCTTGTCCAACGCGTGCGCCAGCCACATGGGGTTGCCGCAAATCTCGGCGCCGGTCCGGTCCGCGATGTATTCGCGGGATCGGGAAATAGCCATCTGAATGACCGTCGCAGCCATGGGCGCCAGGATGACCATGAGGAGCGACCCCAGGGGCGACCCGCCCTCGTCGTCGTCGGAAGAGCCGAAGAACATACCGAAATAGGCCAGATAGGTGATCGCGGCTCCGATGGTGGCTGCCACCGACTGAATGAGTATGTCTCGATTCTTCACATGCCCCAACTCGTGGCTGATAACTCCGGCCAATTCCTCGCGATCCAGCAGCCTCAGAATCCCTTCGGTGACCGCGACCACCGCGTGCTCGGGATCCCGGCCTGTGGCGAACGCGTTGGGCGAAGGATCGGGTATGATGTAGATCTTGGGCATGGGAAGGTCGGCCTGTTGAGCCAATTGACGGACCATGTCGAACAGCTCCCGCCCTTGGGCTTCCGTGATCTCCTGGGCATGGTGCATTTTCAACACGATCTTGTCACTGAACCAGTAGCTCCCGAAGTTCATTGCCACTGCAATGACCAGAGCAATGGTCATTCCGGTCTTTCCGCCAAGCCAACCTCCGATGACTATCAGTAAGCCGCTGAGCGCTGCGAGAAGAACGAGCGTCTTGAGGCTGTTCATTTCAAATCTCCCTTGTTGATACGGTTTCTGTCGAATTCTTCTACGATCGGATTTTGTGATTCTCTTTGATCAGGAATGACCGAAACTCCCCGCGTCAGTCGGATTCCCCGAAACTGTCTCCTTGCTTCAAACGACGGCCTCTCGCGAAATTGGCCGCTTCCATCCGCTTCTTGCCGGGGGCCTGGATCTGCTTGAGCAACAACAGGCCTTGGCCGGTTCCCACCAGGATTCCATGGGAAACAATGTCCACGATCGTCCCCGGGCCGCCCTGACCCTCTTGTGGGGCTGCCTCCCATACCTTGAGCCAATCTCCGGACAACTGAGTTGACGCCGCGGGCCAGGGGTTCATGGCTCTTACCAGGCAACTGATGTGCCGCGCGTCTCTACGCCAATCGATCCGACCGTCATTCTTGGACAAAGGTCGTGTGTAGGTCGCCTTTTCATGATCTTGGGGCGCGGGACGGATTCGCGCTTGAGCCATTGCCTTGAGTGTCTTGACAATCAGGTCCGCGCCCGGTTCCAGCATACGATCGTGCAACGAGCCTGCGGTGTCACCTTCAGCGATCATGATCTCAGTCTGCAACAGAATGTCGCCGGTGTCCATTCCTTGGTCCATAGCAATACTGCAAACACCGGTGACTTCATCGCCGGCCAGTATGGCCGCTGAGATCGGCGATGCTCCCCTGTGTCGGGGCAAAAGGGACGCGTGCAAATTGACGCACCCCATGGCCGGCAGTTCCAGGATCTGTTCAGGCAGGATTCTGCCGTAGGCCGCGACCACGATCACCTGGGGATCGCATTCCTTGAGAAAGGCCAAAGATTCCTCTGAACAGACATCCTGCGGCGTAATAACAGGAACCCCGATCTCTACGGCAGCAGCCTTCACCGGCGTGGGAAAGGTCTTGCGCCCTCTGCCCTTGGGCTTGTCCGGTTGAGACACCACTCCGGCAACCGAAAAGTTGGAGTGCAACGCCCGGAGTGTGGGCACAGAGAATTCGGGAGAGCCCATGAAAACCACTCTGAGAGTCACCGGTTTCTCCTGGCATTCTTTTTCAGCTTTCTGTGATAAATGTTCCGCTTCAGAGCGGAGGCATGGTCCAGGATGGTGGTTCCGTCGAGGTGGTCTATCTCGTGTTGGAGCGCCCTTGCCAGGAGCCCGTCCGCTTCGATACTGACCGGATTGCCGTCCAGATCCACACACTGGACCTGCACTGTCTCGGGTCTTTTGATTTCCACGTTGAACTCGGGAACGCTGAGGCATCCTTCTTCACGGGACGCGCGGCCTTCACTAGCGGAAATCCGTGGATTGATGATGAAGACAGGCCTCCTGGTTCTGTGTTGGGGTTCCATGCCCGCATATTCCACGTCGATGACTATCAAGCGCAGCAGCCGGCCCACCTGATTAGCCGCCAACCCGACCCCGGGCGCCTTGTACATGGTTTCGGCCATGTCTTTGGCCAGGGTCACGATATGCTCGTCTATGTTGGCTATCTCTTCAGCTTTCCTGAGCAAGACATCATCAGGCAAAGTAACTATGGAAAGGATTCCCATTCAAATCACTCCTCTACTCCACATCAAGAAACAGGTCTGCATCTCCAAGCGCGCTGTCAAGTGCTTTACCGGCCCAAGCCACGGGCATTGGACATGACTCAACGCCCACAGCGGCACGGCCCGAACGCAGAGAAGCTACTGTTCAATGCCGTTCGTACCCACGAGCACCAGGTTGTCCGCGTGGATGGCCTCGTCGTTGCGGCGATATCCGAGTATCCAATCTATCTCCGCGGTGCGATGTCCCTTGATTTTTTCCATCTCCCGGGAAGAGTAGTTCGCCAGGCCTTTGGCCAGAGTCTTGCCCTCAGTGTCCTGAACAACCACGGTCGCGCCGTGTTCGAAGTCTCCACTGACGTGGACAATCCCTATGGACAGCAGGCTCTTTCCGTCACGTGTCAGGGCCCCGGCCGCGCCCGAGTCTATTATGAGCACTCCTTCGTGTTCGAGATTGTACAGGATCCAGTGCTTCCTGGCTGAAAGCTTTTCCTTGGCGGGCAATATCAGGGTTCCGCACGCGTCGGCTTGCAGTATTTGAGAAACCACGTGGGCCTGCTTTCCACCCGCGATTATCATGGGTATCCCCGAAGCCCCGGCCTTGGCCGCGGCTTCCAGCTTGGACGACATCCCTCCGCGACCCACAGTGGATGTAGCCGCGCCGGCCATTCCCCTTATTTCGGGGGTGATCGCTTCAACCAGTGGAATGAGGCACGCCTCTGAATCCTTTCGCGGATCGCAATCCATTAGGCCTTCCATATCGGTGAGAGCTATCAGCAGATCCGCGTCGGCAAGGGTAGCCACGAGCGCTGACAGATTGTCGTTGTCCCCGACCTGGATTTCCTCGACCATTACCGTGTCATTCTCGTTTACTATCGGAACAACCCCCCAGGAAAGGAGGGTCGTCAACGTATTACGCGCGTTGAGGTATCTTCGCCTGTGGCTCAGGTCGTCCTTGGTGAGGAGCATCTGTCCCACCCTTATCCCGTGACGACTGAACGCGTACCCGTATGTGGCCATCAGACGGCTCTGACCAATGGATGCCGCGGCCTGCTTTTGAGGGATGGTTCGGGCGCCCGCCTTGAGATTCATGCGCCGAACACCAGCCGCAATCGCGCCGGAGGAGACGATAATGAATTCCTTGCCGGCCTCTTTGAGAGCGCAGACGTCGTCCACCAGTTCGCCCATGACCCTGGTGTCAAGACCCTCTTCCGTGGTCACCACGCTGGAACCCAGTTTCAGGACCACGCGTCTGACGCTGGACAGAATCTCTTTTCTGACCGCTTGATGCGTCATTGATTTGCGCTCATTCTTTCGAGCAGCCGCGCGGTATCTCCCAAGAGCTCTTTAAGGCCCAGGCCGGCTACGGCTGAAATCTCATGAACGGTCAATCCCATTTTCTCCAGCAGGGGCCTGAGTTTGCCGGCAGCCTCCCTGTTTTCAGGGATATCCATTTTCGTTATCACCGCAATCATGGGTTTTTGTACCAGATCCGGATCATAAGAAGCAAGCTCGTCCATTATGATGGAAAATCGTTGCGCGGCTTCCGGTGTCAGATCAGGGGCTGGATCTATCAGATGGAGTAGAACGCGGGTCCGCTCAACGTGACGGAGAAACTGGTGCCCCATACCCATTCCCATGGCCGCGTGCTCGATGAGGCCCGGGATGTCGGCCATGACAAAGCTTCGATACTCCCCCAGCCTGACCACCCCCAATCCGGGGACTATGGTAGTAAAGGGATAATCGGCAATCTTGGGTCGGGCGTTGCTCAACCGGGATATCAACGTGGATTTGCCGCTGTTGGGCATCCCCACGAGCCCCACGTCGGCCATGAGCTTCAATTCAAGCCTTATGGACCTTTCCTGTCCGAGGCGCCCTTCTTCAAACCGTCGCGGCGCCCGGTTCCTGGGGGTGGCAAAACGAGCGTTCCCTCGTCCACCTCCTCCCCCTTTCGCTACCAGGAGTCTTTGACCCGGACTGTCCAGATCAGCTATCAGCTCCCCGGTTTCCTCATCCTTGACAAGGGTTCCCACCGGAACCTTTATCACGAGTTCCGGCGCAGAGCGTCCGTGCATCTTCTTCCCCATCCCGTGAACCCCGCGGCGGGCCCTGTAAAGCTGTTGGTACTGAGCGTCCAGGAGAGTGTTCAGAGAAACATCCGATACGATCACCACATCCCCGCCCTTTCCGCCGTCGCCGCCGTCAGGGCCTCCCTTGGGCACGAACTTCTCCCGCCGGAAGCTGAGGCAGCCGCGCCCCCCGTTTCCACTAATCACCTTGATGCGTGTCTCGTCTACGAATTTCAATGCAGTTCAACAGAGCGCGAGTGAGATCCAAATTTGGGCCGAAAACCCCGGCCACGGGGCCGGCCAAAAGTTCATGAAGAACGCTTATCGGGTCTATTGGCGTCCAGGCTCGCCGGGCCTGTTCGTGATCACCGAAACAGGCGCGGTCAACATCCGAGCGCGGACTGAATCCCCGGAAAAGGGAGCCTGTGGTTCAGGCACACAGGTCAGGATTCGATGATCGAAACCTTTTTGCGGTTGCGATCTTTCCTCTGGAATTGGACGATACCGTCAACCTTGGCGAACAGGGTGTAATCCCGACCCATTCCGACGTTTTCGCCGGGATGAATCCTTGTGCCCCTCTGGCGCACGATGATGTTTCCGGCCCGCACCAGTTGGCCTGCATAGCGTTTTACTCCCAACCGCTGGCCCGGACTGTCCCGCCCGTTTCTCGAACTTCCGCCTGCCTTCTTGTGGGCCATTTTCCTCTCCTATTCTTCCTTCTTCTCGGGGGACGTCCCTGATTCCGCAGCGACATTTTTCTCGGGCGGTTCCTTGGCCGCGGTCTCTGCCGATGCCTCAGCCTCTTTGCCTGCGCCCGCCACGGCTTGCTCGGAGTTCTGCTTCGCCGAGGAAACCTGGAAGTCGTCGATCCTCAACAAGGAATACCATTGCCGATGTCCCTGCTTCTTGGTATAAGCCTTGCGCCGTTTCTTTTTGAAGACCACGATCTTCCGATGACGCGCGTTGCGAAGAATCGTTGCCTTTACCAGCGCATCCTGGACAAAGGGGGTTCCCAGGTCAATTCCGTCCGCTGTGGAAAGTGCCAGGACCTGATCTAATGCTATTTCGGTCCCGGGCTCGCCGTCCAGCTTTTCAACCTTGACGTAATCCCCGGTTTCCACTTTATATTGTTTTCCACCGGTCTGCACGATGGCGTACATACGTACCTCCTGAACTAGAATTCTTTATTAGATCAGCAGCGGGCCCAACTGTCAAGGAAAAATCTCCACCATGAGTAACCATTCACTTGCGCGGGGGCAATGGCAGGATGTCATTGCGAGCGCAGCGAAGCAATCTCCTGCGCGCCGGGTACGGGGATTGCTTCGTCGTTTCACCCCTCGCAATGACACACGCCATGAGAGGATCTGCCCCCGGAAACTGAATGATTACCACCACGAGTAAGCCTTCAGTTGCGGGGGGCGACGGGGCGACCACGTTCCTGCGTTCAACGAATGGCAAGAGGGCACACACACAGGTGCGCGCCGTACACTCTGTCCCACGACGGGTCTGGGCCCAGAGGTAGGGGCAGACACCGGATCAGCGTCCGGGGCAAGGCGCTGGGATGACGTTCTTCGGCCGGAATGACGGTTCAGGGGGAGCCTGGTAAACCGCCCGCGAATTGGCGCCGTACAGTACCAGAAAAAACTCCCGGCTTACTCACCGAGTACCGAAATCGTGGCAGCCGATCTTACTGGATCTTGAAAAAGGATTCCTCGAATTCCGGTTTTCCTTCGTATCTTCTCATGAAGAACGCGGGGGCCTTATCCATATTCTGCAAGATAGCAGGGTTGATATCTATTCCCGCGTCGTGGAGAGCTTCTACGATCGCGTCCGACTCGGGCGGACACGTCTTTACCGCGATCATGTTGTGGAAATCCGGATGATTCTTGTGCGCCTTGTACAGACACTGTCCAAGGAGGACTGTTTTCTTGCCCGGCGTGGGTTGCATCACCTTGCCCGTGAGCACTTCCACGTTGTCAAATTCTTGGCCCTTCCAGCCCATGCCGATGGACATAAGGATCGCGCCGGTCAGGCCTGAGCAGTACGTGCAAATGGTCTCATCGTACTTGGGGTAGGACAGCCCCTTGATTCCCATTTTCTCCATCGGAAGGGGAAGAGTGCCCTCCTCATTGTACGGGAAAGTCCATTTGTGCGGCGCGGCCAAATCCTCGATCTTTTCGCCGACCACATCCAGATCGGACAGATCCATAGGCCGACCACGACTTTTGCCCGCGTGAACCAGGTGCGGAACCTCGGACGGCTCGAACCCGAGCACCTTGGCGCCCACCAAATCAGCGGAGAACACATCCTGAGAAGCGACAAGGATATTGCTCCTCTTTGCCTTGCCGTCAAATGCGGGACCCCGCTCGTTGGAATAAATCCCGTCAATAATAGTAAGAGAAGGCGGCAGCTTGTCCGCGAGCCTGGAGACCATGAAGTGCAGGTCCTTTTGCGGGTCAGGGCTGTGGCATTTCTTTCTGGAATTGACGTTGATCGTGCCTTTGATGTTCTTTATCCCCAGGCTGACCATTGTCTGCGCATGGGTCTTGAGCACAGGAATGTTCACCACAAAATCACTGTTGAGAATATCGGTGCTGAACTTGAGTTCCACGCCGTCTCCCAGATCGACATCTTCAAAGGGTCGCTGGAGAATATCTGCTGTCTTCACTCCGTAGCGCTCGCCCAACATATTGTATCCCAAATACTCAAACGCGTGCGCCACGGTCTTGGTATCCTTTGGGTCAAGAAGCGTCGGCCCCTCCCCAATGGTGATATCGTCGATACCGCGCTCCTTGAGCAGGGTCACTATGTCTTCGATCACCCGCGAAGTGGTGATCACACCCCATTTGGGAAACTCCACCGCAGCAGTCCAATGAACAATGTTGGGCTTGATAAAAACCTTTGCAGCCGAAGGCAAATGATCCAGGCCGCCCGACAAATCCACGGCCTTGCGGACCGATTCCAATGGTTTTTCGTAACGCGTCAACGCAACCTTGTAAGTACTCATGACAAACCTTTCCATTTCAGGGAATCTAAACCTTGTATTATATGCCAATCCAAGATGAGTTTCAAATTCCAACGTCGATCCTTGAAGACTGACGCGGAAGAGAAGCGCGGAAGAAAGGGGGGACCCGTTTTGGGAATCATGGGACGGCTCACCAGCCGGTCGAGGGTCTCACCCATCCCGATAGTCCAGCCCATCCCCTTGCAAGAGGTTCCGGCATCCCCCACGTCCAGAGCCAACTATCCCTGGGTTTGCCAACTCTCCAGCCTCTGCACGTAATCCTGGGGGAAGCCGTTTTCGACGGCCGCGTCCACGATGATCTTCTTGTACGCGCGTGTGGGCCAAATGTCATGTCGGGCGCCCTTGTTGGGCCCGGCTATGTAGATCCAGGCGGGGATTGACTGATTGTCTTCGGAGCAAATCACGGAAATCCGGTTGTCACCGCGGGAATAGAAGACCGGATGTCCCTCCTTGCGGTCAAATGCTTTGAGCAGGGGCTCTTCAAACTCGATGAGCACTCCCAGGACGGCGCCACCGGATTTGGGCTCAAGGTTGGCCGCGCCTCCGGCCCTGCTCGATGAATAGTAGTTCCAGACGAAATCATAGCCCTCCAGTATCGCGGGCCGGTACCCTACTATCATGGAAGAATCATCGCCGTTCCGCTCCAGCCAGGAACGCAGATCCGATCGGTTCATGTTCGAACCGTAAGCGAATGTGAAATCAGTGGGCATCCGTTACTCTCCTGATGGTGTTTGCCGCAAATCCGTGTCCATACACTATAGATATTCAGCCGGCTGTGCAAGATGTAAGGGATTCAAGACCCCCGGACAGGTGACGGTACGGCAGTGGCGTCCGATACACAATCCGAACAATCTTCCGGCAACTGCGACAGACACTGGTCTCCGGACTCTCCGCTCAATCCTCTCTATTATCGAACACCCTTTTTGTCTTTCTTTCGCTTCTTGGGAGGGAGGCCTGGTCTGTAATTTGCACCTCAGGGGTGACCAGGATCTTCCTTTTCACCATTTCTTTGACTGCGCCGGCGGTTTGAGGATCAGAGGCCGGATCTGCGTTCAGAGCACGCTCCACTTTGAGCGTCATTGTGTCCTTTCCATCAGCGCCACGGTCCAGGATCACCTGGTACTCGCTGCCGATGGCAGTGGTTTCGCTGAGCACACTGTCGATCTGACCAGGGTAAATGTTTACGGCCCTGAAGATGAACATGTCATCCGATCTGCCCAGGATGCGGTCGTGCCTGGGGATGAGTCGTCCGCAGGAACACGGTTCAGGGATGATTGACGTGAGATCGCGGGTCCTGTACCTGATGAGAGGAACCGCCTCCTTGCTCAACGTGGTAACGACCATTTCGCCGACTTCACCTTCAGGAACCGGTTCCAGGGTATCGGGATCGAGTATTTCAAGGATGTAGTAATCAGCCCAATAGTGCATGCCCTCATGAGCGGAGCATTCCAATCCAGTACCGGGACCGTAAAGCTCGGTCATGCCCGGGATATCATACATGCCGGCCAACCCGAGTAGATCCTTGATTCTGGCTCGCATCGCGTCGGATGCGCGCTCTGAACCGTATATGAGTTTGCTAAGATTAATCTTGTCCCTGAGACCCCTGCGCGCTACCTCTTCCCCGATCAACAGGCCCATGGAGGCTGTGCAGCATATTACCGTGCTCTGGAAATCAATCAGGAATTCCATTTGCATCTCAAGATTGCCGGGACCCGCGGGAACCGCCATGACGCCGAAATTCTCGCATCCGAGTTGGAATCCCACGCCCGCGGTCCATACTCCGTACCCTACACAGATCTGGACGCGGTCCTCAGTGGTGAGCTCGGCCATCTCGTAGCAGCGGGCAAAGAAATGCTTCCAGTCATCAATATCCTTTTGCGTGTAGCACAGGACCTTCCTTTTCCCTGTGGTGCCGGAAGACGCGTGTATGCGCACCACATCACTCATCGGCACGCAAAGAAGCGGAAACGGATAGCCCTCGGCCAGATCTTTTGAGGTGGTGAAGGGTATACGGCTAAGATCGTCCAGACTCTTGATCTGTTCCGGCTTGACTCCTGCATCGTCAAACTTCTTGCGATAAGCTGTTGACCCATTGTACGCATGGTTCACGGTCCACTGAAGGCCCTTGAGTTGAAGATCCGCAAGTTCATCGTAGGATGAATAGGAAGGCATGAAAGTCTTCATCTGCCATTTACCTCGCATATGCCGGCACGTTCAACCGGAAATTCTCGGGCGGTTTACCTAGCACTCCCTGAACCGTCATTCCGGCGAAGGCCGGAATCCAGGCTTCTTCAAGTTTCTCTGGACCCCGGCTTTCGCCGGGGTGACGGCGAGGACGGACGGACCGCTGGGGCACATGATGACAGCGAACTTCTGTCGATAAGTACTGGCCTGTTTACAAAGAGCCCTCACTGTGCGCGGAGTTTCCCGGTTTCTTGTTCATTGACCGCAAAGCTCTCCGGGTCCACGGCCACACCATAGTCTTGCTTGGCCGCTTCCAGTGAGATTATTCCATCTCTGACTTCCCGAGCGACCTTTTCAGCAGGCCTCAGCAGCGGATCTCCGTAGCCACCGCCGCCGCCCGCCTCCTGATAATAGATGGTTCCCTTTGGGACCCCTTCCACCAGGTCCTTGGTTGTGCACAGATAGAGTTCTTTGTCGGGGTATTTGAGTTCTATCTTGTTCAGGGTACCCTCTTTGCCGCCCTGCGCGCCGCGGGCCGGTTCCACGTCTCCATCGCCGAAGGTAACCACTTTGGTGTCGTGGGAACCGATGGTGAATTCCGTCTCAACCCCGAGTCCCCCTCGCCATTGCCCGGGCCCCGCGGAGTCTTCCCAGAATTCATGTTTGGTGAGCACATGGGGAGTTTGCTGCTCGAACATCTCATAGTCCTGATCCAGCACTCCACCGGAAGCGTCGATCATTCCGATGTGGTCGTATCCGTCAACTCCCTTGATAGCTCCTGAACCTCCTTTGAGACCCATGAATCCGATATCCACATAGGGCATGTCTTTTCGGGGATCAACACCGGTAGTGAGGGAGCAGAGCAGTTCGTTCCATTCCGCGGTGACCCTGTCCGGAATCACGGGGCTCAGCGCCCTCATTATTGCGTCAGCATTGTTGGGGCACAGGTGGTTGCCGTACGTGGTCGCGGCCGGATAAGCCGCGTTCAGGATCGTGCCCACAGGTATGTCGATCTTGACGGGCCGAACCATGCCGTCGTTGTGCGGCATATCCGGGTTGACCATCTGAAGAAACGTAAGGATTGTGGCCGACGCGCTCGACGTATATGTACCGTTTACGAATGCATTGGTCTGGGCGTCTGTCTCGGAATAGTCGAACGCGATCTCCTCGTCCTCCACTGTTATCTTCACCCTGATCTGGTATTTGGACCCGACATTCTTTCCGTCGAAGTAACAGGTGGATTCACCGTAGTACACTCCGTTGGGAATGGTTCGGATTTCGGCCCTCATCATCTTTTCGGTGGAATCGAACAGGTACTCCTTGTGGGACTCGAACACATCCAGCCCGTATCGTTCCAGTATCTTGAGCAATCCACGTTCACCCACAACGCATGACCCGATCTCGGCGCGCATGTCCTCGGAAACGATGTCCAGCCTGATATTTGCGAAGATCAGGTCCCAGACGTCTTTGCGGAGTCTTCCCTTTTCATAGACCTTTACCGGCGGTATTCGAAGGGCCTCTTGCCAGACTTCGGTGGCATTGGGATTGTAACCGCCCTGAACCGCGCCGCCGATGTCGGCCTGATGACCTTTACACGCGGCCCATCCCACCAGGGTGTTCTCGAAAAAGATCGGCTTGTAAGCCGCGACATCGTTGT
The DNA here is from genome assembly GCA_964527475.1 of uncultured Syntrophaceae bacterium. GTDB lineage: Bacteria > Desulfobacterota > Desulfomonilia > Desulfomonilales > Desulfomonilaceae > CAZGNL01. The sequence goes on from CAZGNL010000029.1 coordinate 34,886, forward strand.
TCTGGTTTCCCATGGAAAAGACATCATTGTGGAAAATCACGTCACCGGGATAGATCTCGTCACCGAAGTAGTCCACGATGTACTCGCAGACCGGTCCTAATGAAAAGGAAAGTATGGGCAGGTTCTCCGTTTGTTCCAACATCTTCCCTTTTGCGTCGTAGAGCCCTGTGACAAAATCTTTTGCCTCACAAAGGATGGGAGATCGTGTGGTCATGGTCAGCGCGATGCTCATTTCCTCGGTGATGGACTTCAAGCGGCGTTGCAATATTGAGACCAGTACCTTGTCGATATCATTGCTCATGAGAGGATCCTCCTTTTCACGTCTTCCTCCCGATCCTTCAGATACATGGTGAAACTGCCGAAGCGGTCGGTGAGCACATTGAATTCCGGGCTGACAAACGTCGTGGTGTTGACCTGTTCCACAATGGCAGGCCCCTCGATTCGATTTCCGAATTGCAGGGCCAGCCCGTCGAAGACCGGAACCTCGCGGAACTCCTTTTGCAGCGGCAGATACACGCTTCGATTGCTCTTGAACGCGGCCGAAGGATCTTCGTCAACGCGTTCCTGTTGTTGGAATTCCGGCTTCTGCGTGCGGCCGACACACACAAGCCTCATGTTTATCAATTCCACCGGCGTTCCCGCGTCCTCCAGAGAATAACCGTACAGCGCGTTGTGAGCTGGATGAAATCGTTTGGCCATGGATTCGATATCAAATCTGTCCACCTCCTGAGGGGTGGCGTCCACTTCCACCTCGTGGTACTGTTTGATATACCGTAAATCCAACGAGTATCGGTATTCAATGTCGGATTCGTTGATTCCTTCGGAAATCAGCAGCTTCTTGCCTTCCTTCTTCATCTCGTCAAACAGGCGACCGAAAACCTGGGGATCGGCCTCCTTGAGAAGAACCGGATAAGTCCTTACAAAGCTATGCTTCAGGTCGGACATGAGCATGCCCGCGGCACAGAATATTGACGACTCCCTGGGGACGATTAGAACCGGATTCTCCAGTTCCAATGCGATCATACAGGCATGATTGGGCCCGGCTCCGCCGGCGACGACCAGGGGAAAATCCCTGGGGTCCTGCCCGTGCTTAACGGCCACTTCCCGGACCGCAGCGGCCATGTTCACGTTGATCACCCGATACATTCCGGCCGCGGCTTCGTGGAGGTCATAACCCAGAGGTTTGGCGATCTTATCTTCAATAGCCTCTTTAGCGCGATCAGGGTGAAGCGGCATGCGTCCGCCTGCGAAGAAATTCGGGTCCAGGTACCCCAGGACCAGGTCCGCGTCCGTGCAGGTGGGGTCTTCCCCTCCCAGTCCGTAGCACGCCGGACCCGGATCGGAAGAAGCGCTCTGGGGACCCATCCTCAGGAGTCCTCCCTCATCTATCCATCCGACTGAACCGCCGCCCGCGCCGATTGTGACAACATTGAGCATGGGAAGCGCCAGCCTGAGCCGATTGATTTCCCCGACGCTTGTGGTGAACGGGGTCGCGTCTTTGATGAGCGCGCAATCAAAGGATGTCCCGCCCATATCCATTGTTATGGAATCCCGGTACCCCTGTATGCCGGCATAGACTACCCCGGCCACCGGGCCGCCCGCGGGCCCTGAAAGAAGCGTAGTGGCCGCATTGTCCATGGCGATCTGAGGTGATATGACCCCGCCGTTGGACTGCATTATCAAAAGAACGTTCGGAAAACCCGCCGCGTCGAGCTTTTGCAGAAGGCTGCCCAGATATCTCTTGAGGATCGGACCCACATACGCGTTGAGTACCGTGGTGGAAACCCGATCATAGAACCGAATGGAGGGCAGCACGTCCATTGATACGGAAAGATACGCGTCCGGCATGATTTCCTTGACGATTCGTGCGGCCCGTTCCTCATGTTCTCGGTTGGCAAAAGAGTTCATGAAACATATTGCCACCGCTTCCACATCTTCCTTCTCGAACTTGTCCACCTGCGCTCGCACTTCGCCTTCGTCAAGAGGGGTGATTTCCTTACCCGCGTAGTCCAGACGGCCGGTGACCGGCAATCTAAGGTAGCGGGGAACCAGAGGAGTAACGTTGGTGTAACGGTTGTTGTACTGTTCTTCCCGAATGCCGCGGCGCATCTCCAGGGCGTCACGCACGCCTGTGGTGGTGATCAGGCCGGTCTTGGCCCCGCGATAAGTGAGCACCGCATTGGTAGTGACGGTAGTCCCATGAACGATCACGTCAACCGCGGTGAGGAAGTCTTTGAGGGACATGCCCTCGTCATGGGCCATTTCCTCGATTCCCTGCACGGTCGCGATCGACGGATCCTTGGGAGTGGAGAGCACCTTGTAAGTGCCGGATTGCCCGTCGGAACGGGTCAGCAAGAAGTCGGTGAATGTACCTCCAACGTCAATGCCGATCTTGTAATTCATGGCAGCCTCATGATCTCTTTAGAAAAAACTTTGATGACGATGAAATGAAGGACTCGGAGAATACTAAGACGAATCCGGAAACGTGTCAATCGCGGATACGTAGAATCGGCTCAACAGCGGGAGCCCTGGAGATCCTCCGGTGAGAATGTCCGTGTTCCTGGACGACTGTCGCAGCGATGCTCAGGGCGACGGGCCGACAGACTTGAGGGCTTGATTAACAACCCGTGGCGGCCGCCAAGAGAGCCACAACCCGACCATTCAACGAGACTCGGCTTGACTTCCTGGAGCAGGGTCCTATTGTACACTGCGCGTATGCGAAAGGACGTAAGAACATGAAACGCAGCTGGGAAAAAATCGGGGCGTTGTTGGTCCTTGCGCTGGTCTGGTGGCCTCCGAGCGACTGTCCCGCGAAGGACTGCGCGGCCGGGCTGAGTGAAAAGGTCCCCATGATCATCGACAAGGCCGCACGGGAAGTGCGATTGCTCGCGACCGTGCAGCGGAAGGCCTTCCAGGCCGGTTGGTTCAAGCAATTGCCGGGGCATCACGCAGTAACCTGGAGGCAGGGCCGGAAGGGCCATGAAGCGCTGTTCGCGACATTCGCCGGCGACGTGGAAGTCTACGACGCGCTCATCGCGCTGGGGGCCGGACCGGGCGACAATTTAACCCAGGCGGTCTGGGACGAACGCAATAACCCCAACAGCTCCGCCCCGGATACCAGGGTCCAAGGAACTCCCGTCGACGCGTTCGTCTGGTGGTTGGGACTCGATGACCCGCTGCCGCTCGCGTCAGTCTTGAACGATCCTTCGGGGAAAGGAATCGATCTCCGGTTCGGCGGGCAAAAGGATCTCATTCCCGTTTGGAAGTCGGGCTGTATTATCTGTTTGCAGAGCTGCCCCGGGGGCAAGATAAGCAACAGACAATACACCATTCGCGACTACGTGCAGGGCCGGGCGACGTTCACCGCGAACAAGGCGATCGTTCCGAAGGAGGAAAAGCGTGTGGTCGTGATCATCAGGCTCAGATAGCCTGAGGCCGAACCGAAACAATCCGCGGACCCCTAGCCAACTTACCTGCCTGAAAACATAGGCACAACGAAACACAAAAGCTATTCCATTGTTCGCTAGTCCGTGGCTTCGCCTCGGACGGGCTACTCAAAGAGCGCGCACGCTGCGCATGGACTTGGAGGGGAGGCCCTAGCCGGGCAAGCATTTCAACGTCATGCTACCGACAGTTGTCATGTCACGTAAGCTGTCCGGGGCCCGCTCAATCGCCCCACGCGCAGTGGCTCCCCTCCAAACCCAATGCTGTTGACTTAAGAAAATGCCAACCAGTCCCCGTCGTCACCCCGGCGAAAGCCAGGGTCCAGTAGGTATTGAAAGACCTGGATTCCGGCTTTCGCCGGAATGACGGATAATGGTATCCGGATCAACAGTATACGGCTTAAGTCAACAGCATTGGGTTTGGAGGGGAGATGAGTCTCCCCTCCAAGGTCGTGCGCAGCGTGCGCGCTCTTGAACGATCCCGTCCGAGGCGAAGCCACGGACCAGTAAAGAACGGAAAAGACTTTCATGCTTCGTTGTGCCTGTAAATTCAGGCATGTAGGTTACTATGAAAATGGATGGACTAGGAAATCTTCCGAGTTCCGTCTTGGACCCACTATCCAAGAGGGCGTAGCATGCTACGCCCCTACGGCCGGGACCCGGCCACTTGCCGCCCATTTTTATGCTTCCTTGTCCACAATCCACGGTCTAATTCGGGATTGACTAATGAAAACCGCGGCATGCGGCCCGATTTTCTCACCTGTCGGCCACGCAATTTGACGAGATACCTACATGATTGCAGTTGGTTATCATTTTAGGTGGTGGATCTGGGTTGTCGCTTTCTTGCGATGGTAGTTTACCTGAAAATCCACTGAAGAAACCACCCCTTTGCGGGTCAACGTATGGGGTGGTTTGGAGGGGAGCCACTCCGCGTGGGGCGATTGAG
>CAZGNL010000030.1:0-39157 GCA_964527475.1 uncultured Syntrophaceae bacterium
GAGGGGCAGGGGGAGGGTGATCTTAACACCCAATATCAATGCGCATCACTATAGGTTCCTAACATTCGATCAGGTCTCATGGCCCGAGAATACAGACAAAAAAGCCTTTTCATAGCCGGCACCGACACCGGGGTAGGCAAGACTGTGGTGGCTGCCGGGCTGTTGCGTCTTGCACGAGACAGGGGGGGCGCGGTCCGGGCAGTGAAGCCCATCGAGACCGGGTGCCCGGAACAAGATGGAATATTGCGCCCGCAGGACGGATCCTTTCTCCGGGAAGCCTCAGGCGGGGAGGCCGGCATAGAACAGGTCGTGCCTTATCGTTTCTCTCTGCCCGCGTCGCCCGCAAGGGCCGCTTTGGCTGAGAACCGGAGCATCGAGACCGTGGATCTGGTGGATTTCATCAAAGCCGGGGCACGGAATGCGGATCTTACGGTAGTGGAAGGAGCCGGAGGCCTCATGGTTCCCATAAACGGGGACACGATGATGATCGACCTGGCCCAGCGGTTGGGGTACCCTGTTGTGTTGGCGGCCCGCACGCGATTAGGCACTGTCAATCACACGTTGCTCAGCCTGGAGGCTCTTGAAACGCGGAACATCCGGATCGCGGCCGTTGTGCTTTCCCAAACATCACCTGAGACCGGTCCTGAGGAGGAATTCACGCCCAAAGACATGGCTCGTTTTGCCAAGGATAGTCCGGTCCTGGTCCTGCCCCATCTGGATTCGGAAACCGTCGGAGATCCGACAAGGATCGGTACGATCATGGCCGAATCGTGGCCCGAGGAGGTCATCAATCTCCTGATAGGAGTATAGCCGGGAGGCGCCTTATGACCGAGAACCGATTGCAGGTTGTCTATCACGATCTATATCTCACCGACTACCCCACAGCGTCTTGCGAGACGCCGGAGCGGGTGGAGTCCATAATGGCCGTACTAAAGGACCACTATTTGACGGTCCAGGCCCGGGCCGCATCTGAAGAAGACATTCTGCTCGTCCACACCCAATCCATACTGAGGGAGGTTAAGAGCGACCCGGGTCTGTTCTCGGCCGCGGCCATGGCGGCCGGCGGGGCAACAATGGCAGCGCAAATGGCCTATGATGGGCAACCGGTCTTTGCCGCGGCGCGACCTCCGGGTCACCATGCAAGCCCTGGAAGTCATTGGGGCTTCTGCTTTTTCAACAACGTGGCCATATCCCTGGAAAAACTCTTCCGGGAGGGAAAGATCTCCCACGCCCTGGTCCTGGACATTGACCTACATTTCGGAGACGGAACCAAGAATTTCTTCGCTGACAGAAAAGAGGTCACAGTGGAGAATATTCAGCAGAATAGTAGGATCAGGTTTCTGGAAGAGGTTGACCGGGCCCTGACATCAAATGAGTACGATATCATAGCTGTCAGCGCGGGCTTTGACCGACACATGGAGGATTGGGGGGGAACACTCAGCACTGAGGACTACTTCACCATCGGCAGAAGTGTGCGGGATTACGCGATGGAAATGTGTCAGGGCAGGTACTACGCGGTCCTCGAAGGCGGATACAACACGGGAGTTCTGGGGGAAAACGCCCTCGCCCTGTGCCAAGGGATGGACCGAGACTGATTCATGGCAGTCTTCATGCCTTGACCGGGCAAAAAGGGAGTACAAGAATACCTGCCATCCTGGTAGGAGAGGGCTAGGGGGGTCCATCTGCAAAAACCATTGTCGATGCGTTGCACTGTAGGTAAAAGCCGTCCGCGAATTTCCGCCGTGCAGTACTAGTAGACCGTTTCATTAGTTCCTTGGCAAGCGCCAGCTTAGCAGGCCGGCGCGTCGAGCGCGTTTCAGGCTCAAGCCATTGTAAAGCTATTTGTGAAACGATGTACTAGGCAAGCATGCTGACCTCATTGAGCGTTTCGTCAACAGCCCGGCCTTCAAGAGCTCGCCGAGCTCATTGATCATCGCATTGCATGAGACGGTAGCGGTGCTGCCTGAAATAACCTGTTCAGTTTGCGAGAAGTTTCTCGATGAGTTTGGTGAAGAATCACAGGACATTCAAACCGAGGCAGCGGGCCTGGCTGTGATGATCGGCGAGTTGGTTGTTCGCCTATATAGCCAGTGCGACGAACCAAAAACTCAGAAGCGGTGCCTCGATATGATCGACCGTCTGGAAGCTCAGGGAAGGGCCGACATCGAGAAAGTGTTGGCCACCCTCAAGCACAGCCATGCCTGATCCACTGATCCTGAACGGTCGGCGGGATTCCATTCCAATGCGCTGTCGAAGGAATAGGAGCGAACACTGTTGGACAAGCCGGCATGCGTCGCCCCGGAAGAGATCCTGGTGGGGAATTCCCCGGCCTTTGCCGGCTACCGTGGCTTTGCCGTTTGGTCCTCGCACCAGGCGTAGAGCGCATCGTACATGGGCGTTTCCAGCTCGATCTTTTTGTGATCATCCGACCCGTGGAGCATAGCGAAGCCCTGGGCAAGGGCGTTCAACCCGGATCCTTGCGGGGAGGTGTCGATATCCGCGGACACATCCGCGGCATGGACGATCTTCGCCATTTGGATCAGGGCAGGATTATCCATCAGGTCGTACTTGAGCATGATACTTTCAAATGAACAGCGACCGTCAACATGACCGAGTTCCACTCCGGGCACGTCGTATGGAATTGCTCCTTTGCTGTCTGCTGTGGTCATGACCTCATCCGCGGGCACGAAAATGAACTTCGCGTCATGGTCTATGAATCTTCTGATAAGCCACGGACAAGCAACGCGATCTACCTTGGCATTCTCTCGAGTTATCCATTTCATTTTACGCTCAGCTCCTTTGTAGCAATTGTTCCAAAACTTGACCGATATTCCAAGTTTGGTTCGCATACTCACTGAGGGCAAGGGGAGATGAGTCTCCCCTCCAAAGATGACTGGATTCTTAAAGTATTTACAGAACCGCTTACCTCATCCGGGGCGAAGCCACGGACAAGCTGCCCCAAGATTTTCATACTTCGTTGTCGCTTTCTTGCGATGATAGTTGGTCTCAAACACCATGCACTACGCACTGGTCTCCACCAATGGTTTGGGATTGGCTCCGTCTCGTTTAATGAGTTTCAGGAATCTATTTGTGAGTTTTTTCGGTAATTCTGCTCTCTGCTGATCGCTCAACCCCTCCAGGGGCATTTGGCCGCCTGCAAACCCCCGATGGCCTCCTGCAAATCCGGCCTTGCCCACAAGTTTCCGAATGACAACGCCTGCCCGGTAGGTTCTTGACGTGGAGCGCAGCGAAAGCATCATGAGTCCTTGGAATTCGCCCATGCACAGTGACCATCTCACCCCGTCTATCCGGAGCAGATCGTCGGCCAGTAGCGGTATGATGGATTCCGAGTCCAGCGTGCCCATGGTGCAGATCGCGACGTCCCTGTATATGGTTGTGCGGGAAAGCCCACGATGATATTCCGCAAAATGCTCCACGGGGAGAGCAGGTTTTTCGATCCCCCCCAACACACGGGGATTGGTAAACCGAGAGAGATATTGAAGCGCCTTCAGATCGCGTTCGGATGCCCCTCTCATCAGCGAGTTGGTATCGGTCTTGATTCCGTACACCAGAGCGTTGGCCACGCTACGGGTGGGGGGTAGACCCGCAACCACAAGGTATTCGGTGAGGATGGTGGAAGTGGCGCCGAACTCGGGACGAATGTCGTGAAACGCTGCCTTGTGCGAGGCCTTCCTCAGGGGGTGATGGTCGATGACAATCAACGGAGAAGGCCCTCGGCCCTCGAGAAGGTTGTTTGTAGCTCCAGGCTGCGCGTCGATTAGAGCTATCTTACTGTACTTGGCCCGGTCGACCTTCCGCAAGCGGGTCATCCTGATTCGGAGCCTTTGAATCATCGCCTTGTTTTCCGCGCGTGTCACTACTCCGCCGTATCCAATGATTGACGGCAGGCCGAACTTCTTCTTGAGCAGCAGCTGGAACGCGGCTGCTCCCGCAATAGAGTCCGGGTCGGGATTGTTGTGCGCCAGGACCAGGATTCGACCTTTAGGCGACCGGTTCAACACGGCCTCAAGTTCACTTAACTTGGCCTCTGATCTGTCACAATCCCATGTAAGGAGGTTCATGCGCGGTTACACGTGCCGTGGTCCCGAACGCGGCCCCGATAGTTGGGGATCTGCACTCGGTAATGTTGCGGATCAAACGAATTCGTGAATGACCTGGTACGCATTTCTTGTAACAAAGGAAGCGAAAGGGGTCAAGGAACCGCTGTGAGTTTGCAACCATTCAGTTTCGGGGGAGCTTCGAAGGCGAGGGCAGACACATAGAGCCTGCCCCGGACTCCGATCCGGGGTCTGCCCCTACGTCTCGGCCCAGACCCGTCATGGGGCACAGTGTACGGCGCACACCTGTGTGTGCGCCCTCTTACCATCCGCTAGACTCGAAGTGGTCGTTGCCGTCTCCCCCCGAATGACTGGACGGTTACCGATCGCTACAGGTCAGGTCGGGTCGGGATTTCTAAACGAAGCCAACATTTTCCGGATCACACGTTCCGTGACCACCATTCCGCGGACCCTTCCTTTGGAGCGCGCAAACCGGTTCTCAATCACCGCCTCGATCGTCACGTTCCTTTTATCTATAAAGCGCACAAAAGCCATGACTTTCAGCACTTCACCCGGCGGGGCCATTGTGTTGAGGTCCGGAAACTCGGTTCCCGTAAGTATTGGAAGGATCTTTTTCCCGTCCAGAAGTCGGCGCACCGCGAACGTGCTCAGCTGTCCCACCATTTCCATCTGGAGGTGTCCCCCAAACAGAGGCATACCAATAAAATGATCTTTCAGAATCGGGTTTTCCTCGGGGGTGGGCACCTTGAATCGTCCGTATCCCATGAAGCCGTCGTCCACTTCACCGGCTTGCATGATGACCCGGTCGAGGAACAGAAAACTCTCCCCATACATTGAGAGCGTATTCCGAATCTCATCCTTATTGAAAAATATCCATCGGCGGTTGACGGAAGGCTTGTGGATCTTCCTCGGCCTGGGTTCAGCGAGTCCGATGGCGGTCTGTCCCAATAGATCCGTGTAATAGATCTGGCGGATATCGCCCGGTTCGTAGTTTCCCTCAGCGAGGAATTCCTTTATTACGATTGCACCGCAGGCTTTTCTCACGAAAGCGGAAATCGCCTCCACAGACCGCCTCAGGATGGGAAACGTGCCGTCTTTTCGCAATTTCTTGAAAAGCTCGTCCACAAGGGACGAAACCTCGGCAGGCTCAGAAGTGGGTCTGATGCCTTTCCATGGTCCCTCGAGGAAAATCTCAAGCTCTTCGATGATTCCGTCAAGGCCTTCCATTATCGAGAGCGATTCGTTCATTTCATCCAGCGCGTGCGCTAATTGGTCATATATCGCCTTCTGACCGATGAGCGTCTCCCGGTAGTTACCCAGGACTCCCAACTCTATTCCTTTGAAAAATTGGGATGATTGGGTCCACGCTTCAGGCAACGCAGCAACAAGTGTGCGTTTTCCATCCCGTGCCAGCTTGACGGCCAGTCTCTCCAGATACTTCTTGGTCGGTGAGATGAAGTAAGGGAGATTGCCCCGGTAGGTCAGGGCCACGAACTGCGTGCCTTCATGGGTCAGCCCGGACAGGCCGTTTACGGTGTCCTCAAATGAACCGGCATTGACGTAGTACACCTCTCTCTTGACCGAAGTGGACAGATCGGAAAAAGTCTGCTTACCCGTCAAGATATCGCCCACGGCTTTCATTACCGCGGGGTGTCGAGGAAAGCCTCCGGCCACAGCGTGAATGACCGCGTCCAGGCGTTCCACCCCGTGCTCTCGGAGCCATCTCTCGATTTCTTTGAGTGTTTCCAGCACTCGATCCCGCCGCGCGACCTCGTACCGCAATGGGACATCCACAAGCGCGACTCCAAGACCTTTGAAAAAAGCCTGTTCCGAGGCGTCATCTGGACTGAGTGTTGTGCCGAAAACCCTCGCGCCCGCTGTCACAGCGGCCTCAGCCAGGGACTCGCCGTATCCGCCGGCTCTTGCGCCTATTATGAGAACGTCTTTTCCATCGAGCATAGAATGAATACCTGCAAACCGTTCCTGGATAAGGTCTAACGGTATCGGAGGAGCCAAGGATAGTCAAGTCCAAGCTACCCGAAATCCGGTGAATGATTTCAAAGGAACTTACATGCCGCAAACTCGAGGCACAACGAAACATGAAAATGCCGGAAGCGCGCCGGATCCCCGCGTAGGGCCGAGGCATGCGTCGCCCTCTTGGATGGTCGGCCAGTGGCGGAACGCGTGGGATTTTGCAGTCCATCCATTTTTGTAGGAACCTCTTGAACCTCCCATGCCTCCGGTATAGACTGTCCGGGCCGTGGTCCACAAAGCCGATCTGATTAATGAGGACACATATCTCATGAAGCACAACAGCGCCAACAACGTGGCAGCAGTGTTCGGCAACCTGCTCGATGTCATTCAGACCCTCCGATCCGAGAACGGATGCCCGTGGGACCTGAAACAGACTCCGGAGAGTTTCCATCCGTACATACTGGAAGAGTATCACGAGATGGTGCAGGCAATGAATCAGGGTGATGAAAGGGGAATGGTCGATGAAGCGGGCGATCTCATTTTCCTCGTTGTCTTGGTATCCTACATGTTCGAGCAGCAGGGATTTACCACGGTGGAGGAAATCCTCCGGACGGCAATCAGGAAGATGATTCGCAGGCATCCCCATGTGTTCGGACAGACCCAAGTGAAAGATGACCAGGAGGTTATTGAGAACTGGAACAAGATCAAGGCGTCTGAGGAGATCGTGCTCAAACGAACGTCGCATCTTGACGGCATTCCCCGGACGCTCCCTGCGTTGAGCCGATCTCAAAGACTGACCAAACGCGCCGGAACAGTGGGATTTGACTGGTCGGAACCCGAAGATGTGTTTTCAAAGGTCTACGAGGAGATGGAAGAGCTTAAACAGGCCACCCAATCAGGAGACCGGGACAAGATACTTGAAGAATTCGGAGATCTCCTTTTTGTGATGGTCAACGCGGCCCGGGTGTTCAACGTGAACGCCGAGGCTGCTCTGAGTAAGGCCACGGACAAGTTCGAAGCCCGGTTCCGATATATTGAAGCCGCGTTGAAAGAGCGAGGCAAATCACTGCAAGAGGCCGACCTCACGGAGATGGACGAACTCTGGGATGAGGCAAAGGCTCTCGAACGCGCATCCGACCGCCGCGGCGGTCATCCACTATCCTGAATGCGGTCCCGGGCTATCAAAGCCGCTCCGAGATCTCCAACTATGTCCAGCTTGTCCGGTACAGCCACGTCAACGTTCAACGCTGAACAAAGAGAGGCTTCGTAAGCCCTTGACTGAGCTGGCTCAATCGATGATAGACGACTTTCTCATGGGAATCCCGGAGGAAGAGTTATCGTTGTTTAATGACGTGTTGAGGCGGATCCTTCAATCCTGTGATTCCGAGGACACCACTGGATTCCGGAGTTCCGGGGATATGAAGCGCGTCTGCCGGCGTTGGTGGAAAACCGGGGCCGAAAAGCTCTCCGAACGCTTCGGTAAGATGAGTATGGCGTCTCCGGAAATCGCTTTGTCGTATTGAGATTCTTAAGGGCGTCCCCCTTTCCACTACCCCGCGATCATATGGTCATTAGATTTGCTCCTCCCATATTCGTTTCTGGTAGTCTTTACACCATTCCTCCGTAGCTTGTGGAAGCATAGATCTGAACTTGTGATGCTCGGCTGCAATCGTTTCTACCATAAGGTCGATCATCTCTTGCGGATCAGTTTGACCGTCAACACTTGGTATCAATTCTTGAATATCCCGGATGGGTGTCTCCGAAGTAAAATTCGATTCCGGATCGTACCACTGATCCAGGGAATCGTACATCCGATCATTGAAACCTGTGCGGTAAGCTCCAGGATTAATGGTGCACACTTGAACTCCAAATTCTTTCAGTTCGTCCTTCATGCACTGAGCTATGGCCTCCACCGCATGTTTTGAAGCGTTATAAGGGCACAGATATGGATACGTCGAAACACCGGCCATAGAGGAAACAAATACAATCTTGCCTTTCCGCTTCTCAGCAAATCGCCTGGCAAATGGCTGGGTGAATTCAAGTGAGCCAAATACATTAACCTCAAAAACATTTCGTACGAGCTGAACCGGAATTTCCGCAATCGGTCCGGTTTCACCTATGCCGGCATTATTTACCAGAATGTCCAGATCGTACTTGTAGGCGTTCTGTCGATCAATGTCGCTAAGTATGTCCAGCTTGATGACCTCCAGTTCAATGCCTGCTTTGGCTGCCTCACCACGCAGAGCAGTTACCTGTGGCCAAATTTCTACGCCTGCGATAACCTTGTGTCCTTTATCTGCGAGACCCAACGCAGCTCCTTTGCCTAGACCTGAGCCGGCTCCAGTGATAAGAATTGTCTTGCTCATTTGATTCTCCTTCTGTTTGTTAGAAAGCAACAAAATTATACAACTTTGTGATATTTGGTAACCTCGGCGTCTCCATCCATGAGTTTCGGAAGTTGAGCCAGCGCCTCCTTGATATGCTCGGTGTTCCAATGAGCAGTCTCAGCCTCCGGGGTTTCCCAGATCTCAATGGAGGTGAAAGACTCTGGTTTCTCTAAGGATTGGTAGTAGTTGTAATCCAGACATCCTGTTTCGGATCTAGTTTCTGATGCAAGTTTCTCCAGCAGACTGATCATGTCATCTACACAGCCATTCTTTGCAGTGAACTTCGCAGTTACATAGAGCTTATTACTCATTTGCTCCTTGTTCATTTCTCTTCTCCTTCAATTGATGAGTTTTTAGATCTGGCTATGCAACTAGCCTTAAATGCTGCATATGCTCTGATCGAGGTGTCACCTCAACTGTTTGATTTGATGTCGTACTTGGGCTTCAGATTACATCCTGATTCAAAGACACGGAATACCTGATCCTCGCAAAGTCTTGCCTAATTCTGCCGATCGTAGTAGATATGTGCTTGCTGAGTGCTTTGGTGTTGCCTAAAGCTACCGTAAGCCCAAGGAGGATCGGTTCCTATGTCCAAGATGGTAGAGCTGATGGAACGATTGCAGTTGCCTGAGGGGTTTTCCGAATCGCTACTTGAAGGAGTGCGATTTTTCAAATCCCTGCAGCCGATTCTCCGCACCCCACTCTTGTACGATCCCGGCATCTGTATCCTGACCCAGGGAAGCAAAATCGGCTATCTGGGAAATCAATCTTTCCAGTATGATGCCTCCAATTATCTCGTGATCTCGGTCGCAATCCCGTTCGAATGTGAAACCTTCGCGAGCCCAGATAACCCGCTGCTGGGCCTTTACATCGATGTTGATATGCCCCTCTTACACGATCTGATTGCCCAAGTGGGACATCGTTTAGATTTCGTTGTTGAGGAGAGAAACCGCGCCCTTCCTCGTGGCATAGGTCCCGCCCCGATGGACGAAGATATGGTGGATGCAACTGTCAGGTTATTAGGAAGCCTCCAGTCTGAAACAGAGACCCGCGTCCTGGCCGATGGGTTGATGCGTGAGATTCTTTATCGGGTCCTTTGCGGACCACAGGCTCCGGTACTCCATGCTCTGGCATCCCATAGCGGCAGTTTTGCTCGTGTCGCTCGGGCCCTGAAATTGATTCATCGTGATTATGCCGGGAAACTTGATGTCGAACGGCTAGCACAGGAGGCGCACATGAGTACTTCCGCTTTTCATCGGGCCTTCAAGGAGATCACCTCTGATTCACCGATGCAGTATCTCAAGAAATTCAGGCTGAACAAGGCTAGAGACTTGATGGTTCAGGAGGAGGCGAAGGCCTATATCGCCGCAGACAAAGTAGGGTATGAAAGCGTTTCTCAGTTTAGTCGTGAGTTCAAGCGTTACTTCGGGCGGAACCCAGCAGAAATAATCAGAGGGCTGCGCAATATCCCGGCCTTTGGCTCCATTCAGCCTGTTGCGTAGCGGCAATAAGTCCCAGGACACCGTTTTCGGGCATTGGTGGTCGAATGCTCTGATGCGAATTCTGGGGACGAATTCTGGGGACACCATACTTAATTCATTTCTTTCAGTTGAAGCCGGTCTTGTACAATCTTCGTGCGCATGTCCGGGGGACAGCGATGCCGTGTTCATCACGGGTTTGGCTGATATCCCGCTGAACGGCCGGCCTGTTGTCAAACAGGTTTCAGGTCACGCTGAATTTCCAGTATAGGGCATCTCTGTGTCCGAGTAGGATCAGCTGCGCGGTCACGACAGCCCCAAGACCCCTCCGTGGAAAAACATCTCCCCGGCCAAGCTTGAAGCAACTACCGGGACGGTGGCGATGTCGCCGGAAGTCCGACCCCAAACCAGCGGCAGCAAGAAATAAGTATGGTGTCCCCGTCATTCCCTTAATATGCCTTTTGAATGAGAGTAAGAATAGGTATCGGCAATGACTATTTGACATATCGGCAGGTTCGATCTAATATGTTCTGAATAGATTTTGGATTTTCCAAGAGGTCTTCCATGATTGACGATTTTGGCTTTACTTGAGGGGCTTTCATCTAGTTTAACCGGGTTTGTTAGACGAAGCCGTATGCCAAAATCGCATCTCGCCGTCACCTTTTCATCCTTGCGCGGATCGTTTCTGTTGTCTTCGGTATAGGCATTGCCGAACTCTCCCGGATCAATCACTTGTAGAAAGAAAAAGACGAGCAACACCGCATCCATCCGGTCTGCGTATCGAGCCGGAGAGATGCGACAGCTATGCAAAGGAGCAAACAATGAGTGAAGATTACCGTTCTATGTGGTCGGATTTGGGACTTGATCTTGAAGCCCATGACGCCCTGCTCGGCGTTTTGGGAAAGGCCTATCAGGACATTCTTTTGTCACAAAAAGATCGCCCGGAGGGGATGGCGTATTTTGATTTTGTGATGAGCGAGGTCCACGGCTTGCGGATCAAGGAGTTGCTGGATGAAAAGGAATCCGGTCGCAAAATCATCGGATCTTACTGTGTCTTCGTGCCCGAAGAAATCGTTCTGGCTGCCAACGCCACCCTGGTAGGACTGTGCTCAGGGGCTGATTTCGCCACGGAGGAAGTTGAAAAGCTTCTGCCGCGCAATACATGTGCCCTGATCAAGTCATCGTTTGGGTTTAAGCTTGGCAAGGTTTGCCCATATCTGGAAAGCGCGGACATGATCGTTGGCGAGAACACCTGTGACGGCAAGAAAAAGGCCTATGAGTCCCTAAATGATCTGGTTGAAAATCTCTTTGTGATGGACGTGCCTCAGGTCAAATCAGATCAAGGTAGAACACTTCTAAAGGCTGAATATGATCGTTTCAGATCCGCGGTCGAAGAACTCACCGATGTCTCCATCACTGCCGAATCATTGAGACAGGCGATTCAGACTGTGAACGCCAAACGCGCTGCCATTCATCGTCTATCATCTCTGCGCAAGGCGGATCCGACACCCATATCCGGTTTGGATGCCCTGTTGGCCAACCAGGTTTTCTTTTATGACAACCCGGCTCGTTTTACGGAATCCGTAAACAAAATCTGTGATGAATTGGAGAAGCGGATTGCGGAGAAAAAGGGCGTTTTCCCGGAAAAGACACCCCGTATCCTCGTATCCGGCTGCCCCCAGGCGGTTCCCAACTGGAAGCTGCCTTTTGTCGTGGAAACTTCCGGCGCGGTTATTGTGGGTGAGGAATCTTGCGTGGGAGAACGCGGGACCCGCAACCTCACGGATGAATCCGGTGAAACAGTCGGAGAAATGATGGAAGCCATTGTGGATCGCTATTTCCAGGTGGATTGTGCCATTTTCACGCCCAATCCGGAACGTCTGGACCATATTCAAGAAATGGTCGCGGCGTACAAGGCTGACGGGGTGATCCACTATGGATTACACTTCTGCCAGCCGTATCTCATGGAATCCATTCCGGTTGAAAAAGCCCTTGAGGGAAAGAATATTCCCTGCCTGCGCATTGAAACCGATTACAGCATGGAGGATGTCGGCCAATTGACAACCCGGATCGAGGCCTTTATCGAGCAACTGCGATAGCTTTCAGGAGTCTACGGTGAGTAAGCGTTTTGCGGGAATAGACATCGGCTCGCGCACCATTGAGCTGGTGGTGGTGGATGAGGCTGGGGAAATCGTCCTCAGCCTTCTGACGGACACCGGCTTTGACCCCCTGATGGAGGCCAAAAAGCTGATGAATGGGGTGAGCTATGATCGCATCATGGCCACCGGCTATGGCCGGAATCTGTTCGAGATCTCCTTTGATGCGCCGACGGTCACGGAAATCAAAGCCCATGCCAGGGGTGCGTTATCCTTTTCCCTCGGCGCTCAGACCGTGCTGGATATCGGCGGGCAGGATAGCAAGGCTATTGCCCTGAACGAAAACGGCAAGGTGAAAAAATTCGAAATGAACGACCGCTGCGCCGCGGGTACCGGAAAATTCTTGGAGATCATGGCCAAGACGTTGGGGTTTGAAATCGAAGCCTTTGGCCGGGAAGCCCTTCTGGCGGAAAAAGACCTCAACATTTCCAGCATGTGTACGGTATTTGCCGAATCCGAGGTTACGTCCTTGATCGCCAAAGGACAAAGTCGGCAGGAAATCGCCCTTGGTTTGCACACCAGTGTCATTCGCCGGGCCGCCGGCATGATCAATCGTGTGTCATCAGAGGGTGATATTGTTTTCACCGGCGGCGTGGCCAAAAATCCCTGTATGCGCGCCCTGCTTCAAGAAAAGCTAGGCCGCGGCATTCTCATCCCGGAGGACCCGCAATTGGTCGGCGCCCTGGGAGCAGCGCTGCTGGCTGGAGAATAATCAATGGAATTCGTATTTGCACGCCCGGAAATACATGACGCCAAAGGATTGGGGTCAAGGATTGGGGGCAGGTCGTGCTTCTTGACTTTTTCCTTTCTCAACCATGAAGCGGATCAAGATACAAGACCTGACCCGTTTCCCCCAACCGATGGGATTCCCTCCGGTCATCCCATCCTACGTGCTGGAATTCGCGTTTGGAATTAAGTATGGTATCCCTGGAATTTCTTGGAATTTCGCATAGCAATCGAAAATCCAGGGATGGTCCTGACCAATAGCCGAGGCGCCCTGATTCTTCAGGACCCAATTCTTTCCGGAGGATGCAATGTTCGTACGTTTTAAATGGATAGGGGGAGCGACCTGGGTACTGGAATTGGAAGGTCTGAAGATAGCCTGCGATCCGGTCTTGTGCCCAAGTGGGTCCGTGCAGGACTACAAGCTGTTCAAGACCCGTAGACTCGACGATCCGGAGTTCGACGCCCGAGATTTCGACAGCATCGATCTTTGGCTGATCACCCACGGCCACGAGGATCATATTGATGACCTGGGCCGCGCTGTCATCAAGAGCGATGCTCATGTGGTGACTCACAAGAACGCTCTGGGCATTGTCAAGAAGTCTGCCGCTGCAAAGATCACCGTTTTGCAGACACGCGATTCAGTGTCCCTTGACATGAAGGGATTCCGGATCGAGATCGAGGCAATTCCCGCGGTCCATGGGGTCAATCCCCTTGTCGCGCTCGCTGCCGGAGGGGTGAACGGATATTGGATCACGGTAACACGGAACAAAGAAACTGTTTCTTTCTACGTGACTTCAGATACGGTCGCGCACAGCAAGGTCCTCAATGCGTTGCAGGGCCGAAGTGTGGACATCTTGATTCCCTACATGGGGGCTGCCCAGAAGGGCACATGGATGGGCACTCTGACCCTTTCCGCGGCTATGCTCCGGAAAATCATGGGGATCGTTCAGCCTCGGGTCACCCTCCCGGTACACTTCGGGTCATTTGAACATTACCGGGAGCCCATATCAGAGGTGACGAAATGGCAAGACAACTCAATTGTTGTATTGCAGCCCGGGCAAACGTACGAGGGCGACCTGTGAGTTCAGTGAGAGATCATTCACCAATGTTTCTTTGATTTCCGGGGACATAATATCGTTTTTCACCGGGACCGCTCTCGTCGACTGTTGGGCCTGCCCTAGCTCAGGTCCGGGCCGCTGAGATTTTCATCCATTGCCATAAACCCTCTATTCCGCAGATTGTAGGATGGGGTGAGCGAAGCGAACCCCATGGATCGAGGAATTGTCCGTGTGAGGTGTGGCGTGAAAGCCCCGACCGATGGGATTCCCTCCTGTCATCCCATCCTACGTGCTTTACGCTTGCCAATAGGGGCAGATCAGCGCTAATCTGACAATGACTACTCCCGTCTCAAAGGAGCGGCTTGCATGAGCATTCACAAGACCTTGAAAGAGGACAGACTTATCGTGGCAAATTGCAGCGGCTTCCTGGGAGACCGATTCAGCGCGGCCAGAGAAATGGTTCAGGGTGGGCCTGTCGACGTGCTCACAGGCGACTATCTGGCCGAGCTCACCATGGCGCTCCTTTTTCGCAAGAAGACGAAAGACCCGGCCGGCGGCTATGCTTCCACTTTCTTAAGACAGACGGAAGAAATCATTGGGGAATGCCTGGACCGAAATATCCGCATCGTCAGTAATGCAGGCGGATTGAATCCAAAGGCTCTGGCGGAGAAGCTGGAGCACATGGCGTCGGGACTGGGCCTTCGTCCGAAGATTGCTCATGTGGAAGGCGACAACCTGATCGACCGACTTGCCGAATTGCAGGAGAAAGGCGAAACCTTCACGCACCTGGACCGCGGTGTGACTCTGGCGGAAGCGGGAGTCAACACCATCACGGCCAATGCATACTTGGGCGGCTGGGGCATTGCCGCGGCCCTGGCAAAAGGAGCGGACATCGTGATAGGCGGCCGGATCGCTGACGCTGCTCTGGTGATAGGGCCTGCCGCATGGAAATTCGATTGGAAGGAAAACGATTGGGACAAGCTCGCGGGCGCGGCTGTTGCAGGCCATATCATAGAATGCGGACCTCAGGCCACCGGCGGGAACTATCCCTTCATCGAAGAGGTTCCCTCGTTCAGGGACGTTGGTTTTCCCATAGCCGAGGTTTTCAAGGACGGCTCTTCGGTCATCACGAAGCATCCCGGAACCGGCGGTCTGGTTTCGGTGGGAACCGTGACGGCCCAGTTGCTCTACGAGATCCGGGAACCGACCTATTTGACTCCCGATGTGGCGGTCCGTTTCGACTCGATAAATATTTCTCAACAAGGGCCGGACCGCGTGCTCATAGAGGGACCAAAGGGGCGCCCTCCACCTCCTACAACCAAAGCATGTCTCAACAATTTCGGCGGTTACCGTAATGGAATCACGGTCGTTGTGACCGGGCTGGACGTTGAAGCCAAGGCTGGAATAGTGGAAGACGCCTTATTTGAAAGCCTCGGAGGCAAAGATCAGTTCGAAAAGGTGGATGTGCAGCTCATCAGGTCGGACAAACCCGACCCTGAGACAAACGAGGAAGCATGCGCTCATCTGAAATTGTCCGTCATGGACCCGGACCCCGGCAAGGTGGGCCGAGCGTTTTCTTCCAAAGTTATTGAACTGGTCTGCGCAAGCATCCCTGGATTCACCGTCACCGCGCCTCCCGGAGATGCGACGCCCACGATTCGGCACTGGCCCACTCTGATATCGCGCGATCATATCCGTCAGAGAGTATTCATTGAAGGGGAACAGGTGATTATTGATCCGGTCCGACCCGACCCGAACGCTCCGGATCCAAAGCCCGCAGAAGTGTCAATTCCACCGGAGCCGGCCGGGAAAATGGTTTCCGTTCCGTTTGGTCGCGCTTTCGGGGCACGGTCGGGAGATAAAGGCGGGAATGCTAATCTGGGCGTGTGGGCAAAGAGTCCCCAGGCGTATGCTTTTCTGCGGGATTTCCTTACCACGCATAGGCTCAAGGAACTCTTGCCGGACATGAGCGACTACGAGATCGAACGCTACGAACTACCCAATCTGCTGGCTCTCAACTTCTACATCAAAGGCCTCTTGGGAGAAGGCGTCGCTGCCTCGGTCCGCAGCGATCCGCAGGCCAAAACCCTTGGCGAGTACCTACGGGCAAAAGTCATCGACATACCCCAGCTCATTGTTCGGACGGAGGAGCGCCACTGACTGAGCGTCTTGCCGGCGCGGAATAGTGACGGATTGTAGGATGAGGTGAGCGAAGCGAACCCCATAGATCGAGGAATTGTCGGGGTGAAGTGTGGCGTGCAAGCCCTGACCGATGGGATTCCCTTCGGTCATCCCATCCTACGTGCTACCTTGACAACGGGAAGATGATCGGCGCCTTCACAGTCGTGGTGCTACTCAAGAGAATGCCTGAGGATAGGGCGGAGGCCCTGAAAAGACAAATCGGATGGGACTGAAACCATTCGGAATCCGAATCCCTTGGCCAATTGCCCAGCGGGACAATATTATTGGACCGTGTACCTTCAAATTCCAGAATTCCGCGAAAGGCTCTCTGAACGCCTCGGTAAGATAAGTATGGTGTACCCGGAATTCAATGAAACGGATCAAGATACAAGACCCCGATCCTGCCTCAGTCGCTGCGTTTTTCTTTGAGCAGGTAATAGAGAAGAAATGAGAGTGTTTTCTCCAGCGCCAGCTTAGACCTCTTCCCGACCTCGACCTCGGATCGCTCGAAGCTAACATATTGATATTCCCGAGACAATCGATGCAGGTCGTACCTATTTGGCTTGCATCCGAACCTTCTCGCTCCGCCTCGCAAAGATGGAATCCGTCTGTACTCGACCGTATCTCTGAAGTTCCTATTGACATAGTTCCCGTATGTCTCATACTCACTGAACCCTGAGGAGGACAAATGTTCCGTGTCTATAGCGCGCATTATCCTCCAAACCCAATGGCCGGTACCGGGAAAGTTCCCGTCAATTTCTTTCAGGAGCCCTTTCATCAATTCTGACCTGACCATCAGGTGCTCGGCTATAAATGAGAAGTCCACGCTCCGCGTGTCATTGAGCAATCTCTCGTATGTCCGAAAGTAAGGCTCGTGATATTCTCGTGCCATTGCCACGAGCACTCTGCCTTCCTCTGTGAAAAAACTTAATGGTTGAAGCAATACAGTGTCTGCATCCCATACGAGATAGTGGGCTGACATTTCCTCATATGCGCACATGGCCATTTTCAAGAACTGTTGGAAATACCATCCGGCCCGATGAGGAGTTGCTCCATGGCGCAACAGAAAATTCTCAATGTCTTCGAGGTGAATCGAGGGTATGATCGAGTTTTCATCCAGCAGGACCAGGTTTTCAACATCCAAGTGTTCCAAATGAACAAAGTTGCTCCTGGCCGTGATCACAATCATCTTCCCATAATTGAGAAATCTCGCCAAATGAGTCAGGCAAGCAAAGGCAACTCGTAAATCCTTTTGCCCAACCAGGACTACGATGTCGTATGTTCGTTCAGATTCAGTCATGAACACAGGCCCTATACTGTTTCCACACCTTCACTGTTTTTCCGAACTTCCCCCAATTACCGTGAATGGTCCTCCAGAACCCGAATGACATCGGGATGGCCATGCACTGTTGCGATTTCCAAGGCAGTGCGGCCGTCAGGTCCCTCGTCGTTGGGGTCTGCGGTTCATTTGGGTCGAACGCGTCGAAGATCCAGCTATTACCGTGCTTGGGGTCAGGTCTTGCTTCTTGCCTTTTTCCTTTCCCGGCCATGAAGCGAATCAAGATACAAGACCTGACCGCCACTCCTTTGAATTCCGGAATTCCGAATTCCAGGTTGAGTTTTGTTCTGTTCATTCTCCGAGAAGATTGGGATGATTTGAACGAAGCCGGCTCTTTACTCTGTCTCGGATGTCTTGAGCCAGAGCAACCATCTCATCTGCCTCGTGGTCTGAGATGGTTCCCGCACGGTCGTATTCGCCGATGTTCCGCTTCTTTTGAAATTGGTCGAATCGACGAACGAGGGAACTCTCGGCGCCTATGGTAAAAACAAGACTTTCGATGCCCCAGTAATGATGGGCCTCTCTTGAAGCCCTGTACCCGCAGGCGGCCAGGGCCACGGTACCTGCCTGGAGAGCGGCATTGTAGGCGATGTTGAGTCGCCAATCAGGGCTGAGTCCCGGAACCGCACAGTCCCTCATGTCCCGGTCCACGACAGCAAGCAGGTCACCAATCTCCTGCGCCGAAGTCCGGTGTTCAACGAGCCAACCGTTTCCCAACCAGTCTACCAAACTCATCCTCGTCTCCAATCAGGAAAATTTTGGGTTCGTCAATCAGCCCGGTGAGGAAGTGGTTTCCTTCCGAGACCTTCTTCCGGAACTCCTCAGTAGGATACACGGAAGGATTTACGTCCCGTCCCAATTCTCCTTGTGAGGCAAAAAGGTGATCGGTGACCTCCGAGAAAGTCGCGTCCCCTATGACCACAACATCTGCGTCGCTCTCAGCGGTTTCCGTCCCCTTGGCGAGTGAGCCGTGGACAAAAGCCGCTACGATCCTTTTTCTTAGAGGTTCCAACGATTGTCGCAGTGAGTCTGCAAGTCCCGCAGTTTTGGTCATAAGGGATTTGAGTTCCCGAAAGATCGACGCTTCGTTGTTTGCCTGATAATGGACCTGGTTGCCTACTCTACGGCGGGTCACCAATCCTGATTTCAGCAGGAGATCCAGTTCTCTTTGAACAGCCCCTTGCCCGGCGCCTACGTGACGTATGATCTCTCGTAGGTAGAAGGATCGGTCACTGTGACAGAACAGTAGCGCCAGCACGGAACTCCTCACCTTGCCGAACAGCGCGCTGCATATTCCCTTGTTGTTGGATGAACCCGACATGGGTACGATGGTACCCTATGAGGGGACGGGATGCAATGGAATTGTCAGTCCGGAGATTCCCGGAGACACAAAGGAATTATCCGAGCGACGCGTGGCGTGAAAGCCTCGACCGATGGGATTCCCTTCGGTCATCCCATCCTACGTGCTGCCACCACGGAAATGACTCCTTATCTCAGGCGCTTGATTTTATGGTTCCCGTCATAAGAGTCTCTATAGTAAAATTCCCAACTGCCACCGTTTCTTCTAGGTTCGATCTTCATAGCCAAAATGTCGCATAGAAATCTACCACCGTACCGTTCCATGTATGCCTTAAACTTCCCATTCGCCACTTTGCGTGCAATGTACCTATTCACTAGGTGGCGGTCGTGGTTTTTAGCCGCAAAACATATGCCGCCAGCCATGTTAGTGACAAAACAGTCTCGAGTCTTCACGCGATTAAACACCGATCCTTGCTTAGCAGGCCATACGGCGTATGTATGAGAGCTGACTCTGATGGCCAGGTAATAAGTGTCCCTCGTCTCAAACTTTCCTATATCCAACAACGCGTCGTCGCCGGGTTTAACATAATACCACCCTTCAGAATACACATTCTTCGCGAAAGTCCTCATGAGGCAGAAATTAATTCCTTTATCCGAATGGTTCCAAAGTTTGAACCAGGCGTCGCATGTCCGGGGCGCACAACATCCAAACACGAATAAGGCAGCAAGAAAGTAAGACAGTTTGCTTCCATTCATTGGGATATCCTTTCAACAAACAAATTTGGTCGAAGCTTTCTGGTCAATGCTGGACAGCTCCGGGTTGAAGGTAGAAGAGCCGTCTCAAAGCCTCACCAGCCAAATCCGACACCTCCGCCTCAGCTTACTCGCGGTCAACTATGCGGCTGGTTGGAAAACGAAAGCTCCTACCTTGCCGCTACACGCTACCCTTACGACCAGAGCCTACTCCGCGCTCGGGAGCACACTCGTGATGTCAGGTCTCAGTCTCTCTGAAGTTTGCTCCATCCTTCCTTCCAAGCGAGGGGTGGCCGAAGTCGAGGACGCGGCCATAGACACTCGGTTCTCTCAAGCTGAAATCATGCGCGGGTCTTGCCTTTTGCGGTGTGTTAGGGTCGGTGACCGGTTCCCGGCTGGTGTCTCTGCGAAAGGGCCCCGGCGCGATTTCTCCCACGCCCAAGGGAGGCAAAACCGTCTTCATGGTGCTGAAAAATCCCGCTTTCTTGGGCAGCCTATCTCACATCAGGTCCTACGGTCAAGCAATATGTTCTCGGCGACCTGCTCCGAACTGCAGGCCTGGGGCGACGTTGGCATGTTCGGTCCAAGGAAATTAAGCACATTGCTTCTCGGGGCTCCTCGCTTCGGAATTCCAGAATTCGGGTGACACCATACATAATTCCTCGGTGTCGTCGAAGAGTGGGGTCAGGCTTGTCATATATGGATTTGAGGGTGTAAACTGCCAAGAATGGCACGGAGCGCACGCATTCACCATCCGAGCGCTGTCTGTCATGTGATGTTGAGTGGGAGCGGTGGCCGGGATATTTTCTTTGACGAGCCGGACCGGATTCGTTTCTACGATCTGTTGGAGGAAGGAGTCAAGCGATCAATCGCCTGCGTAAACGTGAGGAAACGAATCTCCGTCTTGCGGCAGAACTTGAGAGGGTAAGAGAAGATCCGCACAAATACAAATATGTCAAGTCTGACCCCTACGCTTGACAGAGGGCCTTTTAATGGATGACCCCCACCCTGGGCGAAAAGGCTCTCCGAACACCTCGGTTAAATAAGGATGGTGTCCCCGGAATTCCGGTCATCCCATCCTACGTGCCATAGCGTTCCTTTCGCGCTCTTGCAATGTCACACAGATACGGCACGGGATCTGTCAATGTGCCGGTTTCCATTAAAGACCACGCCGGGCATCGCCCGCAGTAGGCTCGCCTGTCGCAGGCAAGGCATACAGAACTAGCTGGCGGAGCGCAATCAACATATCGGTAGACCAAGTCCCATGCCGCTCGAAAGCCCATCGCCGAGGCCGGGGCGGCAGGCGATGGCATCTGTAGACAAGCGTTCATTTCACCTGATGGATTGAGGGCAAAGGCTGCTTTACCTGCCTGGCAATAGAAATTGGAGTTACTCCCCATGGAAGGTTTCCTTAGGGCAGCCTCGATCCATTCGTGGGCGGAGGCGCGGTCGGTCGCTTCGAGTGCCACGCAATCCATCGCGGACAAGCGGCAATCTTCTACTTCCGAAGGAACTCTGTCAGGCCGTCGGGATAGCAACCAAGCTGCCGAAAACGGTACACCCCAGTTATGCGCCATCTGGCGCATCGCCTCCAGCTCCTCCACATTCTGCCGGGTGATAGTGGTCTTCAGTCCCAGCGGTACATGGCGGGCGATGAGAGCCTCGATGCCTGCACAACAGGCCGCGTAACTGCCCGGAACGCCGGTTACCGCTTCGTAAGTGGCGGCGGTTGCGCCGTAGAGAGTAATCTCGGTGCGGCTGGGTGGGGTCTGGGCAAGGCGCTCCGCCCTAGCCTCGGTGATAAGCGTTCCGTTGGTGAAGAGCGCCAGTATGAGCCCCATGCGTGTGAGTGGTTCGTAAATGTCGAAAAAGTCGGGGCGCAGAAAAACTTCACCACCAGTTAAGAGCAAAAAGACCATACCGCTCTCCACCGCTTGGTGGGCGAGACACAGCCACTGGGGCGCAGACAGTTCCTTTTCTTGCAGTGCGTTATTGCTTGCAGAGTGTCGGACGTAGCACATCCGGCAAGAGAGATTGCAGCGGCGGGTCAGTTCAAAGGTGCCGTTCGCAGGCTGTCGGCAGTCCGCGGAGCGCTTCAGCAGTTCCCGTGCCAGTGGCCCATACTCTCTCGGTAGCATGGTCATCGCTCAAGCAGCCCTAACCGGTCGAGTTCATTCACAAAGTCCTGAATATCGGCCCGCACACTTTCGCCGTCAACGTCAAACCGCTCTGCGACGGCAGTTGCTAACCCATGTAAAGAGCAATCGCCAGCGAGAAGCTCCCAGACATAGCTCCCTGTGGCATTCAAGATCACGATACCATTCATGTCTGTAACCTGTGATCCCAGTGGGACCAGTATTTCCTCGCCTCCTACATTTCGCAGCGAGAAATTGTCCTTTCGTTTCATGTTCTGTCCATCCAGCGTTCTTACATCTGTCAGGCGAAGGATACACGAACCGACTCCTGAAAACGGAATGTCAGAGTATCCCCGTTTCAGAGGAGATTAAGAGGCGCCATGACTTGCCACAGAACGTGCGCCATCGCTTAACTGTCCCGTCCGCCTCGCTCGCCAACGACCAGCGAGCTTCGCCAGGGCCCGATTGATCCCCAAGACTAACCGCAGCGCCGTGTTGACAACGGACAGTGATCTATTCGCAGGTAGAATTGAAGCTGTCCCGCGATTGTGAGACGTTTAGCTGTCTTCTGGTTCCCCACGACGGCACACCGTTGTGAAGATTGTGAAGACCGCGTTCCGGTGGCCGCACGGACATGAATTGGATGCAAGGGGCTCAGCCCCTGCATCCCCCAAGTCCGGGCCAGCAGCAACTCATTCCCTGAGCCCCGCCCAACGCTTGCTTTACGCTGGAAGGGTTCATAGCCCTTGTCAATCGCGGCAAGGGCCGTGGAACCTGCCTCGCTTCACGGTTACCCAAAACCCAAAAAACAAGGGATCAAGGGCTAATGGACGACTGAGATGACTTATCCCTCACTGCGAACCGCCAGGCGTACACGGACCAATCGGTGGATATGTGACCAGACATCCGTGTAAACGCTCTTCCAGCTTGAGGGGGATAAACGCTGCTTTCGGCGGCTCGTAGGGCTGTTGTGCAGCGCATAGCCCCGTTATGTTCTTGCGTGACTCCTGATATTCCATTGCAATCTACCTCCTTGATCTTCTTGGTCTCTATCCTGGCTTCAATCACTCTAGCTGATAGCTGTTGGCTTCTCAAAGAGGCCATTGAAGAGCGCCCTGAAGGGAGCAGGACACAGTCTTGATTCCGGCCTGGGAGCCGTGCCCTATCGCTGAGCGACGATCCTTCGCCTCAAGTCTTTGACGAGCCACTTGGTCCGAGAAGGGGAGACAATCCTATGGCTAGGGGCGACAGTTGGCAAATCAGCCCAATGATTCTGTCTCTTGCGGATCCGCTCCTGTGTTTTTCCGTAAGTCCATACGAGTGGTTTGCAGCGATATCCATCAACGCGGTAAGGCCCATCGGCAAATGATGGGCCTAATAATCGTGTACGGCACTCTGCCTCCCAAAGACCGCAAACTATTATGTCACAAAGGGTCCTAAGGTGCGGGCGTTTTCGTACGTTTTCGAGTAAGGATTGCCACGCAGGTTGGGCTAAGGGGTACCCCTGACGGCCCAATGCTGGTGATTTAAGCCGTATACCGTTCAACCGGATACTATATCCGTCATTCCGGCGAAAGCCGGAAACCAGGTCTTTCAATACCTCCTGGACCCCGGCTTTCGCCGGGGTGCCGACGGGGACTGGTTGGCTTTTTCTTAAGTCACCAGCATTGCCCTGACGGCCCCCCCCCTGGAGCCCTGAGCATGTACCATATCTTTTCTCTGGACACCGTGACGGGTCAATGCAATTAGGCGGGGCATACGGGTATGCGGAAGGGGATTTAGTGACAAGACGGTTAGACGGCTCGCGGCTGCCGTGGACGCGGAACCGGAGATTTCTCGCCGAGTGTGCTGGTGGTTTGACTGGAGATCTCCCAACGGCAGCCTCAAGGCTCTTTTGAAGCAATTCCGGGGACACCATACATAATTCCTCAATGTGGCCGCAGCTTGAAGAAATCACGACATCTGGCTGTGCCGCCCGATGTCTTTTACGGCCGACTCCCGCCCCCCAAAAGCCTCTTCTGACCTGAGCTTTTCGCGTTTCTCCTGAAACCCCAGACACTGTCGTTTCAGCGAAGCTCTGCAACCGTTCAGTTTCCAAAGAAGTACCTTTTCCCTTGACAGAGGGCCCTCTAGTGCATGACCCCTGCCTCGGATGAGTCCAGCAATACAGGAACGGCGGGTCTTGGCGGATATTTCTGCACTTCTCAGGCAAGAACTTCCGCCTAAAAGGAATTGCCGCAGTTGGAGCATCTATGATTCCCCGCATGCCCTTCGTCCAATCCACAGCTACTGGCAGGGCAAGTTGGGCAGACAACACCGCACCGACCCCATTGGCAAAGTTGTCCATCAGGGTGGTGAGCGCATTTGGCCTTACCTTCAAGAGTCATTGTGCGCGAACCTATTTCCACCGTTGTTTTGTCCATGACAGGCCACCTCACGTCGTATTCTATATTCTGAATAAGCACGTACCAGAAGTGTACCCCTTTGTCAACAAAAAAGTTTCGTGCTAGTCCTTCAGTTATCTTGCTTCGGTGAGTCCGCCGGAAATCCCTCTGAATTCCGCATGAATTCCGCAGAATTCCGGGGACACCATACATAATTCCACCATGTCACCGAAGCTTGGAAAATTCACAGAGAGGCCGGCGCAGCTTTCCGTCTCCTGAACTTTTTTTCATGACCAGCTCCCGCCCCCCAAAATCCGCGGCCGGCCTGCGCCTTTTGGTCCTTCCCCTGTATCCCCAAACACGGTCGCTTCCGCGAGGCTCTGATTTTTTTTGCTGCCCCATCAATTCCAGCATTACAGGATCGGGGTCAAGGATCGGGGTCAGTTCCTGCTTCTTGCCCTATTCCTTTCCCGGCCATGAAGCGAATAAAGATACAAGACCTGACCGCCGACCGGTGAAAATGTCGTCAACCTTGAAGCGGGAGAATAAAGTCACAGATTGTAGGATGGGGTGAGTGAAGCGAACCCCATAGATCGAGGAATTCTCCGGGTCAGGTGTGGCGGGAAAGCCGCGACCGATGGGATTCCCTCCGGTCATCCCATCCTACGTGCTGGGAATTAAGTATGGTGTCCCCGGAATTCGCGTGATTCGGATCGGAGCTTATGGTATTTGGAATTCCAGGAAACAGGAAATCTGGAGGGCTGGAGAGTTCAGGTCAAAGGATAAACGAGAGGAAAGCCCATGCGGCTAGCCACGACCTAAAGTACCGGATGCAAGACCTCCCAAAAAGGCGCTGGCTCCACGTGGCGAGGGACCTTCCGGGAGGAGCACTGACCTTGCTCCGAGTGCAGCATCCAGCTGAAAGGCTGAATCATTCAAGATTAGAGATTCTTGCAACCGGGTCTTCCGAATTTCCCACCAGATGCCATTCATGCTGAATACATCCTGTGAGGCGTAACGTGCCGAAACCCATACATGAGATTCGTGATCCCATCCATGTCTTTGTGCGGCTTGATTCGGATGAGCGCAAGGTATTGGATTCCAAGCCTTTTCAGCGCCTCCGTCACATCCACCAACTCGGGATGACTCATCTGCTCTATCCCGGAGCTACGCACAGACGCTTTGAACACTCGCTCGGAGTAATGGAGCTGGCTTCCAGAGTATTTGATGTCGTCACTCGGCTCGAAAAAAGCACTGACGAAATCAGGAATCAGTTGTCAGAACTCAGCAACGACGACAAGAGACGATATTGGCGTCGCGTGCTTCGAATGGCGGCTCTCTGCCATGATCTTGGTCACTTGCCCTTCTCTCATACGGCGGAAAAGGAACTCTTGCCCGAAGGCTGGGAACATGAAAGGCTGACTCGGGAGATAATTTGTGATAAGGAGATGCAGGCGATATGGGAAGGGGTGACCCCACCACTGCGCACTGAGGATCTGGTAAAGCTGTCCATTGGGCCGGAGAAGGCAGCTGACCTCTCATTCACTAGTTGGGAAACGGTTCTCGCTGAGATCATCGTAGGCGACGTTTTCGGAGTGGATCGTATGGATTACCTCCTTCGGGATTCCCATCATATAGGTGTGGCGTATGGAAGGTTCGATCACTACAGATTGATCGACACGCTGAGAATACTGCCTGCGCCCCCTTCGGATGAATCTGAAGCAAGTCTTGATAGTCCCAGGGAGCCTTCATTGGGTGTGGAAGAAGGCGGACTGCAATCTGCCGAAGCCTTATTGCTGGCACGATATTTCATGTATTCCCAGGTTTATTTTCATCCGGTGCGGCGGATCTACGACATTCATTTAAGGGATTTTCTCAAAGAATGGTTGCCAAACGGAATGTTTTCAATTGACATAGAGGAACACTTAGATCTGACCGACAATGAGATTAGCGCAGCATTCCTGAAAGCTGCAGTTAAGCCTTCCGCAAAAGGCCACGATCATGCCCAGCGCATAGTCTTGCACAACCATTTCAAGCGTCTTTATATTCCTTCTAGGGATGATTTGCGCATCAACCCTGAAGCGGGAACCGCTGTGTTTCATGCTGCGGAGAAGGAATTTGGACCTGAAAGTATTCGATATGACAGGTACGCTGAAAAAGGACAAGTCTACGAGTTCCCGGTCTTCTCCACAGAGAATAGCACCGTTTCCTCCACCTCAAGGTCCCAGGTTTTGGGATCTATGCCCTTGGCATCCGTGGATTGTGTGTTTGTGGATAGGAGAGTGCTGAAGGAGGCGATAGGTTGGCTTGAGCAGCATAAGACATCGATCATTCAGCCGGAGGTGGAAACCCCATGAAGAGACTTCAAAAAGCGTCTATTTTAGCTGATCTCGCCGAGAGGATGAGGGACCACGGCAGTTGGTGTGGGGAGACTCACATACAAAAGGCTGTCTATTTCTTGCAAGAACTCTTAAAGGTTCCTCTGGGATATAGATATATGCTTTACAAACACGGACCATTCTCCTTCGATCTTCGTGACGAGATTACGGAATTGCGTGTCTATGAGCTTTTTCGACTGGAGACTCGGCCTGTTCCGTACGGCCCTAGCTTGAGACCAACCAAGAATGCAGAAGAACTGAAGAGCCGTTTCCCTAAGACCTTGAATAATTATGAGGGACATCTTGACTTCGTGGCGAAAGAATTGGACGGCAAGGGCGTGGCCGACTTGGAACGGCTGGCCACTGCTCTCTATGTTTCTCTCGAATCCAAGAATGGCGGGGAAGAGTCACGGGCGAAGCAAATTCATGCCTTGAAGCCCCATGTCTCACTGGATTCGGCCTTGAACGCAGTCAAAGAAGTCGCCGCGATGCGACAAAAAGCCGAGAAACTCGTCGGTGAAAACTCCTGAGCGAGCCTCGGAATTCCCGGGACACCATACTTAATTCCTCGATGTTTTCGAAGTCTTGGAGAATTCACAGAGAGGCCGGCGCTGCCTTCCGCCTCCCGAACTTTTTTCACGACCAACTCTCACCCCCCTAAAGGCCGTGTCTGTCCCGAACTTTCCGCGTTCCCCCTCAACCCCCAACCACCCTCGTTTCCGCGATGGTCCGATTTTTTTGCTTGACGGGCGGCCCGTTTTATCTAAGAATTGGGCTGCTATGAGGTATCGTATCCCACAAACCGTTTGTCATCACGCTTCGGCGAGTCCCCCGGAAGGCCCCGGTTCTTTTGGAACTGGACGGTCGGATCTCGGGCTGAACAACGCTTACTATTTTGGATGGTGGTGGTGGAACAACTGTTCTACGGTGGGAGCACGCATGTGACGGCATAATCTATAAAGAAACCGGAACTTATGAGCCCACCGTGGAACCCACGGTGGGTTTTTTGTTGTTCTTTTCACCGGAGGTGGCGCATGTCAGCGCTGAGAGTTATGAGCAGAGAAAAATTGGCCGACACGGAGACTCCGGTTTCCGCGTTCATCAAGCTGTGTGGAAATCGAGCTGATTCGTTTCTTTTGGAGAGCGTGGAAACAAAGGATATCACGGGTCGGTATTCCATTGTCGCGTTTGATCCCATATTCAGCATGGAGCTTGATCCTGAGAAGGTTGTGCTCCAGGACAACGGAACAGAGACCATTGAAGCGGCTGAAGAGTTCTTCCACCTGGTCAGGGCAAGCCTCAAACGATTCCAAATTGATCCGCTTCCCGACCTGCCTTCCATTGGTTCGCTCATGGGGCACATCGGGTACGATGCCGTGCGGTTCGTGGAACGGGTGCCCGCGTCTCACAAGGTGACTTTGCCCATGGCCCGGTTGGTCTTTCCGTCTCGGTTCGTGGTTTTCGACCACTTTCGGAGGGCCATGATCCTGTTGGCGATCGGTTCGGATGACCGCGACTGCACGGCCAAAATCGACGACATGGAGCAGTCCCTTCGCCATCCGCTTTCCCTGGGGCCCCGGCGGGCCGGTCTCGCGTTAGAGCCGCCTTCCAAGCAGAGGTTTTGCGAGGCTGTCAAGAAGGGTCAGGAATACATCAGGGCGGGCGACATCTTCCAGGTGGTGCTCTCCGACAGTTTTGAAGGCGAGACAGACCTTGATCCCTTTGAGGCTTATCGGCGTCTGCGGGTCAGGAGCCCGTCACCGTATCTGTTTTTTCTGGATTTCGGCTCATACCAGCTCCTGGGTTCGTCTCCGGAAACGCTCGTGAAGGTCAATGAAGGGACCGTGACCGTCCGGCCCATCGCGGGCACGCGAGGCCGTTCCAGTGACCCTCAGCGGGACAAGGAGTTGGAGACCGAGCTCCTGGAATCCGAGAAGGAACGAGCGGAACACATCATGTTGGTGGATCTGGGTCGAAACGACGTGGGCCGGGTCAGTCGATACGGGTCTGTTTTGGTTGAGCCTTACATGGTGGTGGAACGGTACAGCCACGTGATGCACATTGTTTCACAGGTGCAGGGCCTGCTTCGTGAAGACGCGGACGCGGTGGACGCGTTTATTGCGGGGTTCCCTGCCGGGACCGTCTCCGGCGCTCCCAAGGTGAGGGCAATGGAGATCATCGATGAACTGGAATCCTCATCCCGGGGGCCCTATGCCGGTGCTGTGGGCTATTTCGGGCCCAACGGGATTATGGACACGTGTATAGCAATTCGGACCATACTCTTTCAGGGAGATCGGTTCATTATCCGGGTGGGAGCGGGCATTGTGGCCGATTCGGTCCCGGAGATGGAATACAAGGAAATCCAAAACAAGGCCGCGCAGAGCATACTCGCTCTGGAAGCGGCCGCGGAGGGAACATCATGATTCAAGAAGCCATTGTGAAAGTTGTTGATGGAAGGGATCTCACCGAGGCTGAAATGACCGGGGCCATGGATGACATGACGGAAGGAAAGGCCACGCCGGCCCAGATCGGCGCGTTTCTGGTCGGTCTTCGAATAAAGGGTGAGACTGTGGACGAGATCGCGGCCGCGGCAAAGGTAATGCGGGCCAAGAGCACTCCGATTCCTGTCGGGGAGTCCAATGTTTGTCTGGATAGGGACGAGATCAACGTTGATGAAGAGACAATCGTGGACACCTGCGGCACCGGCGGCGACGGCACCCGGACTTTCAATGTGTCCACAACCACCGCATTCGTTGTAGCGGGAGCGGGACTGAAGGTTGCAAAGCACGGAAACCGATCCGTATCGAGCCGGTGCGGGAGCGCTGATGTGCTGGAAGCCCTGGGGCTGCCGTTGGATCTCACCCCGCGACAGGCGGCCGCGTGCATCGATCAGTTGGGGATCGGGTTCCTGTACGCTCCCCAGCTTCACGGCGCGATGCGGCACGTTGCGGGCCCCAGACGAGAGATCGGGCTCAGGACCATTTTCAATATCCTGGGTCCTCTCACCAATCCTGCCGGCGCCACTGTTCAGGTACTGGGTGTTTACAGTGAAGAACTGACCGAAACGCTGGGCCGCGTGCTCCAAAAACTCGGGTGCAAGGGCGCTTTTGTAGTTTACGGTGAGGGCAGCTACGACGAGCTCAGCATCACCGGGCCTTCCACAGTCACCCGGGTAACCAATGGCGACGTGAAGACTACCACGCTGGTCCCCGAGGACCTGGGACTCAAAAGGGCGCTTCCCGAGGAGATTCGCGGTGGAGACGCGCAGGAGAACGCAGCCATAGTCCGATCCGTGCTCGCGGGCGAAAAGGGCGCTCGCAGAGACATGGTCCTTTTGAATGCGGCCGCGGCCTTTGTTGCAGCGGGAAAGGCCGAGGACCTGCAAGAGGGCATCGCTGTCGCGGCTGAGTCAATCGACTCGGGCCGGGCCCTGGAAAAGCTTGAGAAGCTCGTGGCCATGGGATCGTTCGAGGCATCCGCGTCGGGCAACCCGACCGGCTGGGGTTGGAGCGCTCGATGACGGTCCTGGACGAGATCATTGCCGCCAAGACCGCGGAGATAGACCGGATCAGAGCTGAGACGGACCTGGCGGTCCTAAAAGATGAGGCGTCTCAAGCCCCGCGTTGCCGGGATCTGATCGGCGCTCTGAGAAATTGCGGTCGGGTCCCGATTATTGCGGAAATCAAGCGTGCTTCACCGTCAGCCGGAAAGCTCAGGGAAGTGGACGATGTGGCGGCCCTGGCCGTAGCGTATGAGCAAGCCGGCGCGGCCGCTCTGTCAGTGCTCACGGACGGACCCTTTTTCAACGGCGACCTGGATGATTTGAGGCAGGCCCGCAGCGCTGTGGATCTGCCCATCCTGCGAAAGGACTTCATCCTGGATCCCATTCAGCTCTACGAATCCAGGAAAGCCGGCGCGGACGCAGTGCTGCTCATAGCGGCCGCGTTGAGCCCGCAACAGCTCAGGCGCCTCTTTGTTGAGGCTCGATCGCTGGGCATGACAGCGGTGATCGAGGTTCATGACTGGAACGAACTCCAAACCGCGCTCAACGTGAGACCGCCCGTGGTGGGCATTAACAATCGGGACCTGACTACAATGGAGGTTGACTTGCAAACCTGTGTGCAACTCGCGGCCTTGATTCCTCCGGAAACAATCGTGCTGGCCGAAAGCGGGATCAAGGAACCCGAAGACGTGAGCATGCTTCTGGAAGCCGGAGCACACGCATTCCTGGTAGGTACCGCGCTGATGCGAGCCCCGGATCCTGCGATCGCTCTGGATCGGCTCTGCAGTGTACGGAGATAGACCATGTTGCGCGTAAAAGTATGCGGGATCACCTCAACCGAGGACGCGCTTGCCGCGGCCTCATGCGGGGCCGACGTGCTGGGTTTTGTTTTTGCCCCCAGTCCGCGACGGGTCACCTCGGAGCAGGCCCGCGAGATCATTGGTCGGCTCCCGTCTCATGTGCGGGCGGTGGGGGTATTCGTCAACGAGTCAATGGCCCGAATCAAGATGATTCAGAGCTTTTGCGGCCTTGACATGATCCAGTTGCACGGGGATGAAACCGAAGATGAGGCGGCCCTACTTGGTAACCGCGTGATCAAGGCAATGCGCGTGGGCCCCGACTGCCCCCGGTGGGAGGACGCGTACCCCACGGCAACCCTGCTCCTTGACACATACTGTCCTGACCTCAGAGGAGGAACGGGCCGCACCTTTGACTGGCGCCTGGCCGTAGGCCCTGCAACGCTTCGCCCGATCATTCTGGCCGGAGGGCTTACGCCCGAAAATGTAGTTGAGGCCGTCAAGACCGTTCATCCCTACGCGGTGGATGTGTCGGGCGGCGTAGAGTCTGAACCAGGGAGAAAGGACCATGACAAACTTGACCGCTTTATCCGCGCGGCCAAGGCCGTGGCCCAGGTGACCGGGAACACGGAGGCGCGGCAATGAGATCGCCGATCGAACAAGCTTTCTTCAACGCCCGCGCTGAGGGACGATGCGCTTTTATACCTTTTCTGACAGCAGGTTTTCCCGATCCCTCCACTTGTGTGGAGATTTTGGCCGGGCTTGCCGGCGAGGGAGCAGACGTGATCGAGGTAGGCCTGCCCTTTTCAGACTCGCCGGCCGACGGGCCCACAATACAGCAGGCGAGCCGGACCGCTTTAGACAACGGGATGACCCCTGACAATGTTTTCAGGATCGTTTCCCGGGCTCGGTCGCGTTTCACATCTCCTGTGGTTCTCATGACCTATTTCAATCCAGTTTGGAAAATGGGTCACGCGGAATTCGCCCGGAGAGCCGCGGACGCGGGCGTGGCCGGGGTCATAATCCCGGATCTACCGCCGGAAGAAGCCGACGAATGGATCGAGGCGGCCGACCTTCATGACCTGGATACCATCTTTCTGGTGGCCCCGAACACACCGAGCGAGCGTATGAAAACGATCATCTCAAAGACGAGAGGCTTCCTTTACTATGTGTCCACGACAGGGGTTACCGGCACGGACATCGTGGTTTCGTCCGAGATGATGGCTCATGTGGAACACACACGCGCAAGTTCGAGCGTTCCTGTTGCCGTGGGTTTCGGCATCTCCACCGCGGAGCAGGCACGAGCCGTGGCCCGAGTGGCCGACGGCCTCATCGTAGGGAGCGCGCTGATCCGGGAAATTCAGACCCGATCCGATCCTACGGCGCAGGTGGATGCAGTTTGTGGTCTGGCTTCTTCTCTGACCGCCGCGCTCCAGCGCTCCAGCGACGAAATGACAGTTGATGGCCTGATACCAACCGCCGTGCCTGAGAATTGAGGAGCGACTTGGCAAGAAAATTCCACGGGCCTAATGGGCTGCGGATGTGCGTAGCGACTCATGGGGGCTGTCTCAAAGCATCGAGCACTTCCGGAATCGTGGCACGATGGGTGGCCCAGACGCTACTGCGTCTGGGTTCCGAAGGAACAAGAGGTTATGGCAAGGCGCCACTATTATTGCAAGGGGCAGCTTGTACTCAGCGTTATCTTGGTACATCCTCTTGTCGCTACGCGACCCGGACGTGGTCACGTCCGGGCCACCCACCAGCAGGCCTGGCGGGTCAGAGCCGTAGGGGCTACGCATGCGTCGCCCTCTTGGATGCTCGGGCAACCCCGGCAAGAACGAATCTCACCGGTTCAATTGCGAACCGGTATGAACAAAACAGGGAGTATACAACCATGATTCTCTTGCTCGATAACTATGATTCCTTTACCTACAATATCGCCCATGCCCTGGGATCTCTGGGACAAGAGATCACCGTGATCCGAAGCGACAAGATCGAACCGAGCGATGTGGAATCCATGTGGCCCGAGGCGATCGTCATATCTCCCGGTCCAGGCCGACCGAGCGACGCGGGCGTCAGTTGCCGGCTCATTGAGCGATTTGCCGGTAAGATTCCCATACTGGGAGTATGCCTGGGACATCAGTGTATCGCGGAGGTGTTCGGCGCAAAGGTCGTGCGAGCCGAGATCCCGGTTCACGGCAAGATCTTCGACGTGTTCCACGACGCGCGAACAATTTATTCAGGAGTCAGAAATCCCTTCCGAGCAACCAGGTATCATTCTCTAGTCGCGGCCGAGGAAACCATCTCGTCGCCGTTGGAGGTTTCAGCGTACACAATGGACGGCGTGACTATGGGTGTCAGGGCCGGGGAACTCAAGGTGGAAGGGGTTCAGTTTCATCCTGAATCAATTGCTACTCCTCAGGGAACGATTATCTTTCGGAATTTCATAGACCGATATCTTGGGATGCACGCGGCGGCCTGAGAATGGAAGGAACCCCACAATAACCGCGGCTGATTGAGAGAGGTGTGACATGGTCATAGTGATGAGAGAAGACTGCCCGAAAAAGGAAGTTGGAGGAGTCCTGGCCGCAATACGCGAGCGAGGCCTGGAGCCCAGAATCATATCCCCTGCGCCCAAAGTTGTGCTGGGGGTGGTCGAAGACATGGACCAGCGCTCGGTGGAGGATCTGAAGCTGGTGGTTTCTCCTATGTTGGGAGTCGAAGGCATAGAGACTTTCGGGACCTCCTGGAAGCTGGTATCACGGAGCTTCCGGCAGGAAAGGACGGTCATCAGGGTAGGCGCAAAGGTGATCGGCGGGTCTGAGGTTGCAGTCATGGCCGGTCCGTGCGCGGTGGAATCCAGGGAACTTATCCTTGACATCGCACAGGAGATAAAGGCACATGGAGCATCTTTCCTGCGAGGCGGAGCGTTCAAGCCCAGAACCTCGCCTTATTCATTCCGAGGACTCAAGCAGGAAGGGCTCAAGTACCTGGCCGAGGCCTCCCGGATGACCGGTTTGCCTGTTGTCACTGAGGTCCTTGCCGCCGAGGATGTTCCGCTGGTGGCAGAGTACGCCGACATCCTCCAGGTGGGAGCCCGCAACATGCAAAACTTTGCGCTCCTGGAGGCGGTGGGTGAGCTTGACAAACCGGTCTTTCTCAAACGAGGCCTCATGGCAACCGTCAAAGAACTGCTGCTCTCCGCTGAATATATCCTTGCCAAGGGAAACTCCAGGGTTATCCTTTGCGAGCGGGGAATACGAACGTTTGAGCCCGAGACACGCAACACCTTGGATATCTCCGCGGTGCCGCTGCTGAAGCAATTGTCCCATT
Organism: uncultured Syntrophaceae bacterium; assembly: GCA_964527475.1. GTDB lineage: Bacteria > Desulfobacterota > Desulfomonilia > Desulfomonilales > Desulfomonilaceae > CAZGNL01. The sequence goes on from CAZGNL010000030.1 coordinate 33,960, forward strand.
TGCCGGTGGTAGTTGATCCGAGCCACGCTGTTGGAAAGAGAGAACTGGTTCCGGCCACCGCGTTGGCGGCCGTAGCCGCGGGCGCGGACGGCCTGATGATCGAAGTCCATCCCAACCCGGACGCAGCCTTCTCCGACGGCCGACAAAGCCTTACTTTGGATGCGTTTGGAGATCTAATGAGAATGATTGAGAAAGTTGCCGCGGTTGTCAGGGACGAACACAACGGGAGGTCCCAGTGCGCCTGAACGGGGAATTCTCTCCTCCTGGTGACAAGTCCATCTCGCATCGGATAGCGCTCATGTCTGTTTTGGCTGAACGCGAGTGTCGGCTGACCAACTGTTCTTCCGGCGCGGATGTGCGGTCAAGCCTGGAAGCTGTGAGGAATCTCGGTGTTCAGGTCCGTACAGAGGGAGACCAAATTCACATTGTCGGAGCGGGCGGCCGTATCCCGGATAGCGCTCGGATCGACTGCGGGAATTCCGGCACCACTATGAGGCTTCTCATGGGCATCCTGGCCGGTCGTGCCGGGGATTTCATCCTTGACGGAGACGGCTCCCTACGTCGGCGCCCGATGGAACGCGTGGCCTTGCCCTTAAGGAATATGGGAGCAACAATAGAGACGCACAATGGGAATTGCCCCGTACGGATCCAAGGCGGAAGCCTCAAAGGCATAGAGTACGAGCTTCCCGTGGCCAGCGCTCAGCTGAAGAGCGCGGTCCTGCTGGCCGGGATCCAGGCCCACGGAATCACAACGGTCCGAGAACCCGCCCCGAGTCGCGATCACACGGAAAGGTTGCTAAAGGATTGGGGCGCCCGGATCTCCGGGACGGCCGGCGAATTCAGAGTTGAGCGTTCCGGTTTGACTCTGCCTGAGTCTTTCCGTGTGCCCGGTGACATCTCCTCGGCCTCGTTTTTTCTGTGCGCGGCCACAATTATTGAAGGAAGCGAGGTTGCCGCCGAGGGTGTGCTGCTGAATCCAACACGCGCGGGCTTCCTGGAGGTTCTCCAACGCATGGGCGCTCAAATGGAGATCGAGACCCGTGGAGATGCGCCGGAGCCGTGGGGAAGGGTCACGGCCCGATTCTCCGCTGATTTGTCGGGCTGCCGTATCCGTGCGGAGGAGATCCCGACGCTGGTGGATGAGGTCCCGATTCTGGCCTTGGTAGCCACCCGGGCGCAGGGGACCACTGTCTTTGAAGGCGCCGGGGAACTCAGAATAAAGGAGACCGACCGGCTCGCGGCCGTTGCGAGCCAACTGGGGCTCATGGGTGCAAAGATCGTTGCTGAGGGTGACAGGCTGGTGATCGAGGGGCCCACCGCGTTGAAAGCCCCCCAGAGGCTTCAATCCTTTGGAGACCACCGCATGGCCATGACTTTGAGACTCGCGGGCATTCTGACCGATTCCGAGCCGTTGATAGAGGACGAAGAAAGCACAGCGATTTCTTACCCCGAATTCCATGAAACGCTGAAAAGGCTGCTGCGATGAAAGTCTTTTGCATCCTTAGCGACGAGCGAGCGTTCCGGTCCGGGTCCCCTGCAATGCACAACGCGGTCCTCAAGAGCGCTGGGATTGACGGTGTGTACGTGCCTTTCGCGGTGGAACCCGAGCGCGTCGGTGACGCGGTGCGAGGCCTGCGAGCCCTGAACATAGCGGGCGCAAATGTGACTGTCCCGTACAAGGAGCTTGTAATACCGCATCTTGATGCGCTGACCGAAGAAGCCGAGGGAGTGGGCGCGGTAAACACAATCATTAACCGAGGTGATGCTCTGGTGGGTGCGAACACCGATACCGGGGGCTTCCGGGACGCTTTGGAAGACGCGAATTTCATTGCCGCGGGCAAGTCGGCCCTGGTCGTGGGAACCGGCGGAGCATCCAAGGCTGTCCTGTATGCGCTGGCGCGCATTGGCGCGGCCCGCATACTGTTGGCGGGCAGAGACCTGGACAAAACCAGGAATATGGCTCAAGGTCCGGGCGCGGTGGCCATGCCTCTGGAATCGTTGCCGGATACCCCGGTTCCTGTCCATTTGGTAGTGAACGCGACCACCGTCTCCAGCGCAAGCGAGGGACCGGCACTGGCCGATCTCGTAGGTCGGTTCCAGGCGCAGGATTGCGAACTGGTCCTCGATCTCAACTACGGCCGCACTGAAAATATCTGGCAAGGCCTTGCCGACACTGCATCCGCGAGATTCATGGACGGCCTTCCCATGCTCGCACACCAGGCGCGGCGAAGCTTCGAGCTCTGGACCGGTGTCCATGTGGAGGCAAAAGTGTTCATGAAAGCCATGCAGGAGAGTTCATGAGCAAGAATATCTACCTGACCGGTTTCATGGGATCGGGAAAGACCACGGTAGGAAAGCTCCTGGCCCGATCCCTGAAACGCAAGTTCATCGACATGGACCACATGCTGGAGAAGCAATTCAGGATGTCCATTCCGCGGGTCTTTGCCACAAAGGGAGAGGAAGAATTCCGGACCCGCGAAAACCTGCTCTTGTCGTCGCTCTCCGCACGCGAGCATCTGGTCGTGGCAACCGGTGGGGGCGTGCCTGAAAAAAGAGATAACAGGGAGTTGATGCGACGCTCGGGCAAGACCATCTACCTGGATGCGGACCTCCAATTGTGCATGGCGCGACTCAATCTTGCGGATCGAAATTCAAGACCCATGTGGCAGGACGGGGAAGCTTTGAAAGATCTATTCTCAAGGAGAAAAACGCTCTACAGGGAATGTGACTTAACCGTTCATGTGGATAAAAGAAGCCCGGAAGAGACTTCTGAGGCGATCATTTCGGAACTGTTGCAGGAACACCGGTTCTCTGCTCGACTGGGAGACGCTGAATGCCCGGTCATCGCGACATCACAGGCGCCCGAAGCCCTGGCCGAATTGGTCCGTGGCCGTCGCGTGGCCTTGGTCACCGATCGCAATGTGGCGCGGATTCATTTGAACCGCTTCCGCCGCGTCCTGGACGATCCCGTGGAAATTATCATTCAACCCGGTGAAAGATCCAAGACCCTGAACAGTGCGCGCAGGATCTATGAAACACTTCTCACGCGCCGCTTTGACAGGGACGATATACTCGTTGCTGTTGGAGGCGGCGTGGTCACCGACCTGGGCGCGTTCGCAGCGGCCACGTTCAAGCGCGGGATGGATTTGGCGCTCGTGTCCACGACGCTGTTGGGATGCGTAGACGCGGCTGTGGGCGGAAAGGCGGCCGTGAACCTGGGGCCGGCAAAGAACGTAGTGGGATGCTTCAGCACTCCGACCCTGGTGATCCTTGACATGCTCTCCCTGAGCACACTCAATCGCAAACAGGTCAGCGAAGGTCTTGTGGAGGCGTACAAGACAGGGCTCGTGGCTTTGCCCGATCTTGCCGAGTTGATCCAGCTGGAAACAAAGAGATTGCGGGCCCGCGATCTTCCGCTGCTCGCGGAAGTGGCCGCGTTGTCGGCCGAGGCCAAAGCCGACGTGGTTGCGGAAGATTTCCGGGAAGCCGGCAAGAGAAGAATACTCAATTTCGGGCACACGTTCGGTCACGCTGCGGAGAGTTTTCATCGGTTCAAAATCAGCCACGGTCAGGCGGTGGCATTGGGGATGCGAGTTGCCACACGGCTGTCCAGGGCACGGGGGTTCATATCAGAACAAACCGCGGCAAGCATAGAATCCACGCTGCGCTTGATTTCACCGTATCGGGTCAAGTGTCCTCCTCTTGAGGAATCATGGGAAATCATGAGACACGACAAGAAAATCAGGGGAGGAAGGATCGTTTTTGTGCTGCTCAAGGCAATTGCCCGGGCAGTGTGCGTGGATGATGTTTCCAGGGAAGAACTGGCCGCGGTCCTGAGCCGCATTGAGGAGGAATCTGATGGGTAGCACGTTCGGCCGATTTTTTCGGGCTACGACTTTTGGTGAGTCCCACGGCCCCGGGCTCGGCGTGGTTGTTGACGGCGTGCCCGCGGGAGTCGCGGTTGACGCGGCTCGGATACAGCGGGAGCTTGATAAGCGTCGTCCGGGAAAGTCGCGCTTCGTGTCACAACGGCAGGAACCGGATGAAGTGGAAGTCCTTTCAGGCATTGTGGACGGCTGGACCCTGGGTTCACCCATCGGCCTGCTGATTCGCAACCGTGACGCGAGATCCGAGGACTACGACAAGACGCGTGAACTTTTTCGTCCGGGCCACGCTGATTACACTTACTTCAAAAAGTACGGCCTGCCCCCTCAGCCCGGAGGCGGAAGGGCCTCGGGGCGGGAGACAGTGGGTCGAGTAGCAGCGGGCGCGGTGGCCAAGGCTTTCTTGGAACTCCACGGCATCAGGATCTTCGCCTATACTGTGAGCATTGGAAGTCTGGTAACCAGGCGCCTCGATCTCGAATTTGCGGAACGTCATCCCCTGCGCTGCCCTGATCCCGTCATGGCCCCTGATATGGAAGAACTGGTCAGCAGGGTCAGCGCGGCGGGAGATTCCATCGGAGGCGTGATCGAGGTTGAGGCCACGGGCGTACCCCCTGGATTGGGAGACCCGGTGTTCCACAAGCTCGACGCTGTGTTGGCCGGTGCAATGGTCTCCATCGGCGCGGTCAAGGGTGTGGAGTTCGGGAGCGGTTTCCAACTGGCAGAGACTTATGGTTCCGCTGTAAATGACCCCATCGGTCCGGACGGCTTTGAGACCAACTTTTCCGGGGGCATTTTGGGCGGCATATCCAACGGAGAGCCCATTGTCATGCGCCTGGCGGTGAAGCCGACGCCTTCCATATCCAAGCCCCAGTCAACCATAGACATCCACGGCCGCAAGCAGACCATCCGTGTCAAGGGGCGACATGATCCATGCCTCTGCCCCCGGATTGCGCCTGTGGCCGAGGCAATGGCCGCGCTGGTACTGGCCGACGCTATGCTGGAACAGACTGCCGCAACAAGAGGCACTCCATGAAGATCACGGTAATAAACGGACCCAACCTGAACCTGCTGGGACAACGAGAACCTGAGATGTACGGCGGCAAGACTCTTGCCCAAATCGAGGAGTCTCTGAAACGACAAGGCAAAGAGATTGGGATCGGGGTCCACTGTTTCCAGTCGAATATTGAAGGGGAACTGGTGGACGCGCTCCAGCAAGCCGGGAACAGCGCGGACGGCGTCATCCTGAACGGCGGAGCGTACACCCATACCAGTGTCGCGCTACGGGATGCGGTAGCCGGCATTGGCATCCCG
>CAZGNL010000031.1:0-10353 GCA_964527475.1 uncultured Syntrophaceae bacterium
TCATCTTTGGAGGGGAGACTCATCTCCCCTCCAAACCACCCCATACGTTGACCCGATCGCTGTGCTCAAGTCAAAGGGACTTTCATAGGAACTTACATGCCTAAAAACAGGGGCACAACGATACCGAGACATCCTTTCCCCTTGTTCCCGCGTAAAGATCAGGGCAGAGCCCGATAACCAGGGACAAATGTGGAGATTGCTTCACTGTGCTCGTATTGACACGTTCCCAGGGAAACGTCCCCCTGCCCCGCTGACTACCGGGTCATGCCCAACCGGCAAGGAATGGTTGACAAGCAGGGGCTTGTTCTTCTAGACTATGGCCGCGTGAGGCACCCTGTTACGGAGGGAAAAGCATGGCAGAAGGAAGAGTCGCTCGAGTTACCGAGGTTATCGCTGGTTCACCCAATGGCTTTGACGAAGCAGTCAAGTTCTGCTTCGAACGTGCCAACAAGACCCTGCGGAACATCACAGGCATGAAAATCACCGAGTTCAGAATCAACGCCGAAGGCGGAGCCATCAAAGAGTACCGCGTTAGAGCGGAAGTTATTTTCGTTCTGGATTGATTCCAGATTACCCCATTTACTGATCATTCAGAATCGGGGCTGCCTCACTTTCTCCACCACCTGTTCAAGACCCCGCAAAGACCGTTTAGTCGGAGGGGGGCGTGCAATAGTCCATCCCCTGTCGGAAATCCCGGTCATCCATAGCCTGTTCCAGCCTTTGTCGGACACCTCGTCTGTCGAGCATCCAGGTCGGCGCGGACAGATCTTCAGGATGAGGGTCTGATGTCATGCGGTGGATCACCATGTCCGAAGGGAGCGATCCGAGTACGGCCAAGGTAAGGTCCCGGGCCTGTTCCTCGGTGAGCGGGCTATACAAACCACGCTGATACATTCTGTCAAGAGCGGTTCCTCGTATGATGTACAGCGGATGGAGTTTCACACCCCAGACCTCCGAATCCGCCACTGCTCGGGCCGTCTCCACCATGTCCTCCGGAGACTCCCCCGGCAGTCCCAGGATCAGATGCGCAACCACGGGAATGTTCCGCTGCCTTGTCCTTGTCACCGCGTCGAAAAAGGCCTCGGGGCCGTGACCTCTCCTTATTCGGTTCAATGTGGTTCCATGAACCGACTGAATTCCATATTCGACCCAGACCAGGCGATCCCGGGCCGTCCGTTCAAGGAGATCCAGGACAGGATCGGGCACACAATCCGGACGAGTGCCTATGGCCAATCCCACGATTTCCGGCCGTTGAAGGGCTTCATCGTATATGCGGGCGAGCTCCGCCACAGGAGCGTAAGTGTTTGTGAAAGCCTGAAAGTATGCTATGAACTTCCGGCAACGGAATCCGCGGGACAGAAACCGAATTCCACTATCCACTTGCCCGCTGATGGAAATACCCTCCGAATGTGCTCCGGTGCCCGAACCTCGTGGATTACAATAGATGCACCCCATTGAACCGAGGGTTCCGTCACGGTTTGGGCAACCGAGGCCTGCGTCGAGGGTGATCTTCCGGACCGGCTCTCCGAAATCTTCCTTTAGCCATGATGACAGAGATCGGTATCTGGGGCGGGTTTGGGTCATGTGAGCAGTCTATCATGCACGACTTCATTGGAGCAAATTACTCCAGAATTGTTGTGCTACAGCTATTGCCGAAACTTGCGTCTGACTGGAAGGCCATTCCCGCATGTAAGCAAAATCCCCCCTACCCCCCCTTTTGCAGACTGACTCCGGAACACACTTGACACAGGGGCTTCGTCCAGACGGCATTGATGCTGGGGGTCCGGTGTACGGCGCGTAGCATGCTACGCCCTCTTTTGCCCTGACGGACAGTTTAATCGGCTGGCCAACTGGCCGGAATCACTGCCTGTAGCGCCACCCCCTGTCTCACGTGTGGGCGAGAGTCAGTTTTGCAAAGGGGGCAAGGGGGGATTTTGCCTGTGGGCTGGAATCATCTACCAATCGGACAGAAATTTTGGCAACTGGTATAAGTATGGTGTCCCCAGAATTCCCGAGAATTCAAAACCCATGACCGCAATTCGGGCACAACGAAATATGAAAGTCCTCTGCTTCGACACGCACTCCATGGCCTCGCCTCGGAGACTGATTGGAAGAGCGCACCACGCTCATCAATGGTCGACCGGCTTCTCGTCCCACGTCGACCGTTATCCGGGTTCAGTGCAGAGGCCACAACTTCTTGGTACGCCCGGAAAACACGGCGCCAAGGAACTCCTCGATATCTGAGGTCCTCGACGCCGGGGGGAGAGGCAGCTTCTCAAGCTCCTTTGTGATCTTTGCGTACAGCTTCTTGGTCCACTTGGGACGCTTCTTCGTGTCAACGGCCTTGGGCAGATCCTCGGTGCGGAAATCGATAGGGCTAAGGATGAGCCGCATTCTTCCAAGGCCCGTCTCCGAGGCAAGGACGAATAGCTCCTCCGCCGCCTTGTCCCCCATAGCAAGGCAGCCCTCGGAAACGCAGTCTCCATGGATCATGATGTCGCCCCCGAGTTTGGAACGGCGATCCCTCTTCCCCATTGTAAGATCAAAGCTGTTGGGATAGTTCACTCGCAGCGACAGGTGGAATTTGCTGTTGGGGTTGAGCGACACAACTCGGTACAGCCCTTCAGGCACCTGCCGATCTCCCTGCCGAAGCTTTGGGCCTGTTTCGCCGCTGGCTGCCAGGATAGGAAAATGACGAATGAACTTCAGATCATTGCGCGTTTTTCCGGCGTATAGCTCCAAGCGGCGCTCCTTCTTGAGACCCACAAGTGTGACCACCTGGGCAGGGTACCGAACTCCCGCGGCCTTGAAATGGGGTTTCAACCGCTTTCTCGCCTTTTCGCCGTGCTGATCGAGACGCTGAGCCACCGTGAATGTGGGCTCGGGCTTGAGCCCTTCAACCCGATCCTCCAGGTCACGGAAAATCCTGTTGCTGGAGCGTTCGGGCGGTATCCTCGCAAGCCTCGTCCGTGGTGCAACAACCACGTCAATCATATGCTTCGGCGGTCCCACGGAAGGAACAGACGCGGACGGCCCGACTTTTGTCGGTTCTGTGTGCAAGGGGACGGCCGCGATGCGGGGTTTGATCGGTGCACGGGATACGGTCGACGATTCTTTCGCCAACGGTTTAGCCCTTTCTCGGTTATCGGGAAGACCCAAATTTTCGGACTCAGGAGCAAGGGTGTTTTTATCGTGTGATTGGCGCTCAAGGAAGGTGTGGGTCCCAAGGAGGTCCAGCTCCGCAATCAAGACCAGGTATATGAGAATCAACAACCCTATCCCCAAGAAGAGCGGGGTGGCCCGGATTGTCCTGCGGCCAGGGGCTCTGCCTCGCCATGAATCCGATCGCCTGTCTTGTGTCATGTCTCACCTCGAATCCGTTCTCCCGTATGTCCTTCCATGGTCTTGAACCTCGGAAGCACAACAAACGGGTCAGTGGTACCGCTCAAAAAGGATGAATGTCAAGGGGGGTGGTCGAGGAGATAGGATATCATACGGGTATGCTTCGGGATTTCGTGCCATGACATCGAGGTCCTGCTTTGTCTAATTCCGTAATTCCGGGTACACCTATAGTTTCGCCCTTTCTGTGAGGTTGGGAGACCAATCCGAGGAACACCAGAGAATATTCCCAAAATTGTTGTGACAATTGACCAACTCGGGTTACAAAGGCTGAGACGTTTTGTTACACAGCGCAATGAATCTCCGGAGAGACCGATTTGAAGACCGAGATCGTTTTTGTGTGCGATGAATGCGGGAAGCATCTCCTGAAATGGATGGGTCGCTGCCCTGGATGTGGAGAATGGAACACCGTTGTGGAAAGGGAAGTCTCCAAGGCTCGTCAGAAGTCGTTGCGACCTCAACGTGACAAAGATGGCGTGGGCGCTGTAATCTCCATTGCTGATGTCCAGGGGGATTCCGAGCCGAGACTCAGTACCGGGGTCCGGGAATTGGACCGGGTCATGGGGGGCGGCATCGTACGCGGCAGCGTGATCCTGCTGGGCGGAGATCCGGGCATAGGAAAGAGCACCCTGTTGATGGAAGCGCTCGGATCGTTGGCCGACTCCGGGGAGCGCGTGCTCTACGTTTCCGGAGAGGAATCATCGGAACAGATCAAGCTGCGCGCCGAGCGCCTCAATATCCATAACAAGGGTTTCCTGCTCCTTGTGGAAAACGAACTGGACAGCATTATCCACAAGATTGAGGAGACGGAGTGTTCCGTGGTGGTCCTCGATTCGGTCCAGTCCGTTTTCAGCCGGTCATTTGAATCAGCGGCCGGGAGCGTCTCCCAGGTGCGGCACGTGGCGGGACGCATCATGGAATCGATCAAGCGCGGAAGCTCGGCCTGTTTCATCGTGGGACACGTAACCAAGGACGGGGCCTTGGCCGGTCCCAAGGTGCTGGAACACATGGTGGACACGGTTCTCTATTTCGAGGGTGAACGCAAGTACCCGTACCGGATTCTCAGAGCGGTCAAGAACCGTTTCGGATCGGCCAGTGAAATCGGCGTATTTGAGATGTCCGATACCGGCTTGCAGGAGGTGGCCAATCCCTCTGAACTCTTTCTCTCGGAAAGACCGAAGGGCGCGCCCGGTTCCACGGTGACCGCGATCGTGGAGGGAACCCGGCCCATACTGGCCGAGGTTCAGGCTCTTGTGACCGGACCTGTTCCGGGTCAGGGCAGGAGAACCTGTCTGGGTACGGATCCCCAGCGTCTAGCGCTGATGATAGCTGTTCTGGAGAAGAAACTGGGTCTCACGCTGGGTGATCAAGATATCTTCCTCAACGCGGTAGGAGGCGCCAGAGCCACAGAGCCTGCCGCGGATCTGGCTATGGCCGCGGCTCTTCTCTCATCATTCATGGAGCGGACCGTCGCGGCCGGAACGGTCATATTCGGCGAAGTCGGACTTGCCGGTGAAGTGCGCCGGGTCTCCAGGGCCGACGCTCGCATAAGCGAAGCGGCCAGACTCGGGTTCAATCGCATCATCGTGCCCGGTTCCAACTCGGAGCCGTCATCACTGCCGAAAAACGTAACAGCCGTCGGAGTCTCACACGTGACTGAACTGGGCCCGCTGCTGTTCGACTGACAGAAGGGCCGAGGATCGAAACATCCTGTTTGCACGGTCCTTCCTGGATTGCCCCCCGGGGATTGAACATGACAACCCGAACCATGAACGTGGGCCGCAGAATCAGGGCGCTCAGGGAAAAGAGGAAGGTGACTCTCAATCAGCTATCATCGCTGACAGGGGTAGCCGCGTCAACTCTCAGCGCTATGGAGCACAACAAGTCTTCTCCCACTCTGAACACGCTCATCAAGATAGCGGAAGCCTTTCAGATGAAAGTGGGGGAGTTCCTGGACCACGTGGCCTACGAGAAGGCGACACTGCGCCGGCCGGGTGAGGAAATAAGAATGGAGACACTTTCCCCCGACCACGACGCGCTTCTGCTGACAGCCGAATTACCCGAGTCCAGGTTGGAATGCGCAAAGATTACCCTTGGGCCGGTATCCGACTTTGAACTCACCCGCAGCCAAGACGCGGAATTCCTCCTCCACTGCCTCACCGGAAAGGTAACCGCAAGCGTGGATGACCAGGATTTCCGTCTCGAACCCGGGTTCAGCCTACATGTTCCGCCCGGGCCGAGTGTGATCCTTCGGAATTCGGGGCCCGGAGAAGCTACCCTGCTTGCCGCAAACACTCCTCGGATTCACACATGCCCCGGCCCCAAGTAGGCGACGCGGCGTCTCCCCGTATGAGTTCCCATACAGAGCCCGGGAACCAGAGGAAAGCGGAAAGGGCAGACACATAGAGCCTGCCCCTGGGCTCAGACCTGTGCCGGGGCATAGTGTAGGGGCGCACCTATGTGTGCGCCCTTTCTTGTCTCCTCCCCGACGCTGTTACGATCCAGCATCCCTTTCCCGTCGAACCGCAGATGACTGACGGGTTACTCCGGACATTTCTATTGTTTGTTGTGCCTCGATTTCTTGGGCGTGGGCGTTCCTGCAATCACTTCGTGTATCCGTGGGCTTTGAGTTTTGCCAACAGCTTTTTGCGGGCTCCCTTTGGCACGTAGATCGTATGTTTTAGGCCGCGGCCCTTGTATCGGGCCGGGAACACTGCCTTTTCCGGAGGGACCTGAGTGTTGAGAGCCCAGACGGCTCTGGGGGTCGTGTCGAGTAGGCGAGCCAGAGCTGCAAAGGACAGATCCTTTTTCAGCCGGACGTTGCGCACCCTTTCAAAGGAAATCTTGGGAGGCAGTTCCACCCGGAGCCCGTAGAACTTTCGGTACCTGCTTATGAGCCCCAACGCCATCCATCTTGGAACGTATTTCTCGGTCTCATCGGGAAGGGGAAGGTCCCAATACGATGATCCGCCGTACTCCTTCATACGTTGCTGAATCCGGGCAGGTCCGGCATTGTACGCTGCCGCGGTCAGAAGCCAGTCGTGGAAACCTTGTCGCTTCTTGTTTCCGGGGAACGTTATTCTTTGTTTTCTGTTCATCCACGCAAGGTACCGGGCCGCGGAATGCGTGGAACTGATCAGATCCGCGCGTTCATCCCGCCACTTGGACATGGCCATGGCCCAGTCATACTCTTTGGAACCGGAAGGACCTCGCTTCGCGGTGGCCTTGATGAATTGCCAGTACCCATAGGCGCCGGCAGATGAAAGAGCACGACTGTTGTAACTGCTCTCTATGGCCGCAAGGTAAATAAACTCACGGGGAACACGATACTTGCTCAAAATCGGCAGGATCACGGAGCTATACTCATGGGCCCGATAGAGCCAGACCCTTACCCTGGAGCGCCGGTCAAGAAGAAGATAGTTGATTTCCTTGAGAACACGATCGCGTATGTCCTTTCGGGAAAGATGGATCCTGCGGCCCGCGAACCAAACCCCCCTTTTCTCTATCCCGGGAGGAAATCCGTACCGAAATCCGCCTCCCATTGTGGCATAATGAGGCGCCGGCGATCTTGTTCCCGCGGCCACCCGGTCCACACAGCAGCACAGCAGGGCCAGGGCCGGTATGATTACAATTAACAGCCTATTGTTTTTCACTACACTCCTATTCCGAAAAGACCACCGATCTTACCTTTTCCAGTAGAATCAGAGCGTCTCTGGCCAGCACCAGGTTCCTGTACCGTTCGTTCAGCGACCTCAAAATGAGACTTTCGCCCGCGAATTCCACCTTCTTCACAAAGGCTTTCCCATCGTCACGGTCCTTGAATATTACCAGGTCACCGTCCTTGATCTCTTCCCAGGATTCGGGTTTTATGAAGAGCAAGGCGCCGTCACCGAAGAACGGCTGCAAACTGTCGCCACGCACTCGGACGCAATAGATGCAGCGAGCCAGAGCCGGATCTATTCCCGGTGGAATCTCAACCTGATCGAATCCCTCACCCGCGGGAAACCCTCCATCCGTGTACTCAAAACCTTCTCCCGCACTCACGTGGCCGACCACCGGGACGGTGTGGCCATAGGTAGGTCCTGCTGAATAGTCCAACATCTCCTCAACTTTTTCTACAGCCTTACTGAGTTCCGCGGAATCCGGAACAAACCTTACATCGTTCGCTTCCGAGTCCCATGTCCAGGAGAACTCGCGCTTCTGAAAGTATTCCACCAGTTCGGTCTCCACGAATTGGCTGTCCGTCCGAGCCTGAACGCACATTTCTCTGAATCTGGTGATCCCGTGAGCGCGCGGCCGGTCCGGCTGGTCCCGAACGGCCAGGTACACGGCGGTCATGGCTTGTATTGCCTGGTTCTCGGCAGGGTGGAACTGCATGGCCCGAATCTCATCCGCCAACACGGGATCATCGACTTTGAGGCATGTCAACAGCAGTCTGCGCATGTTTTCGAACTTGGCATTGGGGCGAGGCGGTATCCTGTGAAGCTGAAAGCGTATGAGATCCAGAAGCTCGTCTTCCGTTACATCAAGGAAATCGGCCCAGATCCTCAATTGCCCGCGATTCCGGGGCCTACCCAGGTCCGGTGGATTCTTCTTCCCGGTCAATATTTGGGATACGTACGCGGGAGACACTCCGAGTTTCATGGCCAGAGCTTTCTGGCTCTTGCCCAAGCGCCTCAACCGTTGTTTTACGAATTCTCCGAACGTCATTTCTTTCCATCTGGTAACCTGACAGGTTATCCAGTCGGGGTCGTTAATTGGCTGACATGCATGGCGATTATGCCAGGCATCGCCTCCGCACCCTGTTAATCAATTCTAATAGGACCCAAGTTAACTGTCAAGGGAAACTGTGGTCGAGCGGTAACCATTCACGGGGGACAACGGGGAGGGCAGACACATAGAGCCTGCCCCAGACTACGATCCGGGGTCTGCCCCTACGTCTGGGCCCAGATTCGTCGTGGGGCAGAGTGTACGGCCCTCACCTGTGTGTGCGCCCTCTTGCCATGCGCCAAGCGCAGGAACGTGGTCGTTCCCGTCGGCCGCTCGTAACTGAATGGTTGCATCGAGCGTGTACTTCTTCAGTTTCACCTGTACGCGTTCCCGGGACTTGACACCAACACCGATAAGGGTTAGAACCCTCACCTTGCTTCGGACATCCTCTCAATATGGGATGTCCGTCTCATTTCTTGCCCCCTGGAGGAGAACGTGGAAATTACTACAGAAGGACCGCCTGAAGACCATTGGGCGGCCCAAATACTGGAATTGAGCGGTCACAGCTTTGATGCGGAAACAGCGACCGAGTTGTGGCCGAAGATCATGCAACACAAGTGGCACCTCTCTGAAAAACTCGGGAGGGACGTGGGGATCAAAGTCGCTTGCGTGGATTTCATCGAAAACATGGACTCTCCCGGGCATGATCCCGCGAACGCCGAACGGTTGCGCCTTCTCAAAGAATTGGACGCGCAGATGATGGATTCCTCCACGTGGGAGACCATATCCGATTCCCAGCCTCCCAAGCAGATAGTGGAGAAGAGGATAATCCTTCCTATCGTGGAAGGGGAACTCGCGCGCAAGCACGGAGTCACGCCGCCCAGAGCAATCATCTTTTTCGGTCCCCCGGGCACGGGCAAGACCCACTTCGTGCGAGCCATGGCGGGAATCCTGCAATGGTGGTACATCGAGATCAGCCCCAGCGCCCTTATGTGGGACGGGGAAGACCGCCTGGGCGCCAACCTCAAGAGAATTATGGAACAGGTGAGGGGTCTGGACAAGGCCGTCATATTCATCGACGAGTTCGAGGAAATCGCCGCGAGTCGAGATCAGGCATCCCGCATCGACAAGTCAATCACAAATGAATTCCTCAAACAGGTTCCACTACTGAAAAGACAGGAAGGAAGGGTGCTGCTGGTTTGCGCCACCAATTACATAAGACAATTGGATTCCGCGTTGCTGCGACCGGGCCGGTTCGACTGCATAATCCCCGTGGGCGCGCTGGATGATCTCACCCGGCGCACGATTTTCGAGCATTATTTGTCCAAGACCAATCAAGGAGAGGTGGACGTGGACGCGATCCTCTCCGCGATCCCCATGTTCACTCCCGCGGATATCGAATTCCTGTTCCAGAAGGTGTCCCAAACAGCCTTTGAAAAAGAATACTTCGCACAGGAGAATTCCCAGGTCACCACCGAGACCTTCCTCGAGGCCATCAGCCACATGCGACCTACCCTCACCGATGAGGTCGTCAAACAGTTCGAGCAAGATTACCATCGCTACACGAGATACTAACGCCCCGACAGTAGGACCGGCATCTTGCCGGTCCATTCCATGCGGTTCTCGAAACAAATCTCGGATTCCTCCGAACACCGTCTTGCGGTCCAGAGAAGATAAGAGAAGAATATTGAACCACAGAGGCACAGAGACACAGAGAAGGGAAGATTAGGATAAGAGAAGAAAGGAATATTGAGCCACAGAGGGCACAGAGAGCACAGAGAAGAATAATGAGTTCCTCTCGGGGCCGACGCCCTAGCAAACAAGGACGACCTTAACAGGAACTATCATGTCTCAAGAAATCGAGGCACAACGAAACATAATAATGCCGCCACCCTGATCGGTTATAGGTCGTAGGGGCTACGCATGCGTCGCCCTTTTCGATAGTCGGTCCAAACCGGAACTCGCAGGACTCCCCAACCCACCTATTTTCACAGGAACGCTTACTCCCCAAAACCGAGGCACAAAGTAGCATGAAAATGCAGGCGTCACTGTGCCTGCGCCGCCCAAACGGGATCGCGGCGCACGAAATCTTTTGCCCGGGCCGGCTGTACGCCTCCATATGTTCGTCCCTCAACTTCTTACTCTTCTCGGTGTCTCTGTGTCTCTGTGGTTATATATTCTTGCTCTTACTCTTACTCTTACTCTTACTCTTACTCTTACTCTTACTCTTACTCTTACTCTTAC
>CAZGNL010000031.1:10453-38403 GCA_964527475.1 uncultured Syntrophaceae bacterium
TACTCTTACTCTTACTCTTACTCTTACTCTTACTCTTACTCTTACTCTTACTCTTCTCGGTGTCTCCGTACCTCTGTGGTTCAATGCCCACTGTTGCTTTAGATGATGCAGACTCTTGGAAAGGGAATCAAGATTGTGGCCCCTGCCCGAAGCCCCAATCTCACCCTGCTCTTGCGGCCTGTTTCCTTGACACCGTGCCAAAGAACGTTTGTCGTGGGGCTACCCCCCGCGTCATGAGCATTTCAGCCCTGCTCAGGTCCGCGCTGGTCAGGTCGGCTCCCGTGAGATCGGCCCTTGTGAGAAACGCTCCCACCATAGTGGACGCGGACAGGTTGGCATTGCACAGGTTAACTCCAATCAGGTCAGCCGCGGTTAGATCGGCGTGGGAAAGATCCGCGCCCACGAGCACGCACCTGTGAAGGTTGGCCCCGGAAAGGTTGGCGTGCGAGAGGTTTGCATTCGTCAGATCCGCCTTTGAGAGCTTGGCGCCGGACAAGTCTGCCTGAGAAAGCTCAGCGCCCGACAGATTCGCGGCATACAAATAGGCTCTTGCCAGCCTAGCGGTCTTGAGATCGGCCCCGGAAAGGTCCACGCCCATCAAATTCGCTTCAGACAGATTCACGCCGATCCGCACGGCATTCTGTACCAATTCGCCCAGGGAGTCGGCTTCACCGCTGTAGATGTGATCATAGGTAGAACGGTTGAGAATATCGAACCTCATTTGTACCTCGATTCCGTAATCCGGGCCGGATATTGACCGGGATTCTCCGTTTTTCGTTTTCAGACTACTATCAGCGAGTATACCATACTGCCGACTGTTCCTGCAACAGAAATAGTCATGTTATGAGATGGTTATGCGAATTGTATATGAATCGGTTGAACTGTCGCGGTTCCGGGAACTATTGGCAAGGCTTCAGTTTCGCGGGGCTTCAAAATGGAGAGGGCAGACACATAGGTCTGCCCCTACGTCCGGACCCAGGCCCGTGGCGGGGCAGATCCTATCATTGCGTGTGTCATTGCGAGGAGTGAAACGACGAAGCAATCCCCATATCCACCGGGCAGGAGATTGCTTCGCTCGGCTCGCAATGACATCTTGCGAGTTAACCCCGAATGACTGAAGGGTTACGAACTGCCGTTGGATTGTTGTTGACCCCGCGGTGATGAAACGCTAGATTGAACAATTTCAGCGAACAGGACCCCGTAGGCGGAGTATATTGTGATTCGACGATTCTTCAAGCTGGACGAGCTTGGATCCGACATCAAATCAGAGTTCCTTGCCGGTCTGACCACTTTTGCCACCATGGTTTACATAGTAGTGGTGAATCCCAAGATCCTGGAGGCCGCAGGCATACCGTTCGGCCCGTCCATGGTCGCTACGATTCTGACCGCATTCTTTGGCACCCTGACAATGGGGATCTACGCGAAACGCCCGTTCGCCATAGCCCCATACATGGGAGAAAACGCTTTTATCGCCTTCACTGTTGTGAAAGTCATGGGATACAGTTGGGAGACTGCCCTGGGCGCGATCTTCATCAGCGGAATTGTCTTCACCATAATAACTATTGTCGGGCTGCGCAAATGGCTGGTCGATTCCATACCGGAGGGACTCAGAATCGGTTTTGCCGTGGGAATCGGCTTGTTCCTGACGTTCATTGGCCTGAACACCACCGGAATCGTGAGTCTCGGGGTTCCCGGGGCCCCGGTCCATGTTGGCAACTTCAAGGATCCCACGATATTGCTCGCAGTCTTTGGCTTCATACTGATCGGTTTCCTAATGATGCGTAGAGTGGTCGGCGCGATACTTCTGGGCATTATGGGCACCGCAATCCTGGCGTTCATCCTGGGAGTGGCCCCGCTTCCGGACAAAGTGGTGAGCGCTCCCCCGAGCATAATGCCGATCTTTCTCAATCTGGACATAATGGGCGCTCTTGTTTGGGGCTTTTTTCCGGTCATACTCACTGTGCTGGTAATGGATTTTGTAGATACTATGGGAACGTTGATCGGCGTCTCGTACAAGGCCGGCCTGCTGGACGAAAAGGGCAACCTGCCCGAGATTGAAAAGCCCATGTTGTGCGATGCGGTCACTACAGTGGTGGCGTCTTTGCTCGGCACAACCTCTTCAGGAGCGTATATTGAGTCGGCCACAGGTATCGAGGCGGGCGGTAAGACCGGCCTTACCGCGGTTTTTGTAGCGCTGCTCTTTTTGTGTGCGCTGTTTTTTGCGCCCTTTCTTACTTCCATCCCCGCGTGCGCTTACGGACCGGCCCTGATAATCGTTGGCATGCTCATGTTGCCGGCCGTCGCGCGGCTGAAATTCGATGATCTCTCGGAAGTGATCCCCGCGTTTGCGGCCATCGTTTTGATGAGCTTCACGTACAACCTGGGAATCGGCATGACCGCGAGCTTTGTCCTGTACCCGTTGCTCAAGGTCCTTGCCGGAAGGGCAAAGGAAGTTCCCGCGGGCCTCTGGATCCTCGGGGCGAGTTCCCTGGTCTTCTTCGTGTTCTATCCTTACTAGCGTGCAAATACTTCGTGTGATTGGAGTATTGATCGGCTGTTCCCGCAAGATCAGGCGGACTGGAAAGTCCGCCCCACATTTGAACATGAATTGCCCTTCGAGCATGATTATGAGAACATGGGGCCTGCGATGATGAGGCGGCTGAATTTCCATTCTTGTGAGCAGGAACATGCCGAAATTCATACTTCTTGACATAGACGGGACCCTTATTCATTCCGGAGGGGCCGGCAAGGAAGCCATGAACAGTGCGCTGGAAGAGATCACGGGCATCAACGCGGGCTTTCGAGATATAGCGTGCGCGGGCAAGACCGATCCGACAATCTTCCGGGAAGGCTTCGCCAAGGCCGACATTGAAGCTGACCACGGTTTCATGGGGCGTTTCAATGATTCGTACCTGATCCATCTACGATCCGCGGTATCCGCGAGCGCAGGTCATGTCAAACCGGGAGTCGTGGGGCTGCTCACGAGGCTGGAAAGGGAGAACGGATTCTTCCTCGGTCTGCTCACGGGAAACCTGGAACAGGGGGCCCGCATCAAGCTCGGACACTTTGACCTGAATCGATTCTTCCCTTTTGGAGCATTCGGAGACGATGACGCGGACCGAAACCGTCTTCTGCCCGTAGCGGTCAATAGGCTACAGGAATACAACGGAATTGATGTAGAATATTCGGACTGCATCGTGATAGGAGACACCCCAAGGGATGTTGAGGCCGCGGCAACGCACGGAGCCGCGTGCATCGCAGTCGGTACAGGGCCGTACTCTGTGGAGAGCCTGGCGGAAACAGGCGCTGATTTGGTGGTCCCGGACCTGGCGGACACGGAACGGATAGTGACCTGGATCAAAGATAATGGATCAACCCCTGGTGATCGACATGGATAGAAGACGAGGTGCGCATGCTGACGGAATTTGTGGATAGATTAGTGGAAATATCCGCCAAACCTAGATCGGGATGGTACAAGGTGATGGCCACCGTGGTAGGATTGGCGATCTTCCTGTTTGTCTTGCCTGGGATTCTGTTCCCGCTTGGGTATCTGGCCGAGAAGTACATCTTGCCGAATCAGATTTGGATAGCGGAGTTTGTGTTTTCCGTCACTTGCATTGTGATAGGGATCTCTTTCCTGGGATGGTCTGTTTACGTACTGATCCGGGACGGGCACGGGACCCCCAGCCCGGCCGCTCCTGCTCAGAAGCTGATCACTACGGGTCCGTACAGGCTTTGTAGGAATCCCATCCAGTTGGGCGCCATGTTCTATTGCCTGGGAATCGGAACCCTGCTCGGATCAATATGGATCGGGCTGGTCATGATGTTTCTCAGTTACAAGATAGTCGGCTCTTACCACAGACATGTGGAAGAAAAGGAATTGCACATGAGATTCGGCAAGGAATACAAAGAGTACAGGAAGAGAACCCCGTTCCTTTTGCCGAGATTCTGGGCAAACTCGGACTGATTGGGAGGGCATGAAGCCATGTTCGTTGCCAAGATCGTTGAAAAACTGGTTGGAGCCTCCAAGGAGGAACGTTCACCTCGATACAAAATTGTGGCCGTTCTCTTGGGCACCCTGGTCTTTGGGTTGGTTGTGCCCGCGCTCCTTTTCCTCGTGGGGCACGGCGCACAGGAATACATCCTGAAGGATCTTTCCCGCATGCTGGAGATCATCGGGGGCATTCTGTGCATGGGATTGGGACTCCTGCTCCTGGCGTGGACCCTGTTGACCCAGGTGAGGATCGGAAAAGGGACTCCGGTTCCTCTAGCCCCACCCCAGAAGCTCATAGTCACAGGCCCGTACAAGATGTGCAGGAACCCCATGAAATTGGGCGCTCTGCTATATTACTTCGGGATCGGGCTCTACTTCGGCTCACTGGGCATAGGCCTGGTGATGGCCCTGCTCGCGCTCGTGCTCGGCAGCTCGTACCACAAACACGTGGAAGAAAATGAACTGGCGCAAAGATTCGGTGACGAATACGAAGAATACCGCGCGAAGACACCGTTCTTTATACCGAAGTTGTGGGGGTGACGAGGCGAAAGGGAGAGAAGATGAAGAATAGCCACAGAGAGCACAGAGAGCACAGAGAAGAGGTAAGAGTCTACACTTATTGGCTATTTCATGGTCGGGAGACACGGGTCCTATCATTCGAGATCGACCGCTAGAATTCGATACCTTTCTGGGCCTTTATTCCGTCGGTAAAGGGATGCTTGATTTCTCGCATCTCGGTGACCAGGTCCGCTGCCTCAATCAAGGATGGCGGAGCGTCCCGGCCGGTTACAACCACATGGAGGTCCGGGGGTCGTTCGGAAAGGAAATCGACTATTTCTTCTTCGGATACCATTTCATATTTCATGAGATACGTGAGTTCATCAAGCACCACCACCCGGTATTCACCGGATGAGATCTTGTCTTTGGCGAAACTCCAGGCTTCCTGCGCGACCTTGACATCCTTCTGAATATCTTCCGACTTCCACGTGAATCCCCTTCCCTTGACGTGGACCTCCAACAGGTCTTGGAACCGCGCGGCAGCGTCCAATTCACCGTATTTCCAGGTTCCCTTTATGAATTGGATTATACAGACCTTGAAACCGTGGCCTAAAGCCCTGAAAGCAAGTCCCAGAGCAGCAGTGGTCTTGCCTTTGCCATTACCGGTATGGACTATGAGTAATCCTCTTTTCACAGATTCCCTCCTGAGCGCGGGGTCTCCCGCTGCGAGAGGTTATCTTACAAGAAAGTGTTCCGTTTGTCCCATCGGATCCTCAGAATCGGGCATTTCTCCGTTTGCGAGACTTCCAGACCTCAAGATCAAACCGAACCGCCGTGCTGACGCCCCGGGCTAACCTTCAGTTTCGCGCGGCAGCTTCTATCATTGCCCAGGTCATTGCGAGGAGTGAAACGACCAAACAATCCCCATATTCGGCGTTCAGGAGATAGCTTCCCCCGGTTCAAGCCCGGAGTCGCAATGGCATCTTGAGTTATCTCCTCGAATGACTGAAGGGTTGCCGCGCCGGGCTCCGGCGCGCTTGCAAAAGCCTTCTCTATAGAGTAAACTGAGTCAGGAAGAGGGCTCTGCGCACCGACAACCACGTTCACATAACACCATAGAATCTCCGTAGTTCCAGGCCGTTTTCCCGTCTTCTACTATTGTGTCGGATTCCCGGTGGAGCCGGCTAAAGGGGGTTTTGAGACGTAATCAAAAAAAGGGAGGAGCCATGCGAAGCGGATACCTATCCAGAATTGAAGATCTGAAAGCAATGTCCCATGCCGAAAAGGCTGAGTTGACCAAAGTCAGCGAAAAATTCATGTTCCTGGCAAGTGATTATTACTTATCCCTCATAGACTGGGACGACCCCAACGATCCTATTCGACGGATTATAGTCCCTGACATGGATGAACTGGAACTCTGGGGCCGACTCGACGCCTCAGATGAAGACCGCTACACTGTCATGCCCGGTCTCCAACATAAGTACGATTCCACTGCGCTTCTGTTGGTCAGCAACAAGTGTGGAGGCATTTGCCGGTACTGCTTCCGCAAACGCATCTTCATCCGAGAGCATATGGAAGTGTTGCAGGACCTGCCTCGCGCGCTGAACTACATAAGAGAACACAAGGAAATAACAAACGTACTGCTCACCGGTGGTGATCCACTGCGCCTGCCGACCTCGGAAGTGGACCACATCGTCACCAAACTCAGGGAGATAGATCACGTTTATGTCATCAGAATCGGCACGAAAATGCTCTCGTACGATCCGTACCGAATACTGAATGATACGTCGCTCATGGAAATGATCGAGAGGCACACCACGGATGACAAGCGGATTTACGTGATGACCCATTTCAGTCACCCCAGGGAGTTGACCACTGAGGCCAAGAAAGCCATACGCCTCCTTCAAGGGGCCGGTGCTCTGCTGAACAATCAGACCCCACTGGTACGCGGGGTAAACGACGATCCTTACACCCTTGCGGAATTGTTCAGGAAACTGTCCTTTGTCGGCGTGCCGCCCTACTATGTTTTTCAATGCCGTCCCGCATCAGGTAACAAGACCTATGCTGTGCCAATAGAAGAAGGATATTCAATATTTGAACAGGCGAAGAGCCTGTGTTCGGGACTTGCCAAGCGGGCCCGTTACGTAATGTCCCATGCCACCGGGAAGCTGGAAATCCTTGGAATGGACGATGAGTCCGTCTATTTCAAGTATCATCGAGCCGCTGAAACTCTTGACGCGGGGAGCGTCTTGAAATTCTCGCACAATCCCGCGGCGTTCTGGTTCGACGACTACGAGGAGATGTCACCCGACCATGAACCGATCTTCAGGCAAACGCACCTGAATTGGTTTGGGCACGATCACGAAGAGGCCGCGGGAGAACTCCAGTAGAGTCGCCACGCAACGCCTGATGCCGACTTCCATGCCTCAACAAACAGAGGCACAACCAAACATGAAAACTCCTGCGGAGTGGCGGGCCCCCTGCGTAGGGGCATCCCGCCCATGCACGGAGACTCAGGTTTCGAGCATCCGAGCCTCGATGTCGCTGTTCTCATCCTTGATCAGATAGATGGTCTGGGTCGGAAACGCGAACTCGATGCCTTCGGCCTCGAATCTTGCCATGATCTTCAGGCACGTCTTCTGGAGCCACGCCTGATAATCCCAGTACCCGGCGGGATGATACCAGGCCCAGACCCCAATGCTAAGATTCCAGTCATTGAACGCGTTGAAGAAGATCCTCGGAGGGTGGCTCTCATTCATTCCGTCGTGATTGTGGAGGATCTCGCGAAGAATCTCAACCGCACGCTCAACCTTCTCGCGAGGGGTGTCGTAGGTAATGGTGATATTGGTCTTCCACCGGATGTACGGTCTTCGCCCCACGTTTTCCAGTGTGCCTGTGACAACCTTTTGGTTTGGGACGGCCACCAGATGGCCCTCGGGCGTCCGGAGTCTTGTGCTCCTGTACCCAACGGACTCCACAACCCCGTCGTGACCGTCAATGATGACCCGTTGCCCTATTTGAAACGGCTTGTCCAGCAAGATAGTGAGAGTGCCGAAAACGTTGGCCAGCGTGTCTTTGGCAGCGAGAGCTATGGCGAGCCCCCCGAGCCCTAGAGAAGCGATGAGGGGTCCCACCTCCACGCCCGTAAGGTTCTGGACAAGGATCAAGCCGGCTATCACAACCACGAAAATGCGAAGGGTCTTGCCCACCAGGCGAACGAGCAACTGGTCACTCTGGCTCTTGGTGGTCCCCGCCCATTTGACCAGTTGATTGTCAACCACGCTTACCAAACGATAGATGAACCATATTAGGACCAGGGCGCCTATGATTTCCGTGGCCGGCCCTGCGCCACTTTTCAAGATGTTCGTCCCGTCCGGCCTCTGGAAATGCGGGAACAATGGATATAGTGCCGCATAGATTCCCCAAATCAGGACCAGGAGGGACACTGGCTCGGAAAGGGCGTCCAAGGACAGTTCCACCCATGTGAGCGGTTTGCCCTGCGCTGCGAATCTCCTCGGCCTTGCTTCGATCAGGGAGCGCACCACCCGGGCCGCTGCCGCTGCCAGCAAGAGAAGACCAAAACAGAGAAGCAACTTGAACACGGTGATCCCGCGGTAGACTTCTTGTCCAACCCAGTTCCCAAAGATCGCGGAAATAGCGCTCTCCAATTGCTGAATCCCCTGGTGGATTCCCGGACCCCCGCTGTCGATCCTTTTGGTTTCTACCTCCGCGATGTTCGCTGTCCGCGCGGACAGAGCCTTTTCGGTCTCGATCTCTTTCTTGGCCTTTCCGTCGCGCTGTCCTGCCGAATGACAGAGTGAGTAGCTCCCCAGGACCAATAGAATCATCACGAAAACCACGGCCACCGGATTAATCGTCCTACGCATGGCTGACCTCCTCGCCGGACTCAATACCTACTATCATCGCAAGAAAAGGACAACGAAATATGAAAGTCCTTTTCGTTGTGCCTGTGATTTCAGGCATGTAAGTTCCTATGATGGTCCCCCTTGTTCGGGAGGGCACCGGGCCCACGCGGGCGAGGCGGAGCCTCCCGGTAGGCATTTCCAGGCAGACCTTGGGAACGAGAGGAATCCCCCCCTACCCTTTTTCAAGGCCGGGAATGTAGGGGTGCGCACGCGAGAAAGGGCGGACACATAGGTCCGCCCCTACAGGAAATGCCGACTTTATTTCGTGGCAGGGTGTAAGATACCCCGGAGTCCCGCTCTAGGCCTCTTCCTCCAGCCTCACTGAGACCGCCACCTTGTAGAGTAGCGTTAGAATCAGCGCCCCGATGCCCCAGACTCCCAGAGTTATGAAGAATTCGGGGAACGTAGGTGCGTACTCGGTGATGGATTCCAGCGGGTTGGGAATGAAACCGCCCACCGTGAGAGAGATCCCCTTCTCGATCCAGAGGGACGCGAAGACCATTGCGCAGAGGATCGGCAGCAACGTGGTGTTGTTACGCGTTGTGGGGATTACCAGCAGGACCGTGGCCACGATGGCCAGGGTCGCGCTCACCCACATCACGGGTACCAGAGATGCCTTCCCGTGCAGTCCAACAAAAAGATACGCGAAATGATGCATGTGCTCGGGTATCTGGCTGTAGTAAACGGTGAAAAGCTCACAACCCATGAAGAAGAGGGTGGCGAGCATTGCGTAGGTCACGATCTTGGACAGCGTCTTTATGGCTTCCCGGCCTGCATCAAAACCCGTAAGCCTCTTGACCAAGTAGCACAGTATGATCAAGAGCGCAGGACCGGCCGCGAACGCGGAACCGAGAAATCGGGGCGCCATTACTGCGGTCAGCCAGAATCCTCTTCCGGGAAGTCCGGCGTACAGAAAGGCCGTCACAGTATGAATGCTGAACGCCCAGGGAATGGAGAGATAGATGAACGGCTTGATCCATGAGGGGGGGGGCGCTCCTCTCTTCTCGCAGCCCAGCACGGTCCAGCCCACGAGAAGGTTCAACATCATATACACGCTCAGGACGACCATGTCCCAGAAGAGTATGGACTCGGGTGAAGGGTACAACATCACATTGAAGGCCCTGTCCGGGCGGCCGAGGTCCACTATGATGAAGGTCACACACATGGTTACCGCGGCCACGGCCACGAATTCCCCAAGTATGGTGATCTTGCCGAAGGCCTTGTAGTCGTGAAGGTAATACGGCAGAACCAACATGACAGCCGATGCGGCCACACCGACCAGAAAAGTGAACTGACCGATGTACAGAGCCCAGGAGACGTCCCGGCTCATTCCGGTTACTCCCAACCCGATGGTCCACTGCTTGAGATAGTTCAGAAATCCGAATCCGATAACACCGAGCAGGATCAGGATCCAGACATAATAGCCTTTGCTTCCGGTTAAAACCTTTTCAAACATAGGTACCTCACACTATGTAGTAAACCTGAGGTTGCGTTCCCAGTTGAGGTTTGCGCCTAATGGCAAATTGCTCGCGCAGCGCCTTTCTCACATCCGAATTGGAATCTTCCAGGTCGCCGAACAGGATCTCGCCGTTCTTACACGCGTCAACGCATGCCGGCTGCTTGCCTACGGCCAGCCTTTCAGCGCAAAAGTTGCACTTTTCCACCACTCCACGGGTTCTGGTGGGGAACTCCCGGTTCAGGGTCTTGATGTGCCCGCGGGGATCTTTCCAATTGAGGCTCCGCGCCCCGTACGGACACGCGGCCATGCAGAAGCGGCATCCGATGCAACGATGGAAGTCCATCAGCACGATTCCGTCTTTCCGTTTGAACGTGGCCTTGGTGGGACAGACTCGAACGCAGGGCGGGTTATCACAGTGATTGCACATCACCGCGGTCGGCACGCCCTTCATTCCGTGTTCTTCCAGATCGTGCAGATACTTGTGCTCCTGACTCGGGAAAGCGTGCCCAAACCCTGTAGTCCAAATCCACTTGACCTCGTCCTTGACATTGCCCCAGTCCGGCACGTTGTGGATGCTGTGGCACGCATCGACACAGGCTTTCATCGCGGCTTCGCCGCTCTGCTGAAACTTCTTCAGGTCGACTACCATCGCCCATCTCTTTGCGCCAAGGGCCTCCGGTGTGGGTTCCACCTTTGGCGCAGCGCTTTCTGCCAAAGCGGCCCTGAGCGGCGTTGATCCAAGCCCAAGTGCCGAGATACCGGCGATCTTCAAGAAATCTCGTCTAGTTTTGTCCATTACTCACTCCTCAACGCCACTTTCTCTTTGGGCAGCTTGTACTCCGGCGCGATGTGGCATTCCCAGCACTTGGGGGTCACGTCCACATAGTTATGGCAACGATCGCAGAATTTCTCGCGGGTCTTGTGACACTTCAAGCAGGTGTTCTGCAAGCTCATGTTGTACTTCTTCCCGCTCGCGCTCACGTATATGCGATTACCGTCACGGACCACTGAATCACGCCATGAGTCCAGCAGTTGCATGTGAGAAGCCTTCATATAGGCTGTGGCTTCCACACACTGTTTCGCGTCCTTGGGGAGTTCCAGTTTCGGCGCCGGCCCAGGTTTGCCCTTGCTGTACCAGAAGGGAAACGTGAACAGGACCAAAAAAATGATGATACCTACTATGATCTTGCCAGCATTATACATCCGCTTCTTCCTCCATGCCCGGCAGAGGCTCACCACGCAGGTCCGTGGTCCTCTTCTTCTCACCCTCCATAATCATGGCGTTGGCCACGAGTTCGTGAATCCCGCCGACGTCTACCTCGGGGCAGAAGTATTCCATGAGGGTGGAGAGCGTTGCCCGGTCGATCGCACACATGCACGTGAGCCTGTTCACGTCGTGTTTTTCCTGAACATATTTGACAGCGTTGGCCCTGGGGAAACCGCCTCTCATCCTCATTTCTATATTCTCATCGTTACCCAGGCCCGCGCCGCCGCCACAGCAGTAAGTCTGTTCTCTGATGGTATTCTCCGGCATGTCGAAGAAATTCCTGCAAACATGCTTCAGGACATGACGAGGCTCCTCGAAAATCCCCGCAGCCCGCGCCGGGTTGCACGAATCGTGGAACGTAACCCTCATATGGTCATTCCTGCTGATGTCAAGGGGCGGCATCTTGCCATTCTCGATAAGGTCGCTCGTAAACTCCGCGATATGAACCATCTTGGTGGTCTTGGCATTCTCGAACTTGGTGCCCGTAATCGGGGAAACCGGTTCTTCGAGAAAATCCGCGGGACCGGTCATGGTGTCCATGTACTGATGAATGACACGCCACATGTGGCCGCACTCTCCACCGAGAATCCATTTCACGCCCAGCCGCTTCGCCTCAGCGTATATCTTTGAGTTGAGCCGCTTGATCATCTCATGGGACGTAAACAGACCGAAGTTCCCACCTTCCGAAGCGTAAGTGCTGAAAGTGTAATCCAGCCCTATCTCGTGGAACAGCATCATATATCCCATGAAGGTGTACGTCCCGGGGTCCGCGAAATAGTCCCCAGAAGGTACCACAAACAGGATTTCCGCGCCCTTCTTGTTCACGGGCAGCCCCACCTTGACGCCGGTTATCTCCTCGATGTCGTCTTGACAGAATTCCCACATGTCCATGAGTCCGTGGGGCGGGATACCGAGGTGGTTGCCTGTTCTAAAACAATTTGCCACAGGCTCCATAGCCCAGTTGATTCCCAGGCCCACAAGATGGAGGAGCTCACGACCGATCATGGTGACTTCAGCGGTATCTATGCCGTACGGACAGTAGACCGAGCAACGACGGCACTCAGTACACTGGTAGAAGTAGTAAAACCACTCTTTCAGCACATCAAGGGTTAGCTCCCTGCCGCCGCCCATCTTGCCGAACATTTTCCCCAGGGTGGTGAAATCATTTCTGTAAACCGACCGCATCAGCTCAGCCCGGAGCACAGGCATGTTCTTCGGGTCCCCTCCACCGAGAAAGAAGTGGCACTTGTCAGCGCATGCGCCACATCTCACACAGACATCCATGAAGAGCCTGAACGAACGGTATTTCTCCAGCCGCTCCTTGAACCCTTCCAGTATGATCTCCCTCCAGTTTTCCGGGAGCTTCCAGTCTTCATCCGTGGGGGACCATTCCCGGGGATTGGGCATGTCCAGGTATTTGAGGTTCTTGGCGGCCGTGGGGAAACTATAGGTTCCCGGCCTGAAGTCCGCCTTGGTGTCCATCCAGTTCTTCTTGGGCGGCTCATGAGCTATCTTCATATCTTCCGCTTTGGGAAGGCCATCTAATGACATTTCTTACTCCTTATCCACCGGCAGTCCGACGCCTTTCATCTTCCCTCTGAATTCATCTTCGTATTCCTCGTACGTATGGACCTTGACCGGGTAATCCCAGGGATTCACATGTCTCTTGAACCGATTGTTATTGGCCATATTCCTGGTAGGGCTGAGAAAGACGCCTGGAGCGTGCATCAGCTTGCTGAATGGAAAATAGGCCAGCAGACAACTAACAAGGAATATGTGGACGTAGAAGATCAGGCCGATCCCATCAAGGGCCGCCGGCACTGTGAACGTGACCAGGCCCGTGGCCAATTCCTTGACCTTCAGCAGATCCACCCTGTAGACTTGGCGCATAAGGACACCCGAAGTCGCGATTCCCATGATCAGGAACAGCGCAAAATAGTCTGCGGGAAGCGACAGGTAGCGCATCTGAGGTATCAAGAATCTCCTGAGAAAGAGATACCCGACAGCCCCCAGGAACACGATGTCCGACAGAAACACCGTCGGGACCAGGATGTCGAAGAAACCGTCCAAGGAAGTAAGAATGGCCACAAACGACGGTACCGGCTCCAGAAAGAATCGGATATGCCGAAGGACTATCATGAGAAATGCATAATGGAATAAGATGCCGGCCAGCCAAAGCCACTTCGCGGATGCGAAGGTAAGTCTGGGCCCGTCTCTCAATTCTCCCTTTATGTTCCTGAAAAGGGACCTGAACAGAAAGACTTCCAGGATCATCCGCAATATCACGCCCACGGTGTTGTGTGGGTTGTCAAGATATTCGTACTTGATCCAGGGAAGAGATTTCTCCTGACCTGCCGTTGTAGGGATGCGAAACGGAACCGGCACCCGCGCCCATTGGAGTAAACGGATGACGATCCCCAGAAGGAATATGGCAAAAGCCACATAGGGAATGTATATGCCGAAAACACTGTCCAGCCCTATCGTCCCCACTCCCACGAGGGAAATCACGACGAGAGCTAATACTATGAACAGTGCCGACAACACGGAAAACCATGCGTTCATGAACGACCACCTCGCTTTATATTGGGCTATTCGTGTTGACGATTCTCAGGTTCGCCGCATGCCTGAGCATCCCAGGTCCGACAGGCTCGCTCGAGTATCCTGCCCGTCCTGTTCCTCAGTTCATTGGCTCTGAGATCATAGATCTTTTCACGACATTGCATGTGAATATCGAACACAAGGAGGGCAAGCTTGTCTATTCTTGATTCCAAAATCAGCAGATCCTCCCAGACCTCTCGTTCCCGGCCCTCCTTCTTCAGCGCCTGCCGTACGACATCTTTCAGCAGGAACACGAAGCCTACGGCTTGCCCCGCGCTGAATTCCTGAACCGCCCTGATGCGAATGATCCGGTCCAGATGGCCGCGAACTTCCTCGTCCGAAGCCTCGGCCCCCTGGACAACCCAATCATACGCGGCTGACAAACCCAAGGAGATCGAACTCCCCAGAGGATTGGCAAACCTATTCTTTTGTTCGAGGAAGAACCCCTGGGAGTCCGGAGGGTAGGTCTCCAGGGTTACATCAATCCACTTCTTGAGCAGGGCCTTTTTCTTGGAAGCCAGCAGGTCACTTAGCATGCTGTGTTGATTGAGCTTTATCTCTATCTTTCCATATATTTTGCCGCAACGTGAAGGATGTCCTTATCCCACCATAACCCGGTGGTCAAGAGCAAATTCTCAGATCCTCGTCCAGTTCAAGCCCGGCCGCGTCCGCGAGGACCGCAAAACCGACCTCGCCACCCCGTTCAGCCGCCTGGATTCTTACGAGATCTCTTCGTTGCTTGAATGATGAGCACATGCCGTCTCTGCCAAAAGCATGGCATCATGCTCAAAAAAATATGGATACCATCCCCGGTTGCGCGTTGTCAAGAACATATTGCGTAATTGGGACTCACTGCGCAGACACGGAGGGGAAGCGATGCGAAGATGAAGATGAAGATGAAGAGATATGAACCACAGAGCACACAGAGAGCACAGAGAAAATATCTTCTCAGAATCGCTGTGCCCTCTGTGCCTCTGTGGTTAAATTCTCTTATTCTTTCTGCGCTATGTCTCTGTGACCTCTGTGACCTCTGTGGCCAAATTCTCTTTTTCTTTCTGCTCTGTGTCTCTGTGGTTAAATTCTCTTATTCTTTCTGCGCTGTGCCTCTGTGACCTCTGTGACCTCTGTGGCCAAATTCTCTTATTCTTTCTGCGCTGTGCCTCTGTGACCTCTGTGGCTAAATCCTCTTATTCCTTCTACCGGCCGCCACAATCGTTCCCGCCTATTCCTTCAAAAAATCGATCAGGATCGGGTTGACCTTTTCCGCGTCTTCGTACAGCGCGGCATGGCCTACTCCAGGGACAATCGCCAACGTTGCGTGCGGAATCGCGGCCTGTACCTTGTTTGCGTTTGCCACGGGCGCGGTCTTGTCCTGCTCGCCCCAGATTACGAGTGTAGGGATCTTGTGCTTGCCGGCCTGAACGTAAACCTCTTCCAATCCATGAAGGGGATAGTTCCGCAGCATGGATAGCAGAGCAGACATGTAGCCTCTGTACTCCAACTGCTCCTTGAGCTTGGATGTGATTTCCTTGGCATGCTTCGGGTCCTTGATGCCTTTGGCGGCGCCTCCCATCAGGATATTCCTGCCGAACACCGCCATCACCCAGTCACCAAGTCCAGGTACAACAGCAAGCTTGGCAGCGGGGGGAAGTTTTAGTGGAAATCCGGCAGGGGCCAGAAGCGCCAACTTGCGCACCCTTTTGGGATGGCGCGCGGTGAAAACCACCGAGATCGCGCCGCCCTGGGACAGACCCACCAGGTCGACCGGGCCCTTGACTCCGAGCGTGTCCAGCAGTCCGACCAGTTGTCGGTCGAAAAGATCCACACCATAGACCTCGGCGGGCCGATCCGAATAGCCGCGGCCGAGGTGATCGTACCGTAAGACACGGAAGCCCGCTTTTGCCAGTGCGTCTACATTGTGATCCCAGACATAGCTGGACCTGGTGCCCCCGTGAACCAATACCACGACCGGGCCTTCTTCAGGCCCGGTCCACTCGTAATAGGTTATTGAATCACCGATCTTGACGGATTTTCCGGGGAGGCCCTTGCGTACATCGGTCGTCAGATCCCTCAACCCGTGTTCCGACAGCCAGTAAGGCGCCGCCAGAGCAAGCCCTATGACGATGGCGCCAACGAGAATGATAGATTTCTTGGACATTGACTCCCTCCTGAGAGAATGCACCGAGCAGATCGCTGAATTCACAGCGCCGGATAATGTTTGCAGATGGCCCGGTCTGACTTTCTACCGCAACAATGGAACCGTATAGAGCGCTCCGCCCACCAGGAAGACCACAAAGAAAGCAATGGACTCAATCTTGTCCCGAGCGAAGAAGACCATCTGTTGGATGGCCCTGAGAAACCAGAATATCGCTATCAGAGCCAGAAGAGACCTTCCCAGACCAGAGGCGAGCATCTCAGACGTGTGAAAAAACGAAACATATGCAAATATTAGGAACGCGAATGTCAAACAGAGGTTCAATACCTGCATAACCGCCCGATTCAATGGATTGAGCGACGCCAGGTCCTCCTTCCATTGGAACAGCTTCCAGAAAAATACATGAAACACTGCGAACGCCAGATTGTACACAGCGCCGATCACGATCAACGTCTCGTTTTTCATTCCTTTACCCCTTATTCGGTGTCCTGGCAGCGCTACTGAAGAGCGAACAGATTAAGCCATAGTTCAGTCGAAGAGCAACCCGTTCGCGCAGTGTATAAAGGACCAGTCAAAGCAAGTCAAGCCCGAACAATTAGTCCACAAGCGATGAAAACCCTGCACTGGGAAATAGAGAAGATGAAGAGAAGAGATATTGGCCACAGAGGACACAGAGAGCACAGAAAAAATATCTTCTCAGAATCGCTGTGCTCTCTGTGCCTCTGTGTCTCTGTGGTTGAATTTTCCTATTCTTTCTGTGCTATGTCTCTGTGACCTCTGTGACCTCTGTGGTTAAATTCTCTTTTTCTTTCCGCTCTGTGTCTTTGTGCCTCTGTGTCTTTGTGGTTGAATTTTCTTATTCTTTCTACGCTGTGTCTCTGTGCCCTCTGTGACCTCTGTGGCTAAATATTCTTAATTCTTCCTCGCAATGACATCTACCGGCCCCCCCCGAATGACTGAGGGGTTACGAACTTCTTCCAGGTATCTCTTGACCTCACATGGTCGATCGGCTATTATGACCACCCGGTCATTGACCAGGTGGTCATTATGGGTTCCAACAAAGCAGCACAAAACGACATGCGGTCCCTGTCGTCCACAGGTACCGAACTCTTCGGAAAGCTTCGTCCCGAGAAGCAAGAGGTAGTTTTTCAGGCCGCTGTGGACGAATTTGCAGTCAACGGGTACCGGAACGCTTCCATGAACAGCGTGGTCAGATCCGCTGGTATAAGCAAAGGGAGCCTTTTTCAGTATTTCACGACCAAGCGGAACCTCTTCCACGGTGTGGTGGAAATAGCGGCTGAGCGGGTAAAACTGTACTTGAAACAGGTGCGGGAAGAAACCGCTGAAATGGGATTCTTCGAAAGGTTGGAGAGGCTTCTTCGGGCCGGCTTTGGTTTCATCGACCGACACCCGAAGTTCGCACGTATCTATTTCCATTTGCTTCAATCGGGCGAGGCTCCGTTCGGGTCGGAGCGTGTCGGTGAGCTACGTCACGAGGGACACCAATTCCTTTGCGCGTTGATAAGGTCCGCTATCGAGCAGGGGGAACTCAAGCCGAACATGGATGTGGAGCGGGTGGCCTTCCTTATCAACGCTTTGCTGGAGACCCTCTTGCGTTCCTACTACACGGAGTTTCTCGCATCAGGGCTCGGCCTGTACCGTGGGGATGACGAGGCGCTTGACTGCTGGGTCAACGCTACACTGGATCTGGTTCGCAACGGGGTCCAAGCGCCATGACCCGGGTATGGAACTGAGTTTTCTTTGGAAATGGCCACCTGCTGCGGACTTCAAACAATTTCCCGGATCTGAAGCCGGGCATCAGTTGCGAAACCGGGCTTGATGCGGCTCAACAGCTGCAAGCCGTTTTGAATGAATATCTGGGAGGAAATCTATGAACCTTCGTGCTCTGCCGATACTCTTGATTCTGTCGGTTCTACTGTCAGTCTCGTTCAACATCAACCATGTGTCTGCCCAAGACAAGGTGAAAATCCGCTTTGGAACGCTGCCGGTGTTGCAGGCCCTGCCACTCTATGTGGCCCGTGCGGAGGGCCTGTATGCAAAGGCCGGGGTGAAGGTTGAAATCATCCCGTTCAACACCGCGGCCGAGAAGGATATCGCTCTGACCGCGGGAAGCATCGACGGCGCTTTCGCGGACCTGGTCACGCCCCTTGTGCTCAAGGGGAACGGTCGGGACGTATCCATCGTAGCTACCAATTACGACACCACCAAGGATCGTCGAATGTTCGCGATTTTGGGAAAGCCGGGCTGCAAATACCGATCGGTCAAGGATCTGGCGGGTGTCCCGATAGCCATATCCTCAAACTCGGTGATAGACTATGTGACCGAGCGACTGCTTGAAGCGGGAGGTGTGCCGCGTGATCGCATGGCCTCGGTGGAAACGAAGAACATCGGGATTCGTTTCCAGCTGTTGCTTTCCGGGCAGGTGGAAGCGGCTACTCTGCCAGAGCCGCTGGTGTCGGCCGCTGTGGCCAAAGGCGCAGTCCTTTTGGCAGATGATTCCGGACTCGTGACAAGTCAGACGGTTCTGGTTTTTTCCGGATCATTTCTGAAGAAACACCCCGAGGCTGTGAAGGCATTTCTCAAGGCTGTGGACCAGGCCGGCAAGCTTATCAGAGCAAAACCGGATTCCGTGAGATCCATTATGGTGGAACATGTGAGGCTTCCCAAACCCATGAGGGCCACGTACCCGGTTCCGCGATTCCCGGAATTGCATTCGCCCGACAAACAGGCCGTACGGACAATCGCCCAATGGTTGCACAAACGCGGTGTGATCCGGCCGGTGTTGAAATATGAAGAAGTGGTAGATGCCCGTTTTGCTCGCTGACCTCATCAGTTCGCGGGGTGTGACTAAGATCTATCGCGCGGAACACGGCCCCATCACGGCCCTGGGCGCAACAGACATTTCTCTCGGCGCGGGGCGGACGCTCGCCCTGGTGGGACCGTCCGGCTGCGGGAAGTCAACGCTCTTGCTGCTTCTGGCAGGCCTTGAGAAGCCCAGTTCAGGGGCCGTCCAGTTCAACGGGAGGCCGCTGGCTCGACCGCACCGGGAGATCGCTCTTGTACTTCAGGAATACGGGTTGTTTCCGTGGAAAACCGTACGACGAAACGTTGAATTAGGGCTCAGAATTCGAGGTGAAGCAATCGACCAAGGCATGGTGGAGGATCTGCTGGCGGAACTGGACATTGAGGACAAGCTGGACCTGTACCCGCAGCAACTGTCGGGCGGCCAGAAGCAACGAGTGGCCCTGGCTCGCGCCCTCATTCTGAATCCGTCGCTGCTCCTTCTGGATGAGCCGTTCGCAGCCCTTGACACCTTAATCCGGGAGCGGCTGCAGGATCTGGTTGCGGCCGTCTGGCGCCGGAGGGGATTCGCCGCGGTGTTGGTGACACACAACATACAGGAGGCGGTCCGTCTGGGACAAACGATTCTGGTGATGAGCGGGGCTCCCGGGACAATTGTCAGCGAGATTGAGAATCCGAGAGCGTGCTCGCGAGACTACCGCGGGTCCGACGAGTTCTACCGTGTGGCTCGACTTCTCCGTCGCGGACTTGAGCAGACCACATGAAATTCAGGTTGGACTATATCGCGGCCGCCGGCTTTCTCGTGGCGCTCTGGCAAGTTGGAGCATGGTGGGCTGGTGAGGCGGTCCTTTCCGGGCCGATCCCGGTCGCGGCCAGGTTGTTGTCTGAAGCCGAGACAGGGCGGTTCTGGCATCACGTGGCCGCGTCCTCTCTGCGGATCGTGGCGGCCCTGTTTGTGTCCTTCGTGACCGCGGTGCCGCTCGGCCTATTCCTGGGAGCGGTCCCCGCCGCCGACAGGTTCGCCAGGCCCCTGATTTACCTTACTTATCCGGTACCAAAAATCGTGCTCCTCCCCCTGGTGCTCCTAATCTTCGGTCTCGGAGACTTAGGCAAGATAGTAATGCTCTCCATGATCCTGTTTTTTCAGTTGCTGATCACCACGCGGGACGCGGCCCGCGGGGTGAGTCGGTCCGCGAGGAATTCCCTGTACAGCCTGGGAGGAACCAGGCGCCATCTGTTCGTTCACGTGGTATGGCCTTCGGTCTTGCCGGCCGTGTTTACGGCTCTGCGAATAGGTACCGGAACTGTAGTGGCGGTGCTGTTCTTCGTGGAATCCATCGGAACCAGGTACGGAATGGGTTTCTATATCCTGGACGCCTGGGGCAGGGCCGACATCCCGCAAATCTTCGTGGGGATCGTGGTGTTGGCCTTAATGGGTGTAATCCTGTATGAGACCTTTGACGGCCTGGAGAGAGTCTTCTGTCGATGGAAACTGATGTAGGGACTATCCTGACGCAAGATCGAGGCAGAGCGAAACATGAAAATGCCGGCGGCACGACGGCCCCCCTTTGTAGTATAGGCGTTAACTTAAGGCCAAATTCCCTAGAAAACCCCTGAAATAGGGTCTGTTACGTGCGGACCTCTCAATCGTCACCCCGGCGAACCCCGGATCGTAGTCCGGGGCAGGCGCCGGGGTGACGGCACTGTGGGAATTGAGAAGTTTATTTTCAGACAAGCCCTAACAATAGTGATGCGCATTGACATTCGGTGCTAAGATCACCCTCCCCTACCCCTCCCGTCAAGGGAGGGGTAGGGGAGGGGGTTCCATCTGGAAAACCCATTTTCAATGCCTCGCCCTCTGGAATAGTCGGTCGAAACCGGCGCGTGGGGGAAAGGTCCTTACCCTCCATATGACCTTGCCCATCACGTTTGGTCCGACCAATTCTCTTAGAGGACATGTGACATGAACCGTGAGACGCTGCACGCCTGGTACCAGTCGAGTCGACCGCCTTTTTTTGTGGCCACTTTGGTACCACTGACCCTCGGAGGAGTGATTGCCCATTCAGAGGGAGGCTGGGACACGCTCAGGTGGATTGTTGTTCTATTGGCGTCGTTCCTCGTTCACCTGAGCACCAACCTGGTCAACGACTACTTCGATTACGTTTCCGGGGCAGATGCAGGCGATTCCATTGGAGGCAGCCGAGTGATTCAAGAGCGGAAGATCACGCCTTCTCAAATCCGCAATGCCGTAATCTTCTTGTATTTTGTGGCCATGATTCTGGGCGTCTGGATAGTTTGGACCGCAAATGTCTGGTGGTTGGCCGGGTTCGCGTTCTTTGCGTTCTTTTCCAGCCTGTTCTACACAGCGCCTCCGATCAGGTACGGGTACCTGGGATTGGGCGAGATCTTTGTGGCCCTCAACATGGGACCGATCATGGTTGTGGGGACTGTGGCCGCATTGTCGGGAGATTTCTCACCGCGAGCCCTGTGGCTGTCGGTACCTGTGGGCCTTATGGTGGCCACAATACTCTACTACCAGTCGCTGCCGGACATTGAAGCGGATCGGGCCGTGGGCAAGCGCACCGTTGCCGTGAGGCTGGGCAAACCAGCCGCAATTTGGGGATTTCGGTGTCTTGTGGCTGCAACCATGCTTTCCATTGTCTTGCTGTGTTTGAGCGGCAAGTTGCACCCAGCGGCCCTGTTGTCACTTGTCACTATTGCTGCCGCGTATCGGATCGACCGGATGCTGAAACATACTGTTGAATGGAAGGATCTTCATGACAAGGGCGGGGTGGTGAGGAAACTCTACTTGGCTAACAGCCTCATACTCATATTGACGGTCGCGTTTCTCGGATAGTTCGGGCTTCTTCCATACCGACGCGCGTTCAAGGCCTGAATGGGATTCCGAAATCCGCTGTTGTAGAGCTACTTTCTGCAAAGGTCCTCTTTGTTCGCGAAGGCGCCGGTCCCAAGTAGGGGAGGCGGAGCCTCCCAGCATGCACTCCCAGGCAGAGCCTGGGAACGAGAAGAAAATCCAGTAAACAGACAGAGAGAAGAGAAGAGAAATGAGCCACAGAGGGCACAGAGAAGTGTCTTCTCAGAATCTCGGTGCTCTCTGTGCCCTCTGTGGCTAAATATCTTTTTCCTTCCGCTCTGCGCCGCTGTGTCTCTGTGGTTAAATATTCTTATGATTCCTCGCGATGCCCCGCTCAATGAAAAGATCTGCCCAGCGAAAAGGGCCTTTCATGATTCATTTGTCCCGGAGGTTTGCGCAGGCTGTTGGTGTCCCCGGAACAGTGAGGTCTAGCTTTGCGCCGCATTCATTGCAGAATTTGAAGCCCTCAGTAAGCTCTGTTTGGCAGTTCGGGCATCTCATTTGCTTCTCCTACCTTGGTGGCGGTTGAACAACTGTTGAGTTACATCTGTGCTTTTGAAAGGATGTTCCTGACGGGTTCCGCGTTGAG
Source organism: uncultured Syntrophaceae bacterium (assembly GCA_964527475.1). Lineage (GTDB taxonomy): Bacteria > Desulfobacterota > Desulfomonilia > Desulfomonilales > Desulfomonilaceae > CAZGNL01. The sequence continues at coordinate 32,638 of CAZGNL010000031.1, forward strand.
AAAGCCTTCTCGGAGTTCACGGTCAGACAGACCACTTGCCGTATTTTGGATGGTCTCCGCAGCAGCGCCCCACTGTTCCCTGGCGTCGGCGGCGCGCCCCAGATCATCCAAGGCTCCGGCCGAGGACGCGTGAGTTTGCCAAAGCTGCCGGGGGTTGCCTACTTCTTTGAGAATGACTATCGCCTCATTGAGATTGGAGATCGCGCTATCCGATTCTCCTCGTTTGATCTGAAGCTCCCCAAGCAATCGCAGGAAGCCGCCTTCTCTCTTTTTGGAATGCACTTCACGAACTTTTTCGAGGTTTTCTTCAATGACGATGGCGGCAGTGCCCAGATCACCACTTTGGAGGAGAATCTGAGCTAGCAAATAGTTCATGCGAGACTCCCATTGATGCCGGAACATGTCATACAGTTCGCTTTTGGATTCTTCTCTTAAAGACTCAATCATACTTTGCGCTTCATCAATCTTGCCCTGATCAAAGAGATTCTCCATCAAGTTCACGCTTGCCTGGGCACGTACTTCGGCATACGCGCGCCTTCCCATAGGAATTTGGGTCATCTGTCGCCCAGCCAGGTCCCTACTCTCCATATTGGATCGCCATGCCAAATCCGGCCGGCAAATCTCGCCGTAGCAGTAGCCGAGTGTGTTATGTAAGGTTGCCAGGCGTTGTGGGATTCCGAACTTCTCGGACAAGTCCACCCCTTCTTTCAGACCCGTCAAAGCGTTCTCGATTTGCCCGATCTCAGCCAATGCAGTGCAGTGGGCCGATAAAACCATGATGAGACCTGAGCGATTGCCCATTTTGCGCACCATCATAACTACAGGGTCGATCAACTGTACTGCTTGTCCAGGGCTCCCGATCCATCGCTCTATCAGGGCCCTGTAGATTCTGGAAAACCCTATGGCCCGTGGGTCACCTGACTCCATGGCAATGCGTTCGGCATCAGCCAGCATTTCATGTCCTACGTGTGGTTGGCCGTAAACTGCCGTCAAATGCGCGCTGCACGACAAGTTTACGGTTTCGAGAATCTTGTCGTCAATTTCTCGGGCCCGCGAAATCCCGTGGTCGAGAATCTGCTCAGCTTCGTTTCTACTCGGCAACGTGTAAGCTACCCGTGCCAGCTCCGATAGACCTTCTCTTTCAAAATAGGTCAAACCATGTTGCCGGGCCAGATCAACACTCTTCTTGAAACCTTCAACTACTTTCCCGATTGCTCCCAGGCCCACGTTGGCCTGCGCCCACCCGTGATACAATCGAACTTGTGCTTGTATGTCTGGAGACAGGCCGGCCTTTTCCCACATCTCGAAAGCCCTTTCGAAAAGGTCGTTCGCATTCTGAAGCGCGTCTTGGCGATTGGATTTCCGTCCCGCAAGGAGCAAATAGTGAACTGCCTTCTCAGCATCCCCGCTGCTGCCATAGTGGTGAGCCAGCATCTCGCAGTGTTCCTTCAGCCGATCTGGAAACAGTTCCTCGATTGTTCGTGCGATGCGGCCGTGGATCTCGCGGCGCCTCTGCTTGAGTAGGCTTTCGTAGGCCACTTCCTGGGTAAGCGCATGTTTGAAGATGTACTCGAGTTCAGGATACAGTGCTTTTTCACAGAGGATCTCCAGTCCCACGAGATTTGTGAGGTGAACTCTCAGGTCTTCTCCCAGGACCATGACGCTCTTCAGAATCCGGAAGGCGAAATCCCTACCGATCACGCTCGCAACCTGCATTGTTTGCTTGAGGTCTTCGCTCAGGCGATCCATTCGAGCCGAGAGTACACCCTGGACGGTATCGGGGATCTGCAATTGATCGATGGGGCTGCGGCAGACGTACCGGTCATCCATCTTAACAATGTCTCCGCGCTCCAGAAGCTCCCTGACAATCTCCTCGACGAAGAACGGGTTTCCACCTGTTTGGGCGACGATTCTCTGTTCCAGGCCGGAGTCGAGCGGTAAACCGCCAACCATGTTGCGGACGAGCCGGGTGGATGCTTTAGCGCCAAGGGTCTCCAGACCGAGCCGCTGGTAATGAGCGCCATGAGCCCACGGAGGCGAGCCTTCGGGACGGTAGGCTGAGAGCATGAGGATCGGATGGTCGAGGATGCACCTGGAAAAAAACGTGAAGAGGTCCTCGGAAATCTTGTCAATCCAGTGAACGTCTTCCAGGAAGACCACCAACGGTTTCTCCTCGCTTGCCGCAAGCAGGAGGTCTTTCACGGCTTCAAAGGTACCGTATTTTCGGCTCTCCGCATCAAGCATCTTGAACATGGGATCATCCACCGGCAGAGAGAGAAGATTGCAATAGAAAGGTATCATTGGAGCAAGCGCGTCCGTGGCCTTTTGCGCAATCCGATCCCCCACTTCCTCTTGGGTCATTCCCTCTTCGATGCCAAACGTTGCCCTGACAACGTCCATCACAGGCAGGAAGTTGATGTTCCTCCCATAGTGGGCGCAGACCCCTGTGAGAAACGTAGCTTCGTCGCCTATGGCCTTTTCGAACTCGTACAATAGTCGGCTCTTGCCTATTCCGGCTTCACCCACAACGTCAAGGACTTGAGCGTCTCCCTGTTTTGCCCTTCCAAAAGCTCTAAAGAGGTTCTCCAAGGCATCATCACGGCCCACCAGTTCCTTGAGTCCTCTGGCTACGGACGCCTGCATACGGGTTTCCACATCGCTTGGCCTCAAAAGCTCGTACGCTTCTTGCGGATCCTCCCTTCCCTTCACCTGTATCTTGCCCTGTGACTCGAACTCAAAGAAGTCCCGCGCCAATCTGTGTGTGTTTTCCGAAACAAGGACGATACCCCGCGTGGCGTTGCTCTCCATCCTGGAGGCGAGGTTGACGGTGTCTCCAACAGCGGTGTAATCCATCCGTAGATCGTCACCGATGGAACCGACAATAACCGGCCCCGAATTCAGCCCGACGCGCATCTTGAAGTCTATTCCACGGTCCTTCTTGAGCCTTTCCGAATACCCCACAAGCGCCTTTTGGATTGACAAAGACGCGTGGCAGGCCCGCTGCGCGTGATCCTCATGAGCCAAGGGCGCGCCGAAGAGAGCCATTACTCCATCGCCGGTAAACTGGTTGATTGTGCCTTCGTACTTGTGGATCTCATCCATCAGGACTTTGAAACATCCATCCATTATCTGGTGGACTTCTTCCGGGTCAAGCTTCTCGGACATGGAGGTAAACCCGGCCACGTCTGCGAAGAGGACGGTGACAAGCTTGCGTTCACCCTCAATGGCACTGCGACTGGTCAGGATCTTCTCGGCAAGGAAGTTAGGGGTGTACGAGCGAGGTTGCTCGTAGTCGATGGGCTGGGCTTCTTTGGGCTTGCTTAGATCGTGGCCGCATTCGAGGCAGAAATTGCTGTCAGGGGGAATAGTCTTGCCGCACTCCGGACAAGTAAGTTCGAGTCTGTTCCCGCATTTCTTGCAGAACTTGGCCTCACCTGGGAGTTCTGTCCGGCACTTCGGACATTCCATAGTAGCCTCCACTAAGCTATGAGCCCGAATGCTCGCCCAGCCTCACTCAGCAAAAGGTGCTGAGTGTGACCGCATGATCCCTAAAAATAGTTGTCCAAATGCGCGAGCATTTCCTTGGCTTGTCGTTGAAATATAACGTTCGCGGGATACGGACTGTCTGCTTTGCGCGGGTCCTGAGCAATGACCCATTCCAGATCATCCTTGAAGCCTTGCTTGTCCTTTTTCTTGACGTGGTAATACTTCGCCCTGCCCCACTTAATGTAAAGCCAATTGGGTCCCGCTTCGATGGCTTTGTCGAAGAACAGCGCCGCCTTTTTCAGATCCCCGCCCAGGAAGCCCGGTATCTGAGTGAAATAGATCGCTCTTGCAAAATAGGGATGTCCTCCTCCCCACGTCGGATCGACTTTTATCATTCTTGATACGACCTTCTGCATCCTTCCCGGCCAGCGCACATTGAGTAATCGGCCCGGACCAGTGAGGCATTCGGTCCAGTATAGGCCGACTCCGTTGTACCAATAGTACATGGCCTCTATTTCGTTCTTTGACAGGACCCGGCACGCGTCCCACACCGGTTCTCCCGTGTCCACCAGCGACTTGAACTCCGAGTTCCCGTACATTGCTCTTTCGCAGTATTGCATTACGTGATTGTAAGAAGACACCTTCTCTTGCACGGTATCGGAGTAGGCGTATCCAAGCAGCAGCCAATATCTGCCGAGACTCCAGAGTGCTTCATAATTTGTCGGCTCGATTTCCAGTACCCGTTCATAGGTTTTTACCACTTGTATGAGTTTGTCTTTCGTGTCCGCTGATCCTATTTGTTCGTTCGCCTCGGTAAGCAGAGCTGAGACATCTCCGGTTTTCGTAGGTTTCTCGATCCGGTCCCACCCCGGCTCCCAGGACATGCACCCGGACACAAAGAGAACAGCCGTTACCACTCCGATTTTCAATAGACCGAATGTGCGTTGTGATCTAAGCATCGAACTCCTCCCTTTTCGGTTGAAATATGTTCATTCCAATAACGCCGGGGCTTCCCAAGCCTGCTTCTGCAGCGTACCTCACCGAACGCCCCTCGGTCAACCAAAATGCTCTCAATGGTCCTCAGCCGAACACACGAGTTGGCAGTATCGTGCCAAGGGGAAGCCTGGACGACCAATCCACGACCGATGAAGATACGGCGCCGGGACATGGAGAAGATGAAGAGAAGAGATTTTAGCCACAGAGGGCACAGAGAGCACCGAGCGGAAAGAATAGGAATATTGGATACGGAGACATGAAGCGGAAGGAATAAGAATGCTCAACCACAGAGATTCACAGAAGATATCTTCTCAGAATCTCTGTGCCCTCTGTGCCCTCTGTGGCTAAATATTCTTATTCTTTCTTCTCTGTATCTCGTTCGCCGGTGAATTCTTACTCCCAATCAAACCACGTGCTGGAATATCACCTTGATTGCCTTGCTCAGTTCTCGATCCGCAAGCACGTCAAAGGCTTTGGCGAACTCCGACAGGGCGAACCGGTGGGTGATCATTTCTCTGAAGGGGATTGTGTCTCCCTGAATCATTTTCATTGCGATATCAAAGGTCTCTGTGTATTCTCCATTATGGGACTCCCTGCCGGAAAAGACGCTTCCCCGGATTTCAACGTCTTTGTACCAGAGGGGGGTCATATTGAACCCCCGGGGTTGGTTGACTGCCATGAGCACCAGTTTCTTGCCTTCTCTGGTGAATCGCAGCGCATCCTCCATGTGCTCCACCAGGCCGGTGGTCTCAAAGACCAGATCACCGCCCCCTTGCAAGGTCAGTCTGCCTACTTCCGGATAGCGCACGCTTCCGTGCACGAATTCGGCCACCGCTTCGTACGCGGCCCCGGGCGCCTGGCTGACCACAACTTCAGCGTCGCCCAACTTACGCGCTAGATCCGCCTCGAAATTGTTGTGAGCAACAACCATGACCTCCCCGGAGTGACCCAGGTACCGGAGGGCCAGGAGCGTGAGCAATCCCAGGGACCCCGCGCCTACGACAATCACTCGATCTGCGGCCGCGGGTGGATGCTGCAAAACCGCTCTGAGCGCTCGTGTCAATTCAGGCGCAAGTATTGCCTGTTCGCTCTCCATGTCCTGCGGGATGGGTCGAAGCTGGCTCCCATGAGCGATGAAATAATCCGCCCACCCTCCGGATGTGTCTCTGCAAGCCCCGATCATTATTCCGGGACTGAGTATACCGGTCCCAAAGTTCTCACAAGATGACGGATCACCGCGCGCGCAGGATCTGCAGGGGGGATTGATGCCACGCACTCTACACG
>CAZGNL010000032.1:0-37919 GCA_964527475.1 uncultured Syntrophaceae bacterium
AAAAGAAACCACCATAATTTCCCTTCTTTAAGTCCCGGAGGGACGACTGACTCTCACAATTCTGATCGATAATACGGTGCCCCTCCAAGAGAAGTCAAGAGGTCATTCCTAGTCCTTTATCATGACGATTGCCCGAGTACATCCGACTCACGAGCGCCCCCGGATCGGTGGATCAAAGGCATCAAATCCAGCCGATGGCTGTGCGAAACTCCGCGGGGTTTCCAACCGGCAACATCAAGCCTTTATAGCTCTGAGGAGAAGATTGATCATTTGTTCCGTACTGGCGATGGTGGGTTGTTTTTTGGAGAGCATCATGCGAGCGAGCGCCTCATGCTCGAATGCCCCTTGAACGAGATCGAGGTAATAGCTGATTTCGAAATCCTTTCGGAAATGGCCGCTGTGTTGTCCGGCTTCCACAGTAGATCTTATCAGTTTCCAGAAACGCTGGGTATTCCGATATTCTTGAGATTCATAAAATTTGGGGTTCCTGTACAATTCCAGTATTAAAACACGAGTCTCCCGTTCTCGAATCTGAAAATCCAGAGCCCACCTTCTCAGCAAGTATAAGAGTCGCTCATAGGGATTCAATGCCCCGGAGAAAACGCGCTCCAATTCATCGGCCAATTCGATGAACCAGGTGCCCGGTACTGAGAGAAGTAGTTGTTCTTTGCTCTTGAAATATTGATAAATGGAAGCGTCGGCTATGCCTGCTTTTCCGGCTATTTCGGAGATGGTGGCACCGCCATAACCTTTTTTGCCGAATACTTCCGAGGCGGCTTCCATTATCGTACGCCGCCTGAGCTCTCCACGGCTTGGTTCATCACCATTTTCATTTCCGACCGACGGTTCGCGCCTCCATATCGCTGCTCTTATTAACGAGCACAGAGCATCCGCAGCCTCATTGGGATCATAGGGATCGCCGAAAAAAAGCCATCGCAAAACAATGCTGTCGATCGTGCCGAAAATCATCTCCAGAACGAGAATAACCTCTATGTCAGCGTCCACTTCTTGGTCCCGTATGCCCTCTCTAATGGCCTCAACAGCGAACGCGCTGTATTTTCGAATCATTTCATATGCCGGGGATTCGTAGAAAGCAGGCAATGTCCGGAGTTCACGTAGCAAAATTGAGGTGTAGTTCTTATTAACAGAGAGATCTCTGAGCTGATGCCAAAGTAACTTCCTAATCTTGGGCTCGGCCCCCTTCATTCCTTGAAGATGCTCAGTGATGCCTGCCAGAGTCTCTTTAAGATGTCTTTCCGGAACGGTAACGATCAGATTTTCTTTTGTCTTGAAATATTGGAAGATAGATGCCTCATGTACCCCGGAATCATTAGAAATATCAGCGATAGTCGTATCGTGAAAACCGCGGGTGGCAAAGATACGCTCCGCGGATTCTATGATGAGTCGGCGCTTTCTATCTGCTGAAGGGCTTCTTCGTTTAGTGGAGGCCGCCCTTTTGATAGTGCTTCCGGGCAATCCGGTATAATCCATATATAAACTCCGGCGACTCGGATACAAGGGTCACTATATCTTCGCTTAAAACCCTAATACCACTCATATGATAATGAGTCAAGAGGAATTCCCGCTGAAGTGACGACGTAAGGCTTTTCGAAGTCTCGTGATTCTGGTACGTTCCGATCTGCAACCGATAGGAAACAACCAGAATCGAGAGGGACTTCGGAAGTATGGGTAAGAGACAGAGAGCACCGGGTCAAGAAGTAAAATCCATCGTGCCCGGCAGTCGGTTTACGGAAAGGCGCCTGATACCGGTGGGCTTTCAAAGAGGGAACCTGTGGCTAAAAGTCCGGAAGGGTGAAATCCCCCCTGCCCCCTTTTAAAAAGGGGGATTAGGGGGGATTTTGAGACTCGGTCCCTCACCTGTACACTGTACTTCTTTGAGCGCAACTTCGCATGAAAGTCCCGTGGAAAAGGCCACCCCCTACGTTGATCCGCAAAGGGGTGATCTTTCCGCGGCACTTTGGTAGGAACAATTCATGGATGCTCGCCCTGAGTGAAGCGTACCCCCATCAGGAAGAATGGAAACGGGTGGACGAACGTCTTGCACTCTTGACTCTCTGACACTCGCTTCCTGCCGGCACTGGGGACTAAACACCGCAGGGCGGCCGGATACGTGCGTTCAGAACGCCTGGTCACACTTTCCAAGGGAGTACATTGTCCTGCTTTTCGCGGTTGGCATCGGTGCCCTGAGACGAAAACCTCTATCATGCTGAAGAATTATTGTACCAAAACCGTTCGGGACCGGACACACCGGTCCCCTCCGACCGTGCAAAGACGCGAACGCAAAATCCGGGTTGAAATCTTTTTTTGATAAAGTGCAAAAAGTCTTGACATAGTTTTTACATGAGTTATATTCGTATGAACGATGTTGCCAAGTCTCGGTCAACATAACCTTCAGAGCCCGGACGCAGCCTAACCGGTCCCTTTAGACTATTGAGTATTGGGACTCCGAGGCCATTCAGCAAAGGCAGCCCGGCGTGAACAAATGAAATATTGATCCGGCGAATGTTCGGATCCGTTCTATGAAAGAAGAAGACATCGATGCCATTGCAGTAATGGACGGCATGTACTTCGGAGCGCATCGACCGGAATATTGTCGGGAAAAGCTTGGTTCGGCCACTAAGGGAGCAGGAATTTGCACTTCTTTGGTTGCAGAAGAGCGGACGACCATATTGCAAGCCGAGTGTAAGAGGTGAAAAAATGAGGTACGCAGAAACAGGGTTTAATTTGGAGATTGATCTAACCCGAGGAAACATTGAGAGGGTAGAAACCGACCCAAGAGACACCGAGCTTTATCTGGGGGGCCTGGGTACTAACGCCAAGATATTATGGGAGAGGGTTCCTCCCGAAGTCGAACCCTTTTCTCCCGATAATCTTTTAATATTCGGCGCGGGTCTTTTATGTGGCACACCTGCTACCGGTTGCAATCGTACCATTGTTTCTACCATTTCGCCTCAAACTCAGTTGATGGCATTTTCAATGATGGGGGGGTTTTGGGCGCCGGAATTGAAGTATGCCGGTTATGACAAAGTGATCCTTCGCGGCAAGTCCCCTGATCTGGTTTATTTGTGGATAAACAACGACAAAGTAGAAATACGTGATGCCTCTCATTTGAAGGGCAAAGGCGCGGTTGAAACTCAGGAGCTTATTCGACAGGAGTTGAAGGAGCCGGAGGCCCAGGTGGCTGCTATCGGTCTGGCCGGTGAGAACAGGGTCCATTTTGCTTCCATCGAGCAGGGCAGATCCAGTGCGAGCCGGCTCGGAATAGGCGCGGTCATGGGAGACAAAGGGGTCAAGGCGATCGCTGTTCGTGGAACAAAGGACATTAATGTTGCCCGACCGGACGAGTTTTTGACGCTCTGCGACGAAGTGCGGAAATATATAGAATTTCGGAATGAAAATCCGATTCCGGGTGTCATGACCATTTTGACCGGGCTCGGGTCGCCCCAAGAGATGAAAGTCCATGATGAAAAGTGGCACACTGAAAATTTCATGTGGGGTAATTCACGCGTCCGCAAAAAAGGGTTCTGGAATGAAGAAATCGCCGAGCAGTGGACGCAGACTTTGGATAGTATGCGGACGCGGTTGATCAGTTGCTACAACTGCCCGATGGAATGCGGGGCAACCATTTCTCCCCCGGGACGTCCAACCTACATGATGAAATGCTTCTCGAAGCTTACTTATACCATGGCCGCCTTCTCTGACCTGGAATTTGGTTTGAGTATCGCCCAAAGTGCTACGGAGTACGGGGTGGACGGATTCTCAACCCCGCAAGTCATGGCCTTTGCCCTTGAGCTTTACGAAAACGGCATATTAACTGACGATGACTTCCCGGGAATGCCGTCCGACAATGAGGGGAGATTCTACTGGTTACTTGACAGAATTGTTCGGCGGGAAGGGATTGGAGACGTTTTGGCCGATGGGACTTATTGGGCGGCCAAACAGATTGGTAAGGGCGCGGAGGCGTATGCTCACAATAATATTAAGAAACATGAGCAGCTTCCTCTGAAGCTGTCAATGCTGAATCCTATTTATTTCCTCATGTATGCTACAGGCGAAAAGATAAACATTACCCAGATTGAAGGGCAATTCCCCCAAGCGCCCTGGCCTACGAGAGAGGAGAGAGAAGCGTTTGTAGAGGATTGGTTCCAGGTTCCTGATGAAAAGTTTAAGCAGTACCTTTTAGACTGGGAACTACGCGGGGAAAAGTCGATGCCCTATTATCCGACCGTTGATATGTGCTGTGATATTGTCGACTGGCAAGAAATGATGCACTACATTGATGACGGCCTCGGGATGTGCTGCGGTTTATCATCATTTCCCCTGAAGCCTCCGTATCATATACATAATTACCCGAAATTCATTTCATCAGGCGCGGGGATCGATATGGATGAAGCCAAACTAACACAAGCAGCCAAGAGATACCGGACTTTAATTAGAGCCTTTAATATAGGAAGGGGCATGAGGAGGAAAGATGAGAAGCCCCCGGAGAACCATTGGAAGAAAAGATTTCCCGAGCTCGAAAAGGAACTTCTAGATACGTATTACAAATTCAAGGGGTGGAACAATCAGGGTATTCCCACCAAGGAGTCTTTGCATGAATTGGGTTTGGATTACGTATTCGATGACTTCGAAAAGAGAGGGATCTATTCAGAAAGTGAAGGTACTCCTTCCAGTGAGACTCCGGTGGAAGAAGAGAAGATATAAAGTGAAGGGGTGGTAACGGTCATGGGTGAGAAAGTAAAGAAAATCGTTAAAACAATAAAGGTTGACGTTGATAAGTGCAATGGTTGCCGGGCCTGTGAGGTAGCCTGCTCAGCGTTTCACGCCGCGCCGAGATATAGCAGCAATAATCCGGCGAGGGCTCGTATTCGGGTGATTCGTGACCCCCTGAAAGACGTATATGTTCCCGTATACGCGGGTGAGTACACGCCGGCCGAATGTGCCGGCAGAGACAAATACACGATTGACGGAAAGGAATACGACGAATGTGCCTTCTGCAGGGCTTCCTGCCCATCCAGGTACTTTTTCAAAGAACCCGATTCCGGCCTCCCTCTGAAATGCGACATGTGTGAAAGCGATGAGACACTCAAAGAGCCTTTGTGTGTTCAGTGGTGCACTGTTGATGCCCTGACTTACGAAGAAAGGGAAGAGGAAGTCGACGAAGGGCTGGAACAGGAGGAGTTGGAGACTGGATTGGAAGCGCTGGCAAACAAATATGGATTAGACGAGATGATGGATACCGTTGCCCGAATGTCACTGTCGAAGAGGGAATAGCACGTTAACAGGGCGCGGAAAGCATTCTTGCGCGACATATTGAAGAAGAGGTAGGAAAAGATAGTGGATACTGTAACCCCATTCAAAGAGATCGTTGATGAAATAAAGGCGAGCGGTGGAGACGCCTTTAAAAGATGCTTTCAATGCGGATTATGCGACACGGTTTGTCCGTGGAACAGGGTGAGAAACTTCAGTATGCGCAAGATCGTCCGAGAAGCGACGTTCGGTTTGACTGAGATTGAAAGTGAAGATATCTGGCGTTGCACCACCTGCGGAAGATGCCCTCAGCGGTGCCCCAGGGACGTAAGCCAGATAGAATCCGGGGTGGCCTTGCGCAGGATTGCCACGGAATATCAGGTTGCTCCGCCTTCCGTTAAGCCTGTCAGCACCGCGAGAGGAAGCCTCGTTGGTGAAGGTAACCCCTTGAGTGAACCGCGGGAAAACAGGGCAAAATGGGCGGAAGGTCTCTCCGTAAAACCGTTCACCGAGGAGATGGAAGTTCTCTATTTCCCGGGCTGCTACCTCTGCTATGACCCGAGACTCAAAAAGGTGGCCAAGGCCACGGCCACTATCCTGAATAAGGCAGGGGTGGATTACGGGATTTTGGGCGAAAAGGAAAGCTGCTGCGGAGAAAGTATCCGCAAGACAGGCGAAGAGGAATTGTTCAGAACCCTGGCCAAGGAAAACATCAAGACTTTTATCGATAATGGCGTCAAGAAAATCCTCGTTTCATCTCCTCATTGCTATCATACCTTCAAGAACGAGTATCCCGATTTTATGGTGAACTTTGAGGTTATTCATCTTTCCCAGTATCTATTCCAGCTTATTCAGGACGGAAGGCTTAAGTTAGATAAGGAGTATGGGAAGAAAGTCGCTTATCATGATCCATGTTACCTCGGGCGACATAACGGTATATATGACGAACCACGGGGAGTTCTGAAGAATGTATCCGGCTTAGAGCTCAAAGAGTTGATTGACTCACGGGTAGACAGCCTCTGTTGCGGCGGCGGCGGCGGCAGGGTTTGGATGGAAACCGAAAAGGGTGAGAGATTCTCCGACATCAGGATAGAACAGGCTCTTGAGGTCGGGGCCGAAGTGCTGGCTACTTCCTGCCCCTATTGCATTACCATGTTGGAGGACAGCAGGGTTACAATGGGTTTTGACGAAAAACTAGAGGTTAAAGACATCACGGAAATCATCCAGGAAGTGATTTAGAGTCTATATGGAAACGATTTAGGGAACTGAAAGACCTGGTAAGGAAAGGGCCAAATGGAAAAAGAACAAGTTGAACAAATTTGTGAGAGTTTCGCGGACAGGAACTTTGGAGACGTAATGGTCGTTGGTGGAGGGGTCAGCGGTATTCAAGCCTCTCTTGATCTTGCCACTGCCGGTTTTAAGGTTTACCTGGTTGAGAAAGAGCCGAGCATCGGCGGCCACATGGCCCAGCTTGACAAGACCTTTCCCACCAATGACTGTTCCATGTGAATTCTCTCACCCAAACTGGTCGAGGTCGGCCGGCATCAAAATATAGAGGTTTTGACCTATACTGAGGTTGACGGTGTAGAAGGGGAAGTGGGTGACTTTAAAGTAACCCTGACGAAAAAACCCAGATACATTATAGAGGAGAAGTGCACAGGTTGCACGACTTGTGTAGAATACTGCCCGATCGAATACCCAGATCAATTCAATCAGGAAATATCGCAGAATAAGGCGGTCCACGTATACTTCTCTCAAGCAATTCCCCTTGTCTCATATATTGACGAAAGCTGCATTTATCTTAAAGAGAAGAAATGCCATATTTGCGTAGGAGTATGTCAGAACGAGGCCATAGATTTTCAGCAAAAGCCGGAGAAGATGGAAATTCAGGTGGGAGCGATTATTTTGGCTCCCGGGATTGAGCCATTTGATCCTAAGGTGAAGGACGAATATTGCTACGGAAAGTTTGAGAACGTAGTCACCAGTATGGACTATGAACGCTTGTTATCCTCCACCGGGCCATTCGAGGGTGAGGTGCTTCGCGCTTCGGACAAGAAGCATCCTCAGAAAATAGCATGGATTCAATGCGTCGGTTCCAGACGCGTTACAGAAGGCGAGAACAGTTATTGCTCAGGCGTGTGCTGCACTTATACTCAGAAACACGTGATTCTGACAAAGGATCATAACGCAGACGCGGAGTGTACGATATTTCATAATGATATTCGGTCATTCGGCAAGGACTTTGAACGATACTACCAGAGAGCGGAGGAACTTCCCGGAGTTCGTTTCTTAAGAAGCTATGTGTCAATCGTAGGCGAGAACCCGGAAACCAAGAACGTAAGGGTGAAATACGCCACTACGGAGGAAGGTGTAAAAGAAGAAGAATTCGATATGGTGGTACTGTCCGTCGGCTTGAATCCTCCTGTCGGCAATGAAGATCTTGCCGCCAAGTACGGAATCGCGCTCAGTTCACACGGCTTCTGTGAAATCGACTCTACCAATCCCATGGAGACCACCAGGCCCGGAATCTTCATAAGCGGCGCCTTTCAGGGCCCTACGGATATCCCCGAGTCGGTCTTCAGCGCCAGCGGAGCGAGCTCCCAAATCGGCGAACTCCTTGACTACAGACGAGGAAATCTTGCCAAAGAGAGAATATATCCGCCTGAAAGGGATGTCTCCAAGGAGGAGCCGAGGATAGGAGTCTTTGTATGTCATTGTGGGGCCAATATCGGAAGGATAGTCAATGTTCCTGAAACAGTCGAGTACTGTAAAACGCTACCGAATGTTGTCTATGCTCAGGAACAGCTATTTTCCTGTGCTACGAATTCCGCCAAAGAAATAACCGACATGACGAAGGAAAAGGGGCTCAATCGAGTGGTTATCGCCGCCTGCTCCCCGAGGACGCTTGAACCGTTGTTCCGAGACACCGTTAGAGAGGCGGGAATTAATCAATATTATTGCGAAATGGCCAATATCAGGGAGCACAACTCCTGGGTCCACTCCAAAGAAAAGGAAGAAGCAACACAGAAGGCAAAGGATATAACCCGGATGTCGGTTGCCCGAGCCTGCCATTTAGAGTCATTACAGGAATTTGACTTGCCGGTCAACAAGGCCGCGCTGGTAGTCGGTGGAGGCATAGCCGGTATGAACTGCGCTCTCTCCATTGCCGACCAGGGACATGACGTGCACCTGGTGGAAAAGAATAAGGAGCTTGGAGGAATAGCACAAAAGATTCATTCCACGCTGGATGGACTGGATGTTCAGGAGTACCTGCGCGATCTCATGGCAAAGGTGTATCAACACCGCTTAATACACGTCTATCATGATGCGACAATCACGGATGCCACAGGTTATGTTGGGAACTTCGTGACCGCGGTTAAGTCTGAAACAGGATTCACAGAGATAAAACACGGCGCCGCGGTTCTTGCTATAGGCGCTGATCTATATACGCCTGCCGAATACCTTTATGGAGAAGATGACAGGGTAATGACCCACCTTGACTTGGAGGAGCGGACCGCCAAAGGAGACGAAAAGATAATTGACGCAAAGAGTCTCGTGATGATCCAATGCGTAGGCTGTAGAAACGAAGACAGAAATTACTGCAGCCGGGTATGTTGCAGTGAGTCTGTAAAGAACGCATTGAAACTGAAAGAGGTTAATCCCGAGATGGACATTTACATCCTCTTTCGGGATATGAGAACCTATGGGTTCAATGAGGATTATTACCGGGAGGCTTCAGAGAAGGACATAAAGTTTATCCGCTATGAGCCGCAGGATGAACCTCTGGTGGAAGCCGGCGAGTCGGACGAGGGTCGGCCCGTTCTAAAGGTTACCGTGACCGATTTTGTTTTAGGGAACAAGCTTGTGCTGGATGCCGATATCATTGCTTTGGCTGCCGCTGTCATTCCCACGGAGGCTACCAAAGAAATTGCCGGGTTATTCAAGGTAACTTTGAACCCGGACGGCTTCTTCAAAGAAGCCCATGTCAAATTAAAGCCTGTTGAGTTCGGCACAGACGGCGTTTATCTCTGTGGACTGGCTCATTATCCCAAGTTTATACAGGAAACGATCAACCAGGCTTATGGAGCTGCAGGCCGGGTTTTAACGCTTCTCTCACATGATATAGTAGTAGCCTCCGGCTCTGTTTGCACGGTGGATGAGGATAAGTGTGTTTCGTGTGGGGCATGTATAACGGTGTGCACCTATGGCGCCATAGACTTTTATGAAACGCCGCAGGGCAGAAAGGCCAGGGTTAACCCTGTCCTCTGCAAAGGAGATGGTCTCTGCAACACAAAGTGCGCAACCAATGCCATACAACTGAAGCACTACACCGAAGAAGAGATCTTGAGCGAAATTGATACGGCGTTTCCGGAGGAAGAGGTCATGCAACCAA
This sequence comes from uncultured Syntrophaceae bacterium, assembly GCA_964527475.1. Lineage (GTDB taxonomy): Bacteria > Desulfobacterota > Desulfomonilia > Desulfomonilales > Desulfomonilaceae > CAZGNL01. Next base: position 9,665 of record CAZGNL010000032.1, read on the forward strand.
TGGATGTTGCCGTTGGAGATGTGTAGAGATATACGAATGAATGAACCCGGGATTACCAAGTGGGAGGTGAGAACGTATGAGTGCAGGAATTAGATTTAGACCAAAGGTCTTGGGATTTGTATGCCATTGGTGAGGATACGGCGCAGCCGACTTAGCTGGAGTTTCCAGAAGTCAATATACAACTGAAATGAGACTTATTCGCGTCATGTGTTCCGGACGAGTCGATCTGGCACATGTATTTCGGGCTTTCTCAAATGGATTGGATGGGGTGTTCATTGGTTCCTGCCACTTGAATGAATGTAACTATACTACTCATGGAAATTACCATGCATTAACTATGGTGAACCTGGCCAAGAAATTGCTGGAACACATAGGGCTGAACCCGGAGAGATTGAAGATCGCATTTATGTCCGGCAGTGATTCCAACCTTTTTGTCGAAGGGGTTAATGGTTTTGTCCAGAAGGTGAAGGAGCTAGGACCTCTTGGCCGAGGGGAAGGCCTGGACGAAAAGGAATTGAAGTTGAAACTGGAAGCGGTCACCAGTCTTATCCCCTACATCAGACTGGTGGAAAGGGAGAGGCTGAGACTGCCTGCTATGCCGGAAGAAGAATACCGTAAATTCTTCGACAGTGATGAGCTGAACCGGCTATTCGAGGAAACAGTCGCAGATAAATTGGCAATAGCCCAAATTGTGTCGCTTCTGCGGGAAGGACCCCATTCAACTGCGGAAATTGCAAAGACATTAGGCCTAACCCCGTCCAAGGTATCAAAACACCTGAAAACCTCATCGAAGCAAAGATTGGTCCGATACGATGAAAGCCGGAAGGGCTTTGCTCTCGCCTGAGGTGAAAGAGCAGGCGGTGGATCAGAAGAAAGAAGAAGATTAGGACAGAGGCTATGGACAAAGACAGAATCGACCAGATAATCGATAAACACAACTGCGAGCCCAGTTATCTCATTCAGGTGTTACTGGACATTCAGACGGAGAATAACTGGCTTCCCAGTGAGGCATTGGAGAGGGTCGCGGAAAGATTGCAGGTTCCTATGACCCGGATTCAGCATATCGCTACCTTCTACAAAGCCTTTAGTTTGGTTCCTAAGGGACGCCATCAAATTCACATTTGTGTGGGAACGGCCTGCCATGTTCGGGGCGCGTCGCGTGTGCTGGACACGGTCCAAGACCTGACGGGAATTGAACCGGGTGAAACAGACCTGGATATGAAGTTCAGCCTGGAGACCGTTAACTGCGTCGGCTGCTGTGCTTTAGGACCGGTGGTGGAGATCGATGGAAAGACTCACGGTAAGATGGGGCCGGCACAGACGTCAGACGCGTTAAAGAACTATGAGTAAGGGAAAATTATGCCAAGGATAAACTCCCCTGATGAGTTGGAGAAAGTCAGACAAGAAATATTATCCCGGAGAGACCCAAACGAGCCCTGCATTTCAATATGCGCCGGCGCTGGTTGTCTTGCCTCTGGTGCAGGTGAAGTCATATCCGCGTTTCAAGCGGAGATTGAAAAACAGGGGTTAAGCAGAGAGGTGAATACCAAAGGAACCGGGTGCCCCGGATTTTGTGAGAGAGGGCCCGTTGTGGTCATTTATCCTGAGGAGATTTGCTATTTACAGGTAAAGCCTGAAGACGTTCCCGAGATTGTCTCTCAGACCATAAAGGAGAAGAAGGTTGTTGAGCGTCTGCTCTATGTTGACCCATCCACAGACGAAAGAGCAATTCATGAATCCGATATCCCTTTCTACAAAAATCAAGAACGAATCATAATCAGCAGTAACATCAAAATTGATCCCAAGAACATCGATGACTACCTGGCGATTGGTGGATATTCCGCGTTAGCCAAGGCGCTCTTCCAGATGACCTCCGACCAGGTAGTGGAGGAAGTCAAGAAATCCAATCTGCGAGGAAGGGGAGGTGGAGGCTTTCCTGCGGGGAGAAAATGGGAAGGATCGCGCAATGCCCCGGAGCCGACAAAGTATGTAATCGTCAACGCGGATGAGGGTGATCCGGGGGCGTTTATGGATAGAGCCCTCCTTGAGGGAAACCCTCACTCAATCCTCGAGGGGCTGATCATCGGCGCCTATGCTGTCGGATCCCACGAGGGCTATATTTACGTCAGACAGGAATATCCCTTGGCAGTAGAAAATGTGACCATCGCCATCGAACAAGCTGAGGAGCATGGATTTCTCGGGGAAAACATTCTTGGCTCAGGCTTTGATTTCATTGTGAAGGTACACCAGGGAGCCGGCGCTTTCGTCTGTGGTGAATCAACTGCTCTGATGACCGCGTTGGAAGGCAGGGCGGGAGAGCCCAGACCCAAGTACATCCGCTCCAACGTCGTGGGCCTCTGGGGCAGACCCAGCGTTTTGAACAATGTCGAGACATGGGCCAATGTGCCGCTCATCATCAATGAAGGCGCGGATTGGTTTACTCAATATGGAACTGAATCGAGCAAGGGCACCAAGATTTTCTCCCTGGTCGGGAAGATAAACAATACCGGCCTGGTGGAAGTGCCCATGGGCATATCCCTGAGAGATATTATCTACAAGATAGGCGGTGGAATCCCTGGGGGCAAGAGCTTTAAAGCAGTGCAGACCGGAGGACCGTCCGGAGGATGTATCCCTGAGGAACTGTTGGATTTGGAAGTTGGTTTTGATGAGCTCTCCAAGGTTGGCTCGATGATGGGCTCCGGCGGCATGATTGTACTGGATGAAGATACCTGCATGGTTGATGTCGCCCGGTACTTCCTCAACTTCCTCACGGATGAATCGTGCGGCAAATGTGTCCCATGCCGTGAAGGCATGAGACAGATGCTCAAAATTCTCACCAATATCACCAAAGGAAAGGGGAAAGAGGGCGACATCGAGCTTTTGGAGCAGCTATCCGAGACAGCCATAGAAGCGGCCCTTTGTGCTTTAGGTAAGAGTTCCCCTAACCCGTTTTTGAGCACGTTAAAATACTTTAGAGATGAGTATGAGGCGCACGTCAAGGAGAAGCGATGCCCGGCCCTCTCGTGCAAGGATCTGATCGCCTTCTATATTGACCCGGAGAAGTGCAGTGCTTGCACGATTTGTGATAGGAAATGCCCTGCAGGGGCGATCAAAGGTGGCAAGAAGCTGATTCATATCGTTGACCAGGAGAAATGCACAAAGTGCGGCACCTGCTTTGAAGTGTGCCCTTCTCGTTATGATGCGGTGAAGAAGATTTCCGGCGAGCCTGTTCCTGCGCCTATCCCCGAAGAAGCTCGAACTATAGTCAGAAAGAGAAAACAAAAATGAGCGAAATCCTGTTAACAATCGACGGAAAAGAAGTCAAGGCGAAGCAGGAAATGACCCTTTTGGCAGCAGCCCGAAGTGCGGGAATATCGATCCCCACACTGTGTCATCACGAGAAACTGGAACCCTACGGGGCCTGCCGACTTTGCATAGTAGAAGTAGAAAGTCGCGGCTGGACAAAAATCGTTGTTTCCTGCGTCTACCCGGTTGAGAAGAATATAATCGTAAGAACCAGATCTGAGAAGGTAGATAGAATTCGCAAAATGATCTTGGAGCTCCAGCTGGCTCATGCTCCTGATTCGTTCATATTGCAGGATCTGGCTAAAGAGTATGGAGCAGACAGCAACCGCTTTGAAAAAGAGCCTTCCTTTTGCATTCATTGTGGTCTCTGTGTAAGATACTGTGCTGAGGTCAAGAAGAAGAACGCGGTCGGATTTGTCGATAGAGGAATAAAGAAAGAGATCTGTTTCATCCCAGAGATAGCCTCTAAGGAGTGCTGGAACTGCAAAGAATGTTTCCCCCTTTGCCCTACAGAGGCACTGCAAGCCGCTTACGTTTTAACCGAGGCACTCATATCTCCCCCATCTTCCTTCAAACGCGAGGCAGAAAAATAGGCAACGGTTGATACTCTTCCAAGTCGGTATAGAGCTTTTTCCCTTCCGGAAGGGGCTTCATCGGTGCGGATCTATTGATGAGCCAAGCCAAGGTGAATCCCATACCGCTCATCATGAGCGCCTTTCATATTCCCCTTTACAACAAAATGAAGTCTACTTCGGAGCCGGCGGGGATTCTTTCGATGCCTTCGGGGATAAGGACGATGGCTTGGGTGCGAGCCATAGACACAAGGCGTCGTTTCATTTCAAGGGGGGTAAGGCGAAATTCATTTCCTTGTTTTGTGAGGAGGCAGTGGACGACTTGTGTCCAGGTTTCTTGGCCGGAGATTTCGGATTCGAGGCGGCCGGTGATTCGCATAAACGGCGATCCTTCGTGTCCGGAAATTTTGCATACCGCGGGGAAGGCTATCAGGAGGAACGCGGCTTCGTTTGAAGGAGGCCCGCCGGGGAGGCAGAATATGGTCTTTCCGTTGAGAATTCCCATACCGATCGCTTTGCCGGGGCCGAGTTTGACTCTGTGGAAAATCTGCTTCCATCCCAGGGACTCGAACACGCTGATGATCAGATCTCTGTCGCCTTTCCAGGCCCCACCGGATGTGATGATCACGTCGGTTTCAAGGAGCATGGATTCCACGGTTCGGGTCAGATCATTGAATGAATCGTTGGCTGTTATCGAAACGGACGGTATGGATCGAGACGTGAGCCATGCTTGCTGAAGGGCCAGATTGCTCGCGTAGAGCTTTCCCGCTTCGATCGGCCGCCCGGGCATGAGCACTTCATCGCCTGTGGCCAGGAGACCGACACGAGGTCGACGAGTCACCTTGATTTCGGAAACGCCTCCCGCCACCAACAATCCCACCACCTGTGGAGTTATTTCCCGTCCATCTATGACCAGCGTTTCTCCTACTTCAACGTCGATTCCTTTGAAAAGGATGTTTCTTCCAGGGTGAGCGTCCGCAACCGCGGTAACCGATCTATTCTCCGATTGAGCAAATTCGTCGGCCAGCACCGCGTCACAGCCTTCCGGAATAGGCGCGCCGCTGAGGATTCTAATCGCCTTTCCTCGTTTAACCGAAATGTGGGAATTTTCACCCGGGCCGAGTGATCCGATCGCTTCCAACGTGACCGGGTTTGTAGGAGACGCGTGCTCTACGTCGTTCGATACGACTGCGTATCCGTCTTTCATGGAGGCATCGACAGAGGGGGAATCGACCAGGGCCGCGACATTTTCGGCAGCGGCTCGGCCCACACTATTCATTACAGGGATCAACTCGGAGCCCAGCCGGGTCACGTTTTCCAAGGCCAGTGATAGGGCTTCTTTGAAACTAATTTTCGACACGTTTACTCTCTTGGATCGTAACCGTTCACCGTGAACCGTACAAGCTCCCGGAATTACGTATGGGAGAGGTTTGGAGGGGGAGATCGCCCCCTCCATGCTCACCGGGCGCAGAACCGCTTCAAGCCCGGTGAACGATTACCTTGGATCATTAATCGGGAATTATTCCGCGATCTCACAAATGACGGTCGTTTTGGGCCCAAACCCAGATGTACGATGGGTTTAGACCCCCGAATCGGTGTCGCCGCGCTTCTGAAAATGGTCCAACGACTCCAATTCCCACCTTTGTGCCGGATCAGCGGCTCCTTTTCCCCACATTTAGACGTACCACACCCTCGGCTCCGCAGTCAACGGTAATTGTGTGCGAGCTTTTTGCGCTCTATATTGGTTCTCGAAAGTCGTCACGGTAACTGAGATTGCTTCGTCGTTTCACTCCTCGCAATGACACGCGTGAGCGGCGCCGCAGTTTTCAAGGCGCCGGACTATAGTTTCGAGCCTTTCCCTTTTGCGAGGGCTCTATTTTTGGGGACGCCCCAACATAAAGAACTCGACAAGCTTCTTTGTTTCAGGTCTGAGGTTTTGGATCCCCTCGTAAGGAAGCCCGTAGGTTGCTTTTCTGTCAGGATACTTCTGTTTCATCGCCATATGGCGCTTGATCATCGCAACAAATTGCCCTCCGCCCCACGGACCATATTTAATTGAATCCACAGGACGTTCTTCTCTAGGGTCACGGTAGAGATCGAACAAATGAGCCCCAATGGGATTATCTCCAGGGGCCGGCATGTGCATCTTGTACTTATTCTTGACTACCGACTTGAGTACCGGACCTTCGTAGATGTGCACATAATCTCGGCGTCCGTGAGTTTCACCAAGAAGCAGCACGCCGCTCTGATCCACACCGTCGATCAGTCTGTCCCTGGGGACTCTATCCATGGCATTGGCCAGGCGAGCAAAGGTCGTGAAAAGATCGGTCACGTGAACGATATCCTCGGCATAGGTCCCCGGTTCGATGACGCCTTTCCAGCGGACAAAAGCGTTCACCCGCACACCGCCTTCCAGATGGTCAGCCTTACCGCCCCGGTAGATCCGATCTGAAGCGCCTGTTGGTCCGAGATACTGCATGAAGGGACCATTGTCCCCCATCACTATGATGATGGTGTTCTCGGCGATGCCAAGCTTGTCCACCTCATCCACAATCTCGCCGATCCACTTGTCAACCTCGACAATGCTCTCGGCGATGGTTCCCCCGTTGAGGGTTTTGAACTCCTTCACATCAGTGCGGGTAAAGGTAAGGGGGAAAAGGGGCCAGTAATTCAGGAAGAACGGCTTTTTCTGTTTGGCCAGTTTACGAATCTGCTCAAGATCGTGTTTCTGGTATCGCTCATTCATCTCCCGGTACTTCTTTTGAGTCCACTTTTCACCGGGTTTCAAATCAACCTCGTAGAGTTTCCCGTCACGCAGTTCAACACCGGTTACCATGTGGCTGGGGTCGGGAACAAAACTCTTATCCAAGGTAAACGTTTGCGCCGCGCCGCCCGGGTCAACGCCGCGAATGACATCCGCGTTCTCGGAGTCAATGTGCATGATCGCAAGCTGGCCCTACTGGTGAATAGGGAACTCGGCGTGCATGAAACCCTGATTGCTGGCGTAGGCCTGCTCGATATCGCCCATGTGCCACTTGCCTACGTGGGAGGTGGAGTAGCCCGCATCTCGGAGCAACTCAGCAAGGGTGATCTCATCGGCCGGCAATCCGTCTCCGGCAAGCGTGGCCTTGGCCTCACTTAGACCCGTTCGTACAGCGTACCGCCCGGTCATCATGGCCACGCGGGTCGGGGTGCAGGAAGGCTCAGAGTACATTCTCTGGAAACTGAGACCTTGTTTGGCTAAGGCATCCATCCTGGGGGTCTTGTAGCCGCGGATGACACTCAACTCAGGCATGCCGATTTCCCCAAAACCCACATCGTCCAGAAGAATGTAGATGATGTTGGGAGGCTTGCCCCCGTTCTTCTTGCGAATCGCGGCCAACTTGGCGGAGATTACTTTGTCGTCGGCAGCCCACTTCTTTCCCTGCTGGGCTTCCAAGATGTAATACTCGGCATCGTGGATGATCTTACCTTTCTGCTGTGCCTGGACCGTTCCAGCCATTGACACCAGAAAGACTACAGCCATGAATGCCGGCCAAAGGCTCCAGATTCTAGTTCCCATGATCCTTGCTCCCTTGTTTGATTCAAATCGATGCCGGATATTTGATGATGATTTCCTGTCTCTTTTAGAAGTCTGATACACCAAGCGCCCGAACGCAACATGAGGCGTAATTGCCAACATCTATCCGGACTCTTGCGAAGTTACGAAAGAACTCCATGACCGTCCGGTCAAGTGCTGAGCATTCTCTGTGAGTCCGCCCATCAGCCCTAACCGCTTGGTATCATTGACAAGCAAACCGGATACCAGTGATAATATATATTGCTTTACAACCACAAGAAGGATAGAATAAAGATAATGAGCGCCGGCTATCTCCGGCTGCACTCAGGAAATGAGGTGAAAAATGAAACTTCGTATTTTCTCGGACTACGTTTGACCATTCTGCTGGATCGGCAAGGGCCTTGTCGATGAATTTAGGGATGAATTCAATATCGAGGACGAGTGGCTGCCCTACGAGCTGCAACCCGGGACCCCACCCGAGGGTAGGCTCCTGACAGACAAATTCCAGTCCCACGAAATAGCTGCCATGTTCGATAACATCCGGCAACGTGGCGACCGATACGGTATGGTGTTTAACGATCGCGATCGGGCCTCCAACTCCTACTTGGCGCTTTTTGCCGGGGAGTTCGCGCGGGACATGGATCGCTTTGAGGAGTTCCATGAAAACGTCTTCCGGGCTTTCTTCACTGACCTTAAGGACATTGCCCGGCTTGACGTGATCTTCGAAATCGCGGCCAAGTCCGGATTGAACCCGGAGAAGCTCAAACTGGCGTTCAGCGAGGGCCGCCACCAGGATCGCCTGGACACCGCAGCGACTGAGGCCCGGCGGTTGGGTATTCTATCCATCCCGGCCTTCGCTTTCGAGAACGACGAGATCATCGTCGGAGCGTTACCGCCGGAAATGTTCCGTAAGGCCCTTGAGCGCATCCAAAACCGAACCTACGTTGATCCGCTCGCGTAGAAGAACGAAAACCGGGGGCCTTCCAAGTGTTGGCTTATTTTGTTATATGGATTTATTGAATAGTCTTTCGAAACTCACGGGGAGTCATTCCATACATTTTCTTAAATGAATTTGAAAAATGAGATTGGTCGGAAAAATTCAACATATAGGTAATATCAGATAATGTTAGACTGTTTTCTTTGAGAAGATTTTTGCTTCGGTCAAGTTTTTTCTTGATAATGAATTGGTGAGGGGTAACATTTGTGGACGATTTGAATCTTTTGATAAAGTTAAACTTGCTGATCCCGAACTCGTCGGCCAATTTTTCAATCTTATAATTCTCCGACATGTTTCGATCAATATAATAAAGTGCTTTTTCAAGCTCTTTGCTTGTAAAACCGTTTACATTTTCAACTAGTTCAGCGGATTGTTCGTCCGAATAGTTCTTTACAAAGTGAAAAGTCAAAATAGAGACAATATTTTCAAGAAATAATCTGCCGTTTTGGTTTCCGGCCTGAATCTCAGAAAGTAATAATTTGAAGATATATTCAAGATTTGGGTCTCTGATCTGGTAAGTTTCAGTAAAGGTACAACGATTAGAGGCAATTGGCACCGATGAAATCATTTTTTCCGGTTCAACCAGCACAAGAATAAACTCATAATGATCGGCTGTGTACCTTGAAAAAGGAACATTGGCCGGATTAAAGAATATTTGATTGGGTTCCATCAGCACCTGTTGCCTACTGTCTCCCGAAGAAATTTCCCAGGCAATATCATTGTCACTGACATTCATGAGGAAGGCATGAAAAGGTGCAACGAGATTCGCGGCTCTGAACCCGGATATGGACCCATAGCGAATGATGATCCCATCAAGATTTAGATCGTAACTGGTCGCTTCAATCTTCAGGTTATCTGAAACCGACAATGGACAACTGCCGTCCAAATTAATTCCATTTTGGTCTGACACTTTATCCTCCCTTTATTCCCAACTCATTTAACTCCCTCCGGTATCCTGACTCGATTAACTCCTGAATGCCTTCACCCGAAAACTTCCCGGTAGTGGTGGCCCAAGGGAAAAGCCGAAGCCACATGAACATACCAACTCCGACCGTGACACGGCACCCTCGAAATGGTGGCATTCCGGATCCTTGTTTGCGCGGGAATGATTCTCCAATCCGACAGAAAATGTGGGAATGGCCATAAGTACCTATTCCTTTATCTTTGTCTTTTTCTTGAGACCTTGTGCTCCGGTTACCGCGCCGGGGACCTCGCTCTCAACGGATGATGGAAGGCGCTTAAGTCCTCGGTTTGTCTGGCCCATCAGCTGCACCTTGATGTCAAAACCCTCACCAGCGCTACCCTTCAGGGGTAGGACAACGCGGTTGAACCCCTTATTCTCTGACAGGGACTCAAGCTTTTTCCTGAGGATCTCCATTTGCGCCTTGGAATCAGACTTGATGAAGATGCATCCCTGGCCTTCGGCAGGCTTGAGCGGATCGAGGGTAAAAGGTTTGGAACTCACGTAAAAGGTCAGGTTGGCTGCCTTGATCTTTTTCCCCAGCTTAAGCCAGATGCGGGAATCGTCCCCAAAGAGTGTGTAGAGTTTCCCCTTTTGGATCGTATTGACCCTCATCTCTTCATAAGGAAATAAGACCATTACGTCGCCCGAAGAGGAAGCGGCTATAATGGCGAGATGTCCCGCACGATCAGACTGGAAATCGATAATCACACGGTCTCCTGTCCGGAATACCTCCCCGGGCTCCTTGTTGGTCCAGGCCTTCAATCCGATGGCGTCTACCGCTGGTTTTCCGATGGAAGCAATCTCCATTGCCTTGTCCGCGGATTCACCGGCCTCAGCCGAAAAGGAACACAATCCGGTCGCGACCAGAGCGCCAACACAGATGAAAACAACAACCAGCCTAGCAGTATTATCTCGCATCTTTCACCTCCCCGTTTGAAGTAAGTCCAGTAAGTGGTAAGTTTCGACGGTACTGTCCGCCCATTGCCCCATCATATCAATTCGGTTCATGCTTCACTATAGCAAAAACACGCAGGCTACTTCAAGACAATTGACGAAGCGGGTGTAGTCCAACTGAGGGGTTACCCTTTCCCTGCTTTTTCGTTGACAGACAAGCCGGATACGCCTAGACTGATAATGGAGTAATAGGTCCTGGTTGCAGAAATGAACGCAACTCAGGGGACGTTTGTCTGTGGTTTGAGGCAAGACCGGCAAGGGATATGCCGACTTGCGCACCTGCAAAACCGTGCTGAATTCCTCCAACCTCAGAAGGGCATGCCCGCAGCGTTTTGCTCTGCAAGGTAAATCAGGAACGTACCGCAGCTTGTTCCGGCGCAAGGTGAGTTCGGGCCGACCGCGTGTTACTCCGACGGTCAGCAAGAAAGAGGGGAGCGTACCATGAGAACACCGAGAATATTCTCCGCGAACAAAGAAACTCATGTGAGGGGCAGCTGGGAGGGCTGGGCGGTTTGCGTGCTCTTCCTTCTTGTTTTTGCGGCCTCAGCCGCCTTGCCCCTCGGATCCTTGGCAGCCGCCGGTGAAGGACTCAACGCGCCTTCCGAGCAAGTAGTTTCCGTGGTCCCTACCCTGGCAGGCGGGGATCTGTATGCGCTGGTGGTAGGCATTTCCAAGTACAAGAATAAGGCGATTCCAGCCCTGAAGGTCGCGGCCAATGACGCGAAGAAGTTCGCTGAGTTCCTCGGCACTCAGAAGGAGTTGTTCAAGGATACCAAGGTTACCCTTCTGCTCAATGAGCAGGCCACCAAAGCCGAACTTGAGAAGTACCTTTTCTACGAATTGCGCAAAGCGGGCAAGGACGACACCGTATTCGTGTTCTTGAGCGGTCATGGCGCCATAGACCCAAAGCGGGCCGGTGAATTCTTTTTCCTCAGCCACGACGCGGACCCGGATTTCCTGGAGGTCACGGCGTTGAACATGTCCGGACTGAGATTCTTGAAGAAAATGGACTGCCCCCGAGTAGTGCTCGTAGCGGACGCCTGCCATGCCGGGGGATTCTCCAAATGGCGGACCAAAGCCGCTGTCATACCCATAAAGAATTTCATCAACGATTTCAGTTCGTCAGCCGGAAGGGTGGTCATAAGTTCCAGCAGGCCGGATGAATATTCACTGGAAGCGCCTCGCATGGAGAACAGTGTTTTCACGCACTATTTTTTGAAGGGTGTGGAGGGCGCGGCAGACGCTGACAGTGACGGAGTCGTGACAATCAATGAGGCGTACAGATACGTCTATGACCGCACCAAGGTCGAGACGGAAGGTGCTCAGCATCCACAATTCGAAGGCGCGGTTGAGGGCGTATTCCCCTTGGCCCTGACCGTGGACCTCCGTGGTCGACCTGTCACTACCTTGCAAATTCTTGCGGATCCGCCGGCCGCGGAAGTCTTCGTAGGCGGAAGGCTCGTTGGAAAGACGAATCCGGACGGTTCCATTTATCTGAAATACCTTCCCCTCGGAAGACCGGTGGCCGTCAAGCTGCGAAAAGAAGGATGGATGCCCAAGGAAGTGGGACCGTTTATCTTCTCAAAGGGCAAACTGCATCACAAGACCCGACCGCTGAAACTCAAGCCGGCCCTTGCTTCTCTTGAGATAAGGACCACCCCCGGCAGGGTGGCGGTGAAGATCGATGGACGTTCCGCGGGCACAACCGGTCGTGATGGACGGCTGATCGTGCATGGAATCCAGGTTGCCGTGCCTCACACCATCGAACTCAGGAAGACCGGATTTGAGGACGACTCTCTGATGCTCAGTGTGCCCCTCTCTTTCATTGGGAAGAAATTCAAGCGGGATAAGATCACTCTGGCCAGGAGCGCGCGTGATCGCCCCGCGATTCAGCGCGTCCGTGATCGCGTGCAACAGTTTCGCCGAGAAAGACCTCGACAACGCGATCGCGACGCGGAGCGTCCACGGAAGAAGAAAGATTCCTTTTCCACGGCGGGGGACTCAGAAAGGCTGGGGCTGTAGTTTAGTTGCAGTCTGAACTCATCACAGCCTGCGTGTCAGAACTCGCACAACAAGTTGCACTGCAAGGCCATCAAAGGGCTGATGGTCCGAGACGGGTTTACGATCCCATAGTCTCCGTTTACCGGGTCCGAGAAGGTCATATCCCTGTACGCCCAGTTGAACCACTTGCCGGGCTGCCAGTACGCGAACCTGAGCCTAAATGTTATGTTTTCCAGGAGGCCCCAGTCAAAGCCCGCGTTTACCTCCCATCCGAGATCATTATCGGGCACATTCGGGCCGTACAAGCCGAAATCGCCGTTGCCCGGATTGCTGGCGGTATTCCAGGTCCCCGTGAAATCACCTTGCATGCTTTCTGTGTTGCTCGCCCTCCTTGCAAGTATGGCTGATGCAAAGACGTTAAGATTGGCTGCCACCGCGTAATCGACCCTTGCCGCATACGCAAGGAAATCCTCGTACGTACAGGACCCGTCAGTGGTATAGGAATTGTTACCAGTACCATAAAGACCGAGCAGCAAGCAGTAAGGCCGAATCGGCGCGTCGCCGGCGCCGAGAAAAGCACCGAGGAACTTGTCGTACTTGTCATTGGCGTACACGAGATTCCCGAGTATAAAAGAACCTCCATATGGGGGACCAAGAACAAGAGCTCCTCCCCTTCGGTCGTGTCCACTCCGATAGAAATGGGCTAAAGAGATTTTGGCGGGACCCAGGAGGGCTCCCATTTCCGCGGCCCAGGCATGAGCATATCCACTGAGAGGCCGTCCGCCGTTTCGAGCTACGTCAGTCTTGATGAAATCATATTCGGTGTTCAAGAAGAATTGGTGATTTCTATACTTAAAGTATAGGATACCGGAATAAAATTTGGCGTCTCCCAGGTAAATAGGTAGGTTTGTGCCTGGCAGCTGACCCGCGGTAAATCTTTGCACGGTCCCGCTGGCAGATATGTCGTCCTGATATGTGCCCCCAGGCTGTGGACGGCCATGATGCCCGTCACGTGAGAGCACGTATAGTAGCGACCCCAAATCCACATTCCCAGCCCGGTAGACCAGGGCCGCAGCCGTATTCCAGTTGTAGGCCTCATTCTTGTCAACAGCAGACGCGATTGTATACATCGTTCCGCGCGCGTTTCTGCGGTCATTTGGGTCAGTCCCCCCCTCGTAACCGCCATAAAGATACTGACTTACAACGAGCCTCAGTGGTCCGTATGGAATCACCAGCGCCAAGGATCTCGCATGGGAATCTTCTTCGTGAAGGAACCAACCCATTCCGAAACCTGCGGGACGCCTGCCAATCGTCAAATATCCCCACGGCGTGTTCATGGTGAGCCAAAACGCTCTTGCTACGGGCACAGCCATTCCTGTCCCGCTATAGAGATACCGACTGTCGATCATGGTCCATCCGGAATAGTGGGGGTTGGTTACCCAGTTGGCCCCGCCTCCTGCATAGTTGGCGTTCACATTTCCCTGTAAAGTGAAGATCCCCCTCAACCTAACAGCCCGGTTAACTCGGATGTCCGGGTAAAGAAACAACCTTTGCTGCGCGTAAGCCGCGTCCGAGCCCTTTGAAGAATAACCCTCCAGCCTGACAGCCATATTCTGAGGCCCGGCCAGCCCTATTGACGTTCCATTAGGGTTGGCCTGTGCCATGTCGGCGTTGCCGAAAAGGTCGCCTGGACCGGTCCGTGAAATGTACCTGTACCGCCATTCTGCCTCGCCTTTGAGCTTGAATTCCCAACCAAATGCTTCAACACCTATGGTTGCAAGCCATAGGACGGAGATCAGCAAAAAGAATCTCCTCTGAACTGTCATTCTGCTGGATCCTTGTTAAGATGGAACATGTTCTCCCACTGCTTACGTAGACATCGGGCACGCCTCAACTCCCCGGTCCGACAATCGCTTAGTCCCGGACCTCGGAGGCGCTTTCCCATATGTGGCCTACTTCACAACGCACGATAATTATATGGATATTGGCATGGACGGGTATCCTCTGTCAACCATAATTTACTCCGTAAGTGCTCAGTTTCATAAGTTCGGTCGCGTATTTTTGTATAATCCTTCAATTCATGCAAGCAAGCATACGGTGCTCCTGCAAAACGCGGTAAGGCCGTTACCCCGGTGAACCCTGGATCGGCTCAATGTCGGGGTATGTTCGTGAGTCAACTTCTTGCTCGTCTCTGTGGTCTCTGTGCCTCTGTGGTTCATTGCTCGCCGTTGCTTGAGATGAAGAGGCCCGTGCTCACATTCTACAGTGATTGTCCACGACAATGTCCGTTTGGGTGCGGATCGGACAGACCGTGATCTTGTGAAGCTGAACGCTGATCCCGGGCGGAGCGAATTCTCATGAGTAATCATTCAGTCACGAGGGGCAGATCTTCTCATAGAGCAATCCCCATATTCACTGCCCGGGAGATTGCTTCCTCCGGTTCAAGCCCGGAGTCGCAATGACATCGTACGAGAGTCCCCCGCTTGACTGAAGGCTTGCTCTCATGATGTGAATTCACTTGACAGATTCAGGACCCTGTGGTCACTATGCCATCTTGCTCGAATCACAGACTGCTGGATCGTCGCATCACGACAGCGCTCCTCCGACTTATCTTTTCTCGGGGAGTGACAGCGGAAGAACAGGCATTGGGGAGAATCGTCTGAGCGACCTTACCAAACATAGGCGCCTATGCCTTCGCTGAGTGAAACAATGAGAAAAGCTTCTTATGTAGGTCCCATAGTGGGCATCGCATGGTGCCTGCTCGCTGCAGAGTTGATATATTTTTCCCCTCAGTTTTGCGACACAATCAACAACAAGCTCTATGATTGGAAATTGTCGCTTATGGCGCCTCCGGTGTCGTCCACCCAGATTGTTCACGTAGACGTGGACGACAAGGCAGTAAGGGAATTCGGCCAGTGGCCGTGGGATCGCTCTATGAGCGCAAAGATGCTTCAACGGCTTGCGGACCTCGGGGCCAAGGCGGCTGTATTCGACATCCTATACTCCTCCGCCGGCAGGAGTGAAGCGGGCAATCAGGCTTTTTTCGATGCTATCAAGAATAGCTCGATCTTTGTCGGGGCCACCGCGTTTGACGTGACTCGCGCACAGGGAGTCAAGCTCACGGTTGATAAGGACCGCTCCCGGGCCGATGCGCTCTACGACAGATCCTGGATCGTGAGCGTTCCAAAGCGATTCCCGCTGATGAAAGCAAACAGGTTGAGGAAATCGCTCTTGCCCATGAAGCCGATAATTCAGTTATCTGAGGGAATGGGCCACATAAACGCATCACCCGACAAAGACGGTGTTCACAGACGTATTCCGATTCTAGTAAGGCTGGAAGACCGCTTTGTTCCTAGCCTAAGTCTTGCTGCTTTGAAGCTCTACTGGAACCTGAAGCCCGAAAACATAGTCCTTAAGAAGAGCGGAGAAGTGGAAATTTCAAATGGCGGTAAAGTGACCAGGATCCCCGTAGATGCCAACGGCATGATGATTGTCAACTGGGGGAGGATCTGGAAGAGCGTTAGGCATTTCTCTGCCGTGGACATACTATCGGACGAACCGGACCGTTCTAGGGAATCCAGGTACAGAGGCAAGATTGTCATAGTCGGCGTCACCGCCAGCGGCACCACCGATTTCGGTGTCACTCCCAGGCATGTCCTGAGCCCCCTGTCGCGAATTCATTCCCACGCCATGAACACTATCCTCATGAACGATTTCATCTTCCGAATCCGGGCGTTTCCTTATTTAGTCGCTCTTGCAGTGGTGGTGGCCATGTTGTTCGTGGCTGCGGCCGCAACAATGCGCCTCAAGGTCGGCATCATATCCGCGGTGTTGATCTGTTTTGTTTCAGTCCTTGGTTCGATTCTATGTTTCGTAGTTTGGCGCTGGGAAGTACCGGTAACCGAGTTTCTTTTTGTATTCGCTCCCTCTGCTCTCGGTGTACTTGCGATCCGAACCTTTTCCGTTGAATTGCGAGCTCACCGGGCTTCCAGGGCACTGGAAAGATATTTGTCCCCCGAGCTTCTGAACAGCATAGTGGGCACCGGCGAGGATCTGGACCTTTCCACAAAAAGGCGGGAACTGACAGTGGTCTTTGTGGATATGGTAGGCTTTTCAACAATATCCGAGACCGTGAACGTGGACTATCTCAATCAGTTTCTGAACAACTTCTTTGATCGGATGACACAGGCGATTTTCGAACACAAGGGCACCATTGATAAGTTCCTTGGCGACGGTATCTTGGCGTTCTTCGGAGACCCTGTCCCGCTGGAGAACAATGCCCTGGCAGCGGTAAAGGCTTCTCTGGATATGCAGAAACAGATGGCGGAACTGGATTCCCACTGGGCCAAATCCGGAATCCCGGAGTTCTCGAACGGACTGAGAATAAGGATCGGAATTAATACCGGCCCTGTTGTGGTGGGAAACATAGGTTCCACTCGTCGCCTGGAATATACGGTTCTGGGTTCAAGCGTGAACATAGCATCAAGGCTTGAGGCCCTGGCGCCCCCTGGAGGAATCATTATGACCGCAAGGACGAAGAGTCTGATTCCCGACGAACTGGATATGGAGGGACCGGAATTTGTCCGTGTGAAGGGCATTGATAGAGACATCGAGGTCTACAAGATCCACCCGGAAGCCGGCAACGACCTCTAAATGCGCGATCAGATGCCGCGGTTCTTCCGAAAGACGAACCTGTTGAAGTTCGATGGAGACAGGTCCCCACTGGAGGGGATCTTTTCGTGAGACCCCACCACCAGGAATCCCCCGAGTGCAAGGCTTTCCACAACTCTGCGGAAAGCCGATTCCATTGCCGCGCCCTCATAATAAGTCAGCAAATTGTTCCGCAAGAATATTATTTGAAAGCCCGCAGCTGGCGGTTGATCGGTGGAGAGATCGTGAATTCTCAGGATTAGATCTGCTCTCATGGAATCGCATATCTCGAATAGGCCCGGATCGGGAAGCGATCTGAAATATCGGTCCCGCAGATCCTGGTCCATCTCCTTGAGACTGCTTGAAGAATAGACACCCTTCTTCGCTCCGGCCAGCGCGGTTGGGTTCATGTCAGTGGCCCAGAGTTCCAGCCGCCGCGCTTGCGGACGCACGCCTTTGAGTCTGTCCCAGAGGATCGCGAAGCTGTACGCTTCCTCACCGCGGGAGCAACCCGCGGACCAGATTCTGATCGGGTCTCCTCCTCGCTCCACTATCAAAGGCAACAACCGAGTTTCCACGACCCTCCAGAGTTCCCGATCTCTGAAGAATCGACTGATCGTGACTGTCATCAATTGTTCGGCGCGTATTCTCAGATCGTGATCCGTGTCCAACGCTCTGAGATAATCTTCCACATTCCGAAAGCCGGATTGACTCATGTGCAGGGCAAGACGTCGCTTGACCCCTCTCCTCACTTTACGATACCCGGCCCAGGGGCGACCCAGTCGGCCGAGGATTTTTCGGAAAGTTTTGTCGTCCAAGATGGCGCCTTCCGCGTACCGGCTGAACCCCAAGATTCAATGGACCGATTTCAATTGTCCGTAAAGCACTCGCACGGTTTCAATTCTATTATAGCGATTTGCCCGAAGCAATGAACCGGCTGTGCCGCAAAAAGTTTTTGTCAGATTTCTGACCCTGTTTGCGAATTGTTTGTCAGAACGGCCGAGATCAACGGCGGCCGAAATAATCAAGTTGAGGATGAAGGAGGAATCTCATGAAGAATTTGGTACATCTTTTGACTGTCGCGGTTTTCGTTTTGTCCGTTTCTATGGCGGTGGCCGGAGAGCAAGGCGCGATCAGGCCGCAAGCAGAGCCTGCAAAGGCCAAAGCCGGTGTCAATTGCTGCCTCAAGGGAAAGTGTGGGGAACTCCCCACCAAGGCCGAATGTGAAAAGCGCGGCGGAAAAGTCGTCCAAAATTGCAAAGACTGTAAATAGTACGCTCTGATGGTAATGGCTCACCGGGCTTGAAGCGGTTCTGGCCCGGTGAGAATGGAGGGCCCACTCGACGTGGTGTCAATAGGTTCTGCACGATATATCCGTTCTTCGACCAAGTAGGCCTATCCTTCGATATCCCCGTGTCTTCGTGCAAAGCATAAACCCAGAACCTTCCTCGAAGCACCCACACTCGGCGGGCCGGTACGGACCAATAATGAAGCTCCCACACCAACCGGCTCGTAAATTGGCCCTACGCCCAGTGGCTCCCCCTCCAAACCTCCCCCATACGCAATTCCGGGAGTTTGTACGGTTCACGGTGAACGGTTACCTCTGATGACTACAGGGGACACCGGGGGCTGAAGGGCATGGCCCCTGGTGTTTCCTCTTTCGGTCTTGTATCAACTGACATGCACTGAAAGGTACAACGAAATATGGAAGTCCTTTCCGTTGTTCAGTCGTCCGTGGCTTTGCCTCGGACAGGGTACCCCAAGAGCGCGCACACTGCGCATGGACTTGGAGGGGAGGCCCTAGCCGGGCTGGCATTTCAACGTCATGCTTCCGACAGTTGTCATGGTCACGTAAGCTGTCCGAGGCCCGCTCATTCGCCCCACGCGGAGTGGCTCCCCTCCAAACCACCCCATACGCTGACCGGATGGGGGTGGTTCTTTTACGGGACTTTCAGGTAAACTTACATGCCCGGCCGTACGCCGGGCACAACGAAGCATGAAAGTCCTTTCCGTTGTTCACTGGTCCGCGGCTTCGCCACACGAGTCTATGTCGGTCCTACGAGTTTTGGAGAACAAAATCCCGGTCAGTGGTATCATGAGTCGGCGATCCTCGGTCAACCGGATCGACTCTGCCGGGAGTTCTGTGTTTATGGAGAAAAAGAGCGAAACCCGGGACCATCTGATGGTTCGCGAGTGCCTCGCGGGATCGGAGAGCGCTTGGCAGGAGTTCTACTCCAAATTCATAGGGCTCATGAGAAGGGTTGTAACGCAAAAGGCGAGCCTCCGCCCGGAAGACGTTGACGACATTATCCAGTCCGCGTTTTTGTCTTTGGCCTCGGGCCT
This sequence comes from uncultured Syntrophaceae bacterium, assembly GCA_964527475.1. GTDB lineage: Bacteria > Desulfobacterota > Desulfomonilia > Desulfomonilales > Desulfomonilaceae > CAZGNL01. The sequence continues at coordinate 29,011 of CAZGNL010000032.1, forward strand.
TGAGAAGTACGATTTTCGACAATCCCTGCCGCGGTTTGTCTGTCTGATTACCGAACGAGTCATGGTGGACGAACTGCGCAGAAGAAATGCCGCCAAAAGGGGCGCTCAGAACCGGATCGAACATTATGACGAAGCGTCGCAAGGCGCGGCCGAAGCAACGGAATCCGACCAGGAGCTTCAGGACGAACAGATGGAACGCGCACAATTGTTCTTCAGCGTGAGGGAAGCTCTGAAGGAACTCGACCCACGATGTGGTGAAGTCCTGAAGCTACGGTTTTTTGACGAACTGTCTTTCAGTGAAATCGGAGCTTTGCTCGGGGCAAACGAGAACACCGTGACCGTCCGAACCAAACGCTGTCTGGAAAAGCTTCGAGCCAAAATGAAACACTTTGAAATGAGAGGGTTGGTACGTTGAAAAGGCCGGAATCCAGCGAAGCCGATTGTGACCGCGATGGGCTTCTTCTCAAATACGTCGAAGACCTCCTCGGTCCGGAGGAGCGGACTGCTGTGGAGGATCACCTGCGAAAGTGCCCGCAGTGCTCCCGGCAATTGGGCGCTCTTCAGGAGACCGTGGGAACACTGAGAGAGTTCAAGCACGCCTTCTGTCCCGAACCGTGGGAACTGTATGAATTCGTAAACCATCAAATTGACCGGGAAGGGGCCATATCAAGGCACATCCGGGAGTGTGGATCATGCCGTGACGCGGCCGAGGGTTTGCTTATCGAGGCACAGGCCCAAACCATGCCCCGCGAGCTTTCCAGGCAGGTCAAAGAGCGACTTCCGAAATCGCACACAATCGAGGAAGCGAAGGACCGACAACCTGTGGCGCTCATAGAGCGACTCCGTGAGCGGTTCAGACTGCCGGCCCTGGCCATGGGCGCGGCAGCGGCTGTGCTGCTCGCGGTTCTCCTGATCCCTCGTGAACCGCCTCAATCAGTGATAACGCTGAGCACGAGCACGTGGGAAAGCGTTCCCAAGCCCAAATCGGCCCGTACGCAGGGAAATGGCGTCGCCATTATCATAGCCCTGAAGGATTTTCCGAACCCGCTGCCCCAGAACAGGGTGGATTCTCTGTACGAAGCTGTCGCGCCGACTATGGAACTGTACGAGCGTTTCCCAATAGTCTCACCCGCTCAGTTGAGGCACGCGGTGAAAAAGGGGCTCATCAAACCCGATGACAAGAAGAAAATGCTCCAGGGCCTGCGCGCAAAGCTTGGAGTTTCCATTGCCGCGCTCGTGACCGTGTCGTACAAGCCCGGGGGTATGGCGGTTGACTGCCGGCTCGTAGACACCGCCTCAGGAGACACGCTTTCCGAGGAGCGAGCTTCGGGAGTCAGCAGTGAAGCCCTGGAGAAAAGAATCAGGTGGATGGTCAACGGGCAGCTGCTCGCGCACGGAAAGCGCGGATAAAGCGTGAGCGTTCACCGTGACCAAGGAAGAAAGAAGGATTTGCCACAGAGGTCACAGAGATCGTAATGGTTCACCGGGCTTGAAGCGGTTCTGCGCCCGGTGAGAATGGAGGGGGAGACTCATCTCCCCCTCCAAACCTCCCCCATACGTAATTCCGGGAGCTTGCACGGTTCACGGTGAACGGTTACCAGAGATCACAGAGAAAGGAGGCCTGTTTCTATTTTTCTGCGTCTCGGCGCCACACACCGACGTTCCGTGTGAACGGTTAGGAAACAACGAACCATCATTCCGAAGAGGGGGACAACGAAGCATAAAAGTCCTTCCCACTCGTTCCCAGGCTCTGCCTGGGAACGCATACCGGGAGGCTCCGCCTCCCCAACTTGGGACCGGCGCCTCCGCGAACAAAGAGGACTTTTGTATGAAAATGGGTGCGGCGCCAAGTCCACCGAATGCCGTCATTATAGCAAGTGTCCAAAAAGTTGACCGATATTCCAAATCGGGTTCCGATGCTCACAGAGGGAAATTCCCTCTTGCCCCCCTTTGACAAAGGGGGGTTGGGGGGATTTTTCCAATGTGCTCGAATCGCCTTTCAATCAGACAGAACTTTTGGCAACTGCTAGTGCGCCAGGGAAGCTTGGCATCTCTGGCGGGGTGAGAGTCCCCGCGGGGTAAGGCCTAACCCGCCACCCCTATCGAGTGTTGCGTATGCAAAGGAGGAAGTCAAACAGATCGATGCACCTCTCCCCGCCAGGTAGAGGAGAGCTCTGCGCGACCCCCTTGAATATCCGAACAATGCGTACGAAGCGTACACAGAGAATCCTGTAGGCCGCAGGGGAGACCGCACTCCCTCAAGCGATACAGCCTCGTTACGCCATTAGAGCAGGTGGCGACGGTGTTAGCAAACCGGAAGCCAACACAAAGGGATCGCTATGGGTGAGATCCCCGAGGGCCTGCCGGGGTCATAGAGCGTGGCACGCAGGAAGAGAGATGTCAGGAACCTGGGAGGCCCCATGGTTTCCCTCAGCAACGAGGGCAGGGTGTACCAACGCAATAAACGGAGGCCACCCGATGGATCATGGGGAGTCAGATCACTCCACTGTACTCGGAGGCGGTAGGGCCGACCACATGGGGAAGGGAGTGACAGGGCTGCGAAGCCCGCAAAGGAAACATGAACTGGTTATGAAAGACTGGAGCATCTCATGCAAACCTCACTGCGGGGGATAGCAAACAGAGCGAAGAGTCACAAGGGGCATCGTTTCCGCAACCTCTACGGCCTTCTCAATGAGGAGAATCTCCACTGGTGTTGGCGATACCTGCGAAAGGACGCAGCACCGGGGGTGGATCGAGTGGATTATCAGGCGTACCAGGACAATCTGGACGCCAACATCCACGATCTCGTTGAGCGCCTGAAAAGGAAGCGGTACCGAGCCAAGCTGGTCCGGCGGCGCTACATTCCCAAACTTAATGGGAAGATGCGTCCACTGGGCATACCGGCTACCGAGGACAAGCTCGTGCAAGTCGCGGTGGCCAAGATCCTGGAAGCCATCTACGAAGCGGACTTCCTGGACTGCTCATACGGGTATCGACCCCATCGCAGTCCGCAGGAAGCGGCGAAACACCTCAATGAGTCGCTGCACTATGGGCGATACTGCTGGGTGGTGGATGCGGACATCAGCGGGTTCTTCGACAACATTGACCACACGTGGTTGATCACGATGCTTGAGGAACGCATTGATGACGGTCCGTTTGTTCGCCTGATTGGCAAGTGGCTGAAAGCGGGTATCCTTGAGACAGACGGCCAAGTGGTGCATCCGGTGACCGGGACACCACAGGGAGGAATCGTTTCTCCCATCCTGGCGAACATCTACCTGCACTATGCGCTGGACCTGTGGTTTGAGCGCCGGGTCAGGCCCCGCTGTGGTGGGGCGGCCATGATGATCCGTTATGCTGACGACTTTGTGTGTGCGTTCCAGTCCCGGTCCGAAGCCGAGGCCTTCTACGAGGCCCTAGGTGCCCGACTCGGAAAGTTTGGACTTGCGTTGGCCCCGGACAAGACCCATCTCCTGCGTTTCTGTCGGTCCGATCTTAAGGGCAGCGGCAGATTTGACTTCTTGGGTTTTGAATTCTATTGGGCCCGCACTCGGTCCGGCCGACCCGGTGTCAAACGCCGGACGTCTCGGAAGAAGCTTCGGGCTTCAGTGGCCACCTTTACCGACTGGATCAAACGGAGTCGCAGCATCCCCGTTGGTCGCCTCATGGTGACCCTCAAGGCGAAATACCGTGGGTATTGCGCCTACTATGGTGTCATCGGCAACTATGCGAGCCTGGCTCAGTTCTTCTATCGGACCAACCGCATTCTCTTGAAGTGGCTCAATCGCCGCAGCCAGCGGCGGAGCTACACCTGGGTAGGTTTTCAGGCCCTCCTTGCCGCTTTTGGCGTCGAGGGGCCTCGTCTCTTGGCTCACCGCTCTCCGGGACAGCTTACCCTCTGGTGACCGCTTCCTCGTGCGGAAGCGAGCAGTCCTGAGGAGCCCGGTGCGGGAAAACCGCACGCCGGGATCTGTGAGGGGGCCGTCGGGTAACTGGCGGTCCTACCTCGATTAAGCGAGCATCCAAGAGGGCGACGCATGCGTAGCCCCTACGTGCGGGACCCGGCGACTTGCCGCCATTATTCCAGAAAGCCGCTTGCAGTCGGCTCCATCTCAGTCGATCCTCTTGTCGCTCCGCGACCCGGACGTGTCACGTCCGGGCCACCCGCGAAGCCCCGGACCAGTAAACAATGGAAGAGACTTTCATACTTCGTTGTGCCTTTGTTTCTAGGCATGTAAGTTCCTATGGTAATGGTTCACCGGGCTTGAAGCGGTTCTGCGCCCGGTGTGAATGGAGGGCCCACTCGACGTGGTGTCAATAGGGTCTCCACGATATATCCGTTCTCCGACCAGGTAGGCCCATCCCTCGATATCCCCGTGTCTCTGTGCCAAGCATAAACTCAAAACCTTTCTCAAAGCACCCACTTCCGGCGGGCCGGTACGGACTATTAATGAAACTCCCACACCAACCGGCTCGTAATTTGGCCCTACGCCCAGTAGCTCCCTCTCCAAATCTCCCCCATACGTAATTCCGGGAGCTTGTACGGTTCGCGGTGAACGGTTACTTCCTATGAATCAATATTGGATTCTTTTTTGCTCCCAATGGAACTCCCACCCAGCGGCGATGTCTAAGCTGACAAGTGGTAAGGTCGGGCGAAGGCCAAGCTTAATTTGGCAGTGATGTTAAATCATTAGGAAACAATCGCAGCGGAGGCCCCGACTCAATGGGAAATGCAAAAACCGCATAAGGGAGCGCCATGAAGAAAACCGCCGTGCCGGCCGGTCCTCGTTCCAGATCCGTCATCTCAACGACCTGTTTCCCCGGACTCCTTTCGTTCATTCTTCTCGCGTTTATCCTTGCTGTTCACATGTTTTCACCCACTCTTGTCCTCGCGGCCCGAAAAGCCGATTCCGGCCCCGCGAAAATCGAGAAGGGGAACCTTTTTGCAATCGTGGTCGGCGTGTCGAAGTTCCGAGATCCGAAGATCCCCCGACTCAATCTCGCGAACAAGGATGCCAACGCGTTCGGCAAGTTTCTTGAGACACAGAACAAAATCTTTGAGAAGACTCAAGTCACGTACCTGCTCGACGAAAAGGCCACGAAATCAGAGATCGAGAAACATCTCTATTATACGCTTCCCAAGGCGGGCAAGAAAGACACGATTATTCTCTTTTTCAGCGGGCATGGGTCTTACGATCCCATGAGACCCAAGGACTTCCTATTCCTGGCGTATGACTCGGAACCTGATTACTTGAGCGCGACCGCGGTAAAGATGAGCGGCCTCGATTTTCTCAAAGGAATTGAGGCGGACCGTGTTCTCATCATAGCTGATGCGTGTCACGCAGGCGGTTTTTCGCGGATGAGAGCAAAAACGCTTTCACCGTCAATGGAATTGTTTCTCAAGGAAGTGAAGAATTCGTCCGGCAGGGCGGTAATAACTTCGGGTACCGGTGAACAGCTTTCGTGGGAGCTTCCCAACCAGGACCACAGCGTGTTTACTCACAACCTGATAGAGGGCTTGGAAGGCAAGGCTGATAGAGACCACGACGGCGTTGTGACCCTCAATGAAGTTTACCGATACACGTACGGAAGAACCAAGGAGCAAACCTCCGGACATCAGCATCCGCAATTCGAAGGCAAGATCGTCGGTGAATTCCCTCTGTCTCACGTGGGTCCGCCCCTGTCGCCTCGTGAGTTGAGAAAGATGGTCATGGATATGGCCCGCACGGGAAACGCGGCAAAACTGAAACGGCTCATCGACTCGGGCGCGGTCATGGCCGCGAGAGATGACGCGAACGATACTCCCCTGATCATCAGCGCTCGGCACGGTCACACCGCGGTTGTGAAACTTCTGGTGGACAAACGGGTTGATGTTGACGACAGAAACAATTCCGGGACCACGGCCCTCCCGGCAGCGTGTGAGAATGGCCATACGGAGGCCGTAAGGCTCTTGTTGGCCGCGGGGGCCAAGGTCAATGTCAAGGACTGTCGCGGTCTGTGTCCATTGGCGGTCGCGTGTAAGAACGGGCACTTGCCGGTGGCGGAACTCTTGATAGCGAATGACGCTGATCTGCGAGCCAGGACCAATCAAGGAAAGACAGTACTGGGTCTGGCCGCGGCTGAGGGTCGCGTACAAGTGGTGAAGTACCTTTTGGAAATCGGCTCGGATCCCAATTGCCGCGATCTTGCAGGCCGGACTGCGCTGATCGACGCCGCAAGAAACGGCCACGGGAAAGTGGTGAAACTCCTGCTGGAAAACCGCGCCGGCATCTCCATGAAAAGCGGAGGTCATCCGGAAAAACAGTTGATGCTCGCAGTGCTTCGGGACAATCTTTCTGGAGTCAGACAATTGATAGTTCGAGGCGCGAACGCAAACGCGCAAGAGGCATCGTGTGAAACTCCACTCACTTTGGCCGCGGGCCTCGTAAATCACAGAGTAATGAAATATCTACTCTCCCACGGCGCGGACCTGAATGGACCGGCTCACAATCAAGTGAACCCGCTGTTGCTCTCAGCCAAGGCCGGCCGGGCCTCTGTCGTTAAGGTCCTTCTGGCCGCGGGGGCTGACAGCGGCGCCAGAGACGAGCGCGGCAATACTGCCTTAATGTTGGCAGCGCGACGCGGTCACACGAAGGTTGTCCGCGTTCTTGCGCGCAAACAACACAACCTGAATGCACGCAATGTAGATCAGCGCACGGCCCTGATGCAGGCTGCGGAAAGCAACCATGCGGATGCAGTCTCGCTGCTGTCGGCCGCGGGCGCGGACGTCAACGCGACGGACCGGAACGGCGCCACTGCTCTTATGCTGGGTTGCAAGAGAGGCCATGTCCGTGTTGTGGAGCTTCTTGCGACAAAGGAATCGCTTATCAACGCACAGAACAAAATGGGATGCACTCCGCTCATGTTGGCGGCCGCAAACGGCCATAAGACTGTGGTCAAGGCGCTTCGGGCCAGAGGCGCGGACACGTGGATCAAGGATTGGGAAGGAAAGACAGCATCAGACCTTGCATCAGAGAGAGGTCTAAAGGAAGTGGCCGCGCTCCTGGCCTCACGCTGAATACATGTTCTACTAACCATCACCCCTGATAAGGGACAACGAAGTATGAAAGTCCTTACCGTTGTTCACTTGTCCGTGGCTTCGCCTCGGACAAGGTACCGAAGAGCGCGCACTCTGCGCATGGACTTGGAGGGGAGGCCCTAGCCGGGCTGGCATTTCAACGTCATGCTACCGACATTTGTCATGTCACGTAAGCTGTCCGGGGCCCGCTCATTCGCCCCACGCGTACTGCGCGACCCTCCAAACCTCCCCATACGCTGACCCGGATGGGGGTGGTTCTTTTACGGGACTTTCAGGTAAACTCTCATGCCCCAAAATCGAGACACAACGAAACATGAAAATGCCGGAGAAATCGCGGGTCCCCTGGGTAGTGAGGTATCCTGTTTGTGTTTAAGATCACCGGGATTCACCCCAGGCCTTCTTGCTTCGAGCGATTCGTTTCCGTACTTTGTTCCATTCACCCGTGGCTAGGAATGATTGGCCGTGGTTCGAGAGCATTTTGGTAAACATCTCAAATGGGATGGTAAACGACAATTCATCGTTATTGTAGAATTTTCGGGCGGAAGGGTCCCAACCTCCCAGCACCGCCTTCTGCCGGCCTTGGGCCAAGTAGCGAAGCGGCCAGGCCGCGATGCTCCCGCATCCTGAACTCCATGGAGAAGCAACCGTCTCGGGATCGTTGGTTACAAAGAACGCCAGTTGGTGCAGACCGCACAGGGATTCCGGCCTGGAGAAGAATATGACGAGAAGCGGGTCCTGGTTGTCGGCAAAATGGCTCAATGGTTGCACGACGCAATATTTCTTGGGCGCAGGCACAGGGTCCAGTTCTTCAAAAACGCACCGCAAAACTTCCGGGGACTCGCAGTATCGCTCGCCGTCCATCCAACCGGGTATTCCGGTGGATACATACTTGATGATCGTTTCCGTTTGCGGTTTGTTGAAACCGAGCCAGAAGGCCCCGCCCGGGCATCCGAAACGTTCCGCTGAAAAATAGGCCGCCTTGTCTTTCATGCGAGCCCACCGAATGTGCCTCATGGCGCATGAAAAATCCTTGAACACGGCTTGCCAATCAATGGCGTTCCGTTCTTCTTTCTCACGTGTGGGAAGATCTATGGGTTTTGGAGAAAAACCGTCGATCGGTTCTTCATCCGTATAATAAAGGCCCAGCGGTTCTTCGGCGAGATCCAACGTCGCGAGCAGGTCGGGCAATGAATTTCGTGTTTGAGCATCCATCATGTTTCCCTTGCTTGAATGTATTACAGTCGTTCGCACAGCCTTTGCACCATGCGTACGGCTGAGTCGATTTCCTTCACGCTGAGTCCGTGCGCTATACGGTCGGCCCACGCAATTTGAACCCGTGTTACCCGATCCAGAACATCCCTTCCGTTATCGGTCGGCACGACCAGCTTCGCCCTCCTATGGTTGGGATTCTCCTCAAATGTAACAAATCCCCTTTTCATTAATACATTTGCCGTCCTCCTGACACTTTGTCGAGTGAGGCCCATGTTTCGAGCGATTTGGGCCACAGACACCGGCGCTTCATCTACCGCGCCGAGCACCTGCCAGAGTGCGCTTGAGAGTCCGAACTCCTTGGTCAATCGATCTCCGGCGGCAAGCAATTGCCCGTTGAATCGAAACGTTTCCAGGATCAACCGTGTGAATGCTTCTGCGGAAGGAGTTCTTGCCGGGTGTTGTTGATTTGACATGACAGCAGGCTACCAGGATGACAGCCGACTGTCAAGTGAGGTCTTCCACCTCGCGGCGTGTTGACCTCGGCAGGACGGGTCTGAATCGAGGTATAGTGATGCGCATTGATATTCGGTGTTAAGATCACCCTCCCCCTACCCCTCCC
>CAZGNL010000033.1:0-37733 GCA_964527475.1 uncultured Syntrophaceae bacterium
CCTCTGTCTCGTGGGTAGGTCTTCGTACGGCGCGTAGCATGCTACGCGCCGTACGCCGGACCCCATATGCGTTAACTTAGCTCAAATGCGCCGAAGGAATCGGCCGAAAACAGGATCAGCGATGTGCGACCGTCCGGAACGTCACCCCGGCGAACCCCGGATCGTGGTCCGGGGCAGGCGCCGGGGCCCAGGTTCTTACGCAAAAGACTGGATACCGGCTTTCGCCGGAATGACGAAGATGAGTGAGCATCGTTGTGTCTTAAGTTAACGCCTATGCGCCGGAGCCCCCGCTTTGCCGGCATTTTCATGTTTCATGGCCCCTTATTAGGAGTGATGGTTTGTACGAAACCATGAGGCCTAACGATTCATCCATAAGCCGCGATGAACATCTGTGGATACTGGGACTCGCACTCGCGGCCCTGATCGCCTCGTTTGCGCTCCACCCATGCGATGGAGACCACCTGTGTCTGAGCGCGCCCGGAATTGAACGCCAAATTCAAATTCCGCAAGTTTGCGCGTTCCGTCTGATCACTCGAATCCCATGTCCCGGTTGCGGCCTTACGAGAAGCTTTGTGGCCATGGCTCACGGCGAAATTCTCGCGGCATGGGAATTCAATCCCATGGGACCGGTTCTCTTCCTGCTGTGCGTTCTTCAGCTTCCGTATCGACCGGTGGAGTACTTCGGAGTGGGGAGAAACAGCCTGACCTGGACGAAGTGCAAGGAGCGTTTCCATGTGATCGTCTGGGTTGTGCTCGGGGGGGGCATCCTGGCATGGGCGGTCAAGTTGGCGGCTTGACGCGGATTCGATTTCATGCGGATTCGCCATCAAATGGGTGTTTTTCGGTCCGAAACAGCGAGCGAAGAATATCCCCCCCTTCCCCCAGTGCCGCCCATGGAATTGATCTTGCTTCTGTGAAAACGCACAGGTATAAAATATGCTGAACGTACGGGCACCATGAATCACCAATGATTGACTATAGGTAATGGTTCATTTTCGCAACTCCTTGTTGCTCGTATCCTCCATACCTCGGAGGAGTTGTTTCATGTTCCAAAGTTGTTCGTCCGTGGCACACTCTCCGTCCTTCACGAAAGGGGCGCTGTCCTGGTAGAATAGAGGTCCCTTGAAAGGCTGGATCTTCCCGCGGCCGACGTCACTAATGAATTTCCTTAATGCTTGTCTGACTTTGGGCGTCAAGACCGGCCCGGGCGCGAACCCCGCGGAACTCGTGTCGGAAGAGTCGATGTCGTTCCAATCCGGTCCAAGCCAGAGCCATTGGTGAGCACACGTTCCGGCCCGGGCCGCTCGGATCAGCTTCATGTATCCGGGTGCCCAGTTCAGGACCTGCGTTCCCAAACACGCTTCGGGAGCCACTGAGCATGCTTCTCTATAGTTGGCGCCGATGGCCCATACCTCCCTGCCCTTCTTGCGATTTCGGCCGGCGACTTTGAGAACGTCCGGAGAATCGATTCCGCAAAGGATCACGTCACAGCCCGAATCTATGAAACTCTGAGTCACCTCGGCTGGATGGGGAGTCTTACCGGGAACGTAGTACCAGGAACCGATCCAGCTGACCTCGAATTTCAGTTCCTTGAGATCCCGATGGAGAATCTGATTCCAGGCATAACAGGCGCCCAAATATGCGGAAGAAGTGATTCGCAAGGTCTCCGACCCAATTTTTGCCCCCACGTAACCGATCTTCCCGGACCTGGTAGTCAACCCGGCCGCAAGACCTGCCATCAAGGAGCTCCAATACTTCCTGCACATGAGATTTGACATGTTCCCGGGAGCATTGCCCGTCAACACATCGTCCCCTGCGATGTGAACGAAACATACATCAGGATGTTCTCTGGCTGCTTTGAGGATCCCGTCTCGCATATCATATGACGCGGCGATGATGAGTTTGGCGCCCCGTGCGACAAGATCGTTTACCATGGCCGAGATGTCCAGGCCAGGCCGATCCCTGGGATTGACGTTCTCCATGTAGATCATCTTTGTGCCGGGCAATTTCCTCTCGGCGTACACTCCGGCTTCATAGTGTGCCTGACTCCATCCCCGATCATCACGAGATTCCAACAAAAGGAGCCCAAAAACAAAGGGATCTGTTTTGGATGCCGATAGTCCGGGGCCGCACAAAAGGCCGACCGCAACCGATAGGATTGTTATGAAACCTAACACACGGCAAAAGATACGCATATTTATCCTCCCGTGCTACTCATGTCATGCCGGTAATCCGGCAGGCTGGTTCGCCGGCAATCGCCTCCAACCTTTGCGAAATTGACTACTTATCCGTGGATGTAGTTCCCGATCTTCCGGGCACGCTCCATTTCCTGATTTGAAAGAGGCCCCTTTTCCAAGGCTGAGACTCCCTCTTCCATCTCATGCAGACTTGCAGGCCCCATCATGCAGAGATCAACATTCGGATTCGACAGGGCAAAACGGTAACAGTCCGATGCCGTAAGAGGCTCTTCTCCGGGCGGCATCTTCCGCGACTTCAGGAGCGCTCCCCAACGAGTTGCAGTGTACGTGGTCATGCCCTGGCGATTATCCTCGGAGAGGTAGGGGAATATGTCATCTTCAGCCCCGCGATGCGCGGCATTATACCTAACCATGAAGATGTCGATGGGCGAATCGTCTTGTTGCGCGATTTCGCCAAAGAGCTTACGATTGTGGCCCGACATGGCTATGAAGCGAACCAGGCCGCGTTCCTTTAGCTTCAGTGCCCCGTTGATTACCTTCCTGGAAGGATTCCAGTTGTGCAGGCCGAGAAGGACCACATCCGCGTAATCGATGCCCAGCGTTTTCAGGCCCTTTTGAACGGAACGCTTCACTGTCAGCCCCAAGTGATCATAAGATTGGAGGACTATGATCATTTTCTCTCGGTTGTTCTTGACCAGGTTCCGAAGGCCCTCACGCATACCCGACTTCCGGGGGGTGCTCCAATAGAAGTAGTTGATGCCGTATTCGTTGAACGCCTTCTCAACCGCCGCGCCTGGAACACCGTATCCACCGGCGAGTCCGAGTCTGCCGACTGAAAGACCGGTCCTGCCAAGAATCCTCTTTTCACTGAAATCCATTTCTCTTCCTCCTTGGTGTTCCGTTTTCCGCAATGCAACGACATGCGCCATTCGGCCGGGTTCAAGACAATACTACGGTTTCCGCAGTGCAACGTCAAACCTTGCCCCGGAATTGGTCTGGGCGCCACATGACCGACCAAGTGGATTGGGCCGCGTCATCCCACCATGAACGCGGGAATCCAGAGGAGTGCTCGTCCTCATCGTCGGATGGGGGCCTGTTCAGGACTACGAATTGCTCTGTGTTAGGGCTCGTCACGAAATAAATACTACAACCTATGAATCCTGAAACCTTGCCGGAACTTATTACCGTCATTGCAGAGCCTGCCCCGGACTCCGATCCGGGGAACGCCGGAATCCAGAGTTCTCACCTTAACCCCCTGTCCAGTTTATCGGGTCCATTCTATTGGACTACCGCTTCGATTCCATTCTCGGGCTAATCGGCAAGCTGCGGTGTGCCGGCGCTCAACACCCTTGAAATCGAGACCCAATGGTGGTACCTCATGGGGACGGATATCCCCGAGAACCGAGAAGAGGTCGATGATGGATAATACTATTTACACTACCATTGATCAGGAGAAGTGCATCGGATGCGGCCTGTGCGTTGATGTTTGCCCTTCGCAGACGATCACCATGGTCGAGGACAAGGCTGAGATCACAGGCGACCGATCCATCCATTGCGGTCACTGCCAGGCTGTCTGCCCGGAAGGAGCCATAACCGTCTCCAACATCGATACTGAGAATTCACGGTTCACCTCATTTGAAGCGGACAGGGAATGGCTCCCTTTCGGCGAATTCGACACACCGCAGCTGGTCCGGCTCATGGCATCGCGGCGTTCCTGCCGCAGCTTCAAGGACGACACCCCGGTGGATCGTTCGATCCTTGAAGACCTGGTAAAGATCGGTATCACTGCGCCGTCCGGTTCAAACCAGCAGGATTGGACCTTTACCATTCTGCCGACCCGTGAGGCCGTCGCCGCGCTTACAGATCGAATCCGAGTATTCTTTGAGACGCTCAACGCGAGGGCCGCGAATCCCTTGCTCAGGAACGGCCTCAAGCTTATCGGCCAAGGGCAGCTGGCCGCTTATTACAGCGACTACTACGAGGTGGTCAAGGAAGGGCTCGAAGATTTCCAGAAGACAGGCCGCGACCGACTTTTCTATGGATCACCTGCTGTGATAGCGATAGGCTCAAAGCCCGGCGCCAGCACCCCTATGGAGGACGCGATTCTTGCCGCGCAGAATATCCTGCTTGCCGCGCACAGCATGGGGCTGGGCTCATGCATGATCGGCATGGCGGTGGCTCCGATGCAGAACGATCCGTCAATCGCGAGGTTCATTGGAGTCCCTAAAGAGGAGCGAGTTTACGCGGTCATCGCCCTAGGTTATCCCAATGAGGTGTATGAGTCACAGGCCGGTAGAAAGAAGATCGTCCAAAGATACTTTGAGCCTTGATTCGGAGCGGCTTGTCGGAAACGTAAGAATTCTCCGGGGAGGGCGCGGGGGAATCAATGGCTTGATCTTCTCCCCCTGCTCATCGGTCAACATCGGTTTTCGCACACTCATCGGATCACCTCCGAAAAGTATGTTACGCGAAAAGTACGCCTCGTACAAGTACTTGTTCAACGTAAGCATTCAGTTTGGACTAAACCGCTTCGCGGTGGTTTAGGACCTGCGGGTTGGTTGAGAGGATGGCCTTTGCGTTCCCAAACAGCGGCTCAGGGTTGACTGGATGATAGAGATACCCCGGAAAGGCCCGCTGCACATCCGAAAACTCTCAACATGGGAAACGCCGGTCATTATTGCCGCAGGGTCCCACTCAGGAGGTATTCCGTGGAAAGACTGTCTGCACTGTTGCTGGTCTGTTTTTTGATGCTCACAATGCCGGGCCTGGTTCAGGCCTGGTCAGGCGCGGATGTGATAAAGGCGTCGGACCGCGATTTGGAGATCACCCATCTTGGGCATTCCTCACTTATTTTCAAGTATGGCGGCAAAGTGATTCACGTGGATCCATATAGCAAAGTAGCGGACTATTCCAAGCTTCCCAAGGCCGATCTCATTCTGATTACTCACGACCACGCAGATCATCTTGATCCCGCGGCCCTCAAACGGATCAGGACGGAAAAGACGGTGGTTGTGTTGCCCGAGGCCTGCACGAGCAAGGTCAAGGGAGGCACGGTTATGCAGAACAATGATATTAAGACAGTGCTCGGGTTGAAGATAGAAGCTGTTCCCATGTACAATATTGTCCACAAGCGAGAATCGGGCGCGCCCTTTCACCCAAAAGGGTGGGGAAACGGGTATGTGATCACGTTCGGCGACAAGAGGGTGTATGTGGCCGGGGATACGGAGAACATTCCGGAGATGAAAGCTCTTAGGGACATCCACGTGGCTTTCTTACCCGTAAACTTGCCCTACACCATGACAGCGGCAATGGCCGCAGACGCTGCAAAGGCTTTCCGCCCAAAGATCCTGTACCCGTATCACAATCTGGGCCGGACAGACTTGCCCAAACTGGAAGGGCTAATGAAAGGGGTCCAAGGGATTGAGATCAGGATGCCAAAAGGCAAGTAGTTTTGGTGATGTGCATTGAGATTCGGTGCGAATGCCAACTTATATGCCTGAAAACAGAGGCATATCGAAACATAAAGGTCCTTTCCAGTGGTCAGTAGTCCGTGGCTTCGCGTAAGGGCTACGCATGCGTCGCCCTCTTTGCCCCGGGGGACTGTTTCACTGCCGGCCAACTGACCCTAATCACAGGTGTTAGCGATACCCACTGTCTCACGGGTGAGCAAGAGTCAGCTCCCAGCGGATCGGGGTCAGGCCTTGTTTCTTGACCTATTCCTTTTCCGACCATGAACCGGATCAAGAAACAGATTGTAGGATGGGGTGAGTGAAGCGAACCCCATAGATCGAGGAATCATCCGTGTGATACCAATGCGCGTTCAAACAAGTAATAAAGAGCACTGCTGGGCAAGCCGGCAGTGGCACCCAAGAAACCGATCTCACTCTCTTGATTGCGCATTGGTATGAGGCGTGGCGGGAAAGCCTCGACCGATGGGATTCCCTCCGGTCAACCCATCCTACGTACCACGTGCTGCGACGCAGGAGTGATCTCCCATGATTTTGGTGGCCGACAACCTGAACGGCTTGAACCCGGAAATCGCTCGGGCCATGGAAGATCTCGATCCAAAGCCGATCGAGAAGCTTGTCAAGCGGTGTGAGAACATGGGCGTCCGGGTTATCGACATCAACCCGGGCCATTTGCCCAAGCGGAAGGAAGACCGGATGCGGTTTCTGGTTGAAACCGTTCAAGCGGCCGGTTCCATGGATCTCATTCTTGACAGCCCGAACCCGAGGCTTGTGGAGATCGGTCTGTCGGCCTGCACAAGACCTCCGATTGTTAATGCGCTCTCCATGGAGGAAATGAAGCTCACGGAAATACTCCCTATGGCTGTGGAGCATGGTACGGATCTGGTCGCGCTTCTGATGGACGAGCGCTCGTACACACCCCCGTCCATCGAGGAGAAACTGGCCCTGGCAATCGAATTGAGAGAGAGATCTCTTTCAGCCGGCATGCCTGCGGAGAAGCTCATCTTTGATCCGGTGCTCCCCAACCTGAGTTGGGACGACGCCTTTTTCAGAGTCGCGGAATCGATCAAAGCGGTGAGACTCCTGGCCTCCGGGGCTGTATTCCAGGAACCTGTTCGCACCATGGCAGGACTCTCAAACCTTCGCAGCGGCCTCAGGCGTAAGTATCCGTGGCAGATCGAAGAGGCCTGCCTGTACATGCTCGCCGGCGCAGGACTGGAGTATGCTCTGGCAGATGTAACCACAAAGGAGTTTCAAACCGCGGCCGGCCTAATAGCTCGCCTATCGTGATGACCCTTAAGTTTTTCGGAGGGCTCTTGCAAAATGTCATTGCGAGCGCATCAAAGCAATCTCCTGGTCCGCGAATATGGGGATTGCTTTCCCGCGGAACGCGGGATTTCGCTCCTTGGAATGACATGCTCTATGACAAGATCTGCCCCGCTTAGGTGAAGGCTTACGCAATCCTGCATTCCGGCCTTGCTCAAGTAGGACACGGTTGATAGAATGGGCCTGCTGAACAGGGGAGACATCCTATTGATACAACGCCGGCAGAACCGCCAAGCACGAGACCACAAACGGAACCTCCTTCGTGAGATCGCGCCCGTGTTCCCGATGCTCTCCAAACAGGTTCGTGGCGTTTCCACACTAAAGATTCTTGTGGCCCTGGCCGTATGGTTGCCGATGCTCGCGGGGTGTGCGACCATCCTTGAATCAACGGTGGGCAAGGCCATAAATGACTCTGTCGATGCAGTAAAATGCCACAACGAATGCCCCGGAGGACCGGGTGAGAATGAGTGCATCGAGAAGTGTAAGAAGAGACTGTCGAATGAAAGAACCGCGGAGAAACGCAAACGCGAAGACGCGAAGTCGGAGCCCAAATCCGGCCACGAATACCAACCACCGAAGCCCCCGCCGGCATTAGACCCCCTCCAACACCCGTCTCGACTCAAGAGGTGAGGAATTCCGGGTAAACCATACCTATAGCGATTCCCTGCACCGTCTACCGATCCGGGGAAAGGCTGGTGTGAGGATGCGGGGCCGTGCGAACTGTGCGCGCCCCTTCTGCGTTAGGCGCCGGCTGATTGTGGTTAAACTGAACGACCACGCTGCTTGATCCGAATTAAGTATGGTGTACCCGGAAGTGCGGAGTCAATGCATCCCCTGCTCCCCAAGCTGCGATTCGTGACATTGAGGATCGGGGTCATCTCTTGTTTCTTGACCTATTCCTTTTCCGACCATGCGGATCAAGATGCAAGACTTGACCCGACCCTGTGTGGGTGGGTAGGGGGTGGGGATTAGTACGGGATCGACCTGGGAGCAAATACTCTACCCAGGTCAAGGTCATTCTGCTGAAAAGACTTTTAGAGGGACGTCACCAATGCTCTCGAATTGATTGGCGTTGAGACCAGTTGCTTCAATGATCGCCTTCCGCACACTCTTTCGATCGTGCAGTTTCTGGTTGATCTCCTCCACACTCATGCCAACCCTATCCAGATGGTACACGTACATATCCATAGGACTTGGTGAGGGAACCTTATGATGCTTCTTTTCATAAGCACCGGTCAAAGCCAAGAGTATGTCCAGTTCATCTGATTCCGGGGAGCCGTCTGCGGGGGTACTCCAAAGTTCCTCTATGCGCTCCACAGCGGCTTCGTATTCTTCTTCTGTACGGATTGGTTTGACCTCCATGAGCAAGTCTCCTCGGTGTCATGGTTAAATAGTGGCGGCGTCTATCCTATCATAATCCTTGTGATAGCCAACCCATCGGATCAGAACAACCTGTCTCTCATAGCCAATAACGGTCACTACCGGAATTCCGGGGACACCATACTTAAATCGTGATTCGGATAGTGTGCCATGAACGAACCTAATTTCCGGGTGGCCGCGATCCCAAGAACCGAAGTCGGTTTGGGTCGGCCTAGGTCAGATAGCTACTGCGCCGAAAACCGGGGTCGAATGGCATCCCGAACGCTCCGGCATGGTGTGCCCGGAACTCGGGCGTTGTAGGATGGGGTGAGTGACGCGAAGCCCATGGATCGCGGAATTGTTCGTGTGAGGTGTGGCGTGAAAGCCTCGACCGATGGGATTCCCCGCGGTCATCCCACCCTACGTGCTACGCGCGACGCAAAGCCACGGAATAAGAGCCAAAACTAGACTTGACCTGATCCACAGACTTTCAAAGAAAAGCGGCAGAGTGAGTCTCTATGTTTGCGGCAATTGTAGTTTTCGAGAACTCATGGGCTTCGGATCAACCCGAGGCTATTCCCACCGAGTAGTCTTCCCGCTTCATCTGTGCCGCGGGAAGGATGACGTTGGTGACCCAGTTGTGGAATCCGGTGTTGACCTTCTTGATCGCTTCATCCCAGTCACCGTCATAATCAGATTCCTCCAAATCCTCTATGGTTTCGGCGGTCAAGCCGGATACTTCGGCAAGATCCTCTCTCGTCATTCGGAATCTTTCACGAATATCGTAGATTTGCCGGGCGAGACCGGACCTGGTCAGTTCTTCGTGGAAAGAAGCGATCCGCGCAGGGTCATCTTTGATATACCGCCTGTAAATCAATTCAAACGCGTCGGTGCTGATGTTTTTCCTTTCCATATTATCGCTCCCATCGGGCGGTGTGGGGTTCCGGGTCTGCTTCAAATCTCTTTCGTAGCGCCATAGCCCTGTCGATCTCACTCGGTGGAACCCGTCGTTCTTTGATCAGTCCATGAGTGACGACCACCGCCTGGTGTCCGGAGAAAAAGTAGAGCATCCGGTAATTGACATGTCGGTATCTAACACGAAGTTCATAGATCCCGTCTCTGAGATAATCGGCTTCGGGGCGTCGGAGTTCATGACCCAGCTCGACCAGCCTGTTGACCCGAGCCGCACACTTGTCCCGGACCTTGATTGGAAGTTGATCGAGCCAGTCGAGGACGGGGACGGTTTCATCATCATCCTTGTACAATACGACTTGGACCCGCGGCAATAGTTCTCCCTCCGTGTCATTTATCAATCATTGCGAAGGAAGTGTCAAGGTTTGACGGATGGGATGTGTTAAGCGGTAGAGGGAGTGGGCGCCTCCGGTTTTGCCTCTTGAGATCGATTAGGAGTGTAACCGCGTTTGCGCAGACCCGCGGTGCAATCGCATTTCATGCGATCAACAGGCGAGTGCTTGCGGTTAGCGCGGTCTTTGGACAATACGATCACGGGACCTCATGAAATTGCTTGGACCAATCCGGTACCGTGATCAGGCTCGGACAGACGGCTGCGCGCGATGAAACCCACGGAATAGGAGCCAAATCCGGACTTGCCTCGTGCCTGTAGTTTTTTGGGAAAGTCCCATCCAAGAATGTGATATATATGGGGCGAGGACGTCAAGATGCAAATTGAATCCATCACGATCAAGAACTACAAGGTGTTCAGGAACGCAAGACTGAGAGACATTCCCGCCATGAGTGTTCTCGTGGGCGCCAATGGCAGCGGAAAGAGTACGCTGTTCGATGTCTTTGGGTTTCTCCGTGATGCCTTGATACACAATGTCGATAAGGCGTTGGCAAGGCGTGGAGGATTCCAAGAGGTCCTGAGTCGCGAGTCTTCCGGGCCCATTAGCTTTGAAATCAAATTCCGCGAAAAGGGCGGACGACTTGTAACGTATTTGCTCGACATCGATATCCGGAACGACCGCCCCGCAGTGCGTCGGGAAGTCCTGAAATACCGACGCGGCCAACGAGGTAAGCCCTGGCATTTCCTGGATTTCTCCTATGGAAAAGGCGTGGTGATTACCAACGAGGATGCGTACGGCATGCCCGACGCAGAGATGGAGCGGGAGGAACAGCAGCTGGATTCGCCGGACATCCTGGCCATCAAAGGACTGGGGCAATTCAGTCGATTCAAGGTCGTTTCGGACTTCAGAAGCTTGATCGAGAATTGGCACGTTTCCGACTTCCACATTCACGAAGCCAGACCAAGCCATGAAGAGGGCTATTCTGAGCATCTTTCCGACCGCGGAGAGAACCTGGCCCAGGTATCTTCGTTTCTTTATGAACGCCACCCTGATGTTTTCAAAGAGATACTGGAAAAGATGAAACTGCGCGTGCCGGGGATAAACTCGGTCGATGCGGAACCTACGGTGGACGGCCGAATAGTGTTGAGATTTCAAGACGGCACGTTCAAGGACCCATTCATTGCACGTTACGTATCGGATGGAACCATAAAGATGTTTGCATACCTGGTGTTGTTGTATGACCCGTCGCCTCACCCGCTGCTCTGTGTGGAAGAACCGGAGAACCAGCTCTATCCACACCTCTTGATGGAACTTGCCGAAGAATTCAGGAGTTACGCTGAGCGCGGCGGACAGGTCTTTGTCTCTACCCATTCACCGGATTTCCTGAACGGGGCCGAACTGGACGAGATCTTCTGGCTGACAAAAGAAGCGGGGTACACTACGATTCACCGCGCAAGGGACAACGAATTGTTGCGAAACCTGGTGGCCGAAGGCGATGAACCCGGTTCGCTTTGGACGCAGGGTCTGTTTGAAGGGGCAGATCCCACATGAGCATCGTGTTTCTCCTCGAAGAGCGGTCCATGAAAGAAGCCCTTGAAGGCCTCTTGCCGAAACTTCTTCCATCAGACAAGTACCGGTTCGTGGTTCATCAAGGGAAGCAGGATCTGGAGAAGTCCATCCCTCGAAAGCTGAGAGCATGGCGCACTCCTGGCGTCCGGTTCGTGGTAATCCGTGATCAAGATTGTCAGGACTGCCTGGCTGTCAAGCAAACCCTCACTGACCTGTGCAGAGATTCGGGACGCGAGGACACGCTTATACGAATCGCTTGTCATGAGTTGGAATCGTGGTACCTGGGAGATCTTGCAGCAGTTGAACGAGGTATGAAGTCAAAGAACCTCGCCCGACTCCAGCGCAAAAAGAAATATCGAGATCCGGACCGACTCGCAAATGCTGCTCAAGAGATTAAGAAGCTGGCGCGTGGCTATCAGAAGCTCTCCGGATCCAGAGCTATCGGCCCTCACCTAAATCCGGAAAACAACTCGTCGAAAAGCTTCAACGTATTCATCAGCGGTCTCACTCGAATCGTCAGCGAAGCCAAAGAGTCCAATTCCTGAAACGGGTCCGGGCCCTGAAGGGACATTTGCGCCGGCATGACGGGACGGGTCAGGGAGGGTTCAAATCCGGTTATGCCTCTTGAGACCGATTAGGAGTGTACCCCGCGTTTGTGCAGACCCGCGGTGCAATCGCATTTCATGCGATCAACAGGCGAGTGCTTGCGGTTAGCGCGGTCTTTGGACAATACGATCACAGGACCTCATAAATTGCTTGGACCAATCCGGTACCGCGCTCGGGCACGGACGGACGGCTGCGCGCGATGAAACCCACGGAATAAGAGCCAAAACCAGACTTGACCCCACCCTACCGCCCTGTCTGATTTGAATTAAGTATGGTGTCCCCGGAATTCTCTACGCATTATGATTTTTGGTTGACAAGTGATTTCCAGATCGAGTAGAGTGAAGTAGCTGGCTTCTATACCTTAAATTACCAGAACCTTTTACGACCGATCTCTGAATGGCGAATGAGGTGTGGGCGGTGATGGCGCTATCTCAACGTGCTCTGCCGACCCAGCCATACAAGGAATGGCTCCTAGTCCCGTTGTGCAGCGCTTATAGACGCCACGTTCTGTGCTTTCCGACCGGGAGATCCGTTTGAACAGGGGCTCTGGTTCAGAGACTTCTCCAAAGAATATGAACTGATTCGCACGAAAGCATGCCCTTGGAATCTATAGCTACCACGTCTATTCATGCGCTGCTGCCAATGGAGACTGGCGGTGTAGAAGCCCGTCGAGGTTTCAGACTCCAGGACCACGTAGCCGTGCAGTGGTGTTTGCGCCTCCTCCAGGACCCTAACTTGCAAGCGGTGTGGTGTGAGGATCAGGATGACTTGACACTCGTATGGGATTGCAACGGTTACGAAGAAGTGGAGTTTGTGCAAGTAAAAGGGCACGAACTCAATCAGCTCTGGTCGGTTTCCAGACTGTGTGAACGAGAGAAAAGTGACGGACATTCTTTAGCTGGTACGTCCATTCTTGAGCGTTCCCTGGCCTATGACCGTTGCAGCGAACCCTGCACTTTCCGTTTGGTTACTAGCCGACCGGTTAACCTTGCCCTCAGACCATTGACGCATTCGCTCAATTCTCCGGCAAGACGTGACTGCCATGCGGAGATTAGTGCCCTGATCGCAGAGATCGTAAAGAAAGTGGGAGAATTCAAATCAGAAAACGGCAACGGACCCGACTGCTGGGTATACCGTACTGTCTGGGATGAGGTTCACTCGCTCGAAAGCATCAAGAATGCGAATATTTCAAAGCTAACCAAACTTGTCGAAGAAATGGGAGAGATCCTCTTCTCCGACCAACTTGAGGCACTGTATGAAAAGCTGCTGACAATGGTTCTCGATGCTGCTCTCACTCGGTGGCGGGATGATCCTGATGCAAAGAAACTCAAGAAGGTGGAGTTTGCTCAATGGTTCAAGCAGCAGCATGAGAGCACACTGTATCCCAGCCGTGCGGCCGGCAACGAACTAATCTTGGATAAGATGACAAAAGCCCAAATTCCTGCGGATGCAATCGATACAGCAAATCATCTACGGCGGCACTACCGACGGGAGTTGCTCCAGCCCAAGTACCTAAATACGTCGGATAGGCTTTCGGCCGAAGAAGAAGTGAGAGCTACTCTACAGGATTTGCGTTCTCAGCTGGACTCTAACATGATAGCCGACTCAGGAATTGAGTTTCATAATAGATGCCTCCAGCAATTGGGTCAGCTACGGAATAATCCTCCCATCTCGCCTATGCCGCCTCTGGCCGTCCTGCAGGGATTCATGTATTCCCTAGTTGGTCGATGCCTTCATCGCTTTGTGAGGCCAGGGACATGAAATCATTAGCCAACTTGGCAAACCAGCCAGTGGGTATTCCGCTCCTGGCGGACGACGTCCTGGAGTTTCATGCGGCCCGCTTGCTTCTGTTGCTCCGCTTGTGTGGGAAGTCAGGACGCATTGAAGGACTCACAAAGATGGCAAAACTGGATTTCTTTGTAAGGTACCCCCAGTTCTTTGAGTTCGCGTGCAAGAAGCTAGGTATGGAGGTTTCCGTTTCTGTCCGCCAAGTGGAGTCGAGCATGATCAAGTTCCATTATGGCCCCTGGGACCATAGGTACTATCACATCTTGAGTTACCTCGAGGCCAAAGACCTTGTTAGCATCACGGCAAACGGGAACATGTATCAGCTCAAACTCACGGAACAAGGAAGCGAGGCTGCGGGTTTCTTGGCCACGGACTCGGCTTTCTTGAATGTTGCCAGACACATGAAAGAAGTCAAGAAGGCTTTGGGTAATAAATCCGGTTCAAGACTCAAGAAACTAGTCTACGAGATCTTCAAAGATGAAGTGGCGAAGCGGTCAATTGGAGAGGTGATAGACTAATGGCACCAGCGACTATGTTCATTCGCAAGCTAGCTCGTTATCCTGCGCAATTGCCATGTGATACCATGACGTTCGAGCCCGGAGTTAACGTCATTGTGGGGCCACAGAATGCTGGTAAAACCCAGTGGTTGAGGATACTTGATCATCTGTTCGGCTACGACAAATCTGCAGAAAAGGTATTCGCCGGAGAGGTGTTCGAGAACTATGAGACCACTTCCCTAACCCTTTCGATCAATGGAGAAGACTACACCATTGAACGGCGGTGGAAGGAAGCCCGGTCCAAGACCAAGATCTTCATGAATGGAGATAGCCTGAGTTGCAAGGATTTCTCCCACAAAGTTTTGGATCTTCTTTCCATACCGGTGGTCCATTACCCACAGGGAAACCCCTACAGTCCCAGAGCTTGGCCGGAACTCGGTTTGAGAAGCCTCCTCCGACATGTCTACCGGCAACAGCGATTCTGGTCTGATTTAGCGGACAAACAGCCAGAGAGCGAGCAGCATGCATGTTTGATGCAGTTCCTAGGAGTTGCCAAAGACTTGTTTTCCGCGGAATACGGAGAGTTGATTCAGAATAGCAGGAAGATTGATCGCTTGAAGTTGAAAAAAGAACAGTTTCTCTCAGTGCTTCAAGATATCTCCGGGGAACTCATCGACGTCGAAGACCTCGGAGTTTCCTTGACTCCCCAATCCATCGAGATGGCTTCCAATCGGATGCACGGCGAGATTGACAAGCTGGTTGAAAGACGTAAGGAGGTCTTGGAAGGTCTCATGAAATCAGTGGCTCCGAAGGTGGATTCAAAGCAGAGGATTTCCTTAAGAAACTTGGGGGAAAAGATAGTCTCCCTGCAAGCCGAAAGAAAAGACTTGGTGTCAATGAGAGAGGCACTCGTAGAACGACTGGCTGAGTTGGCGGAATACGAACGACTAGTTGAGGAAGAACTTGCACGAGTTGATCGGGCTGCGCGTGCCGGGGAAACCCTCTCGCACATCAAGATTACCCACTGCCCTGCATGCGACCGGGTAATAGGTCAGTCGAACTCTCACACCGAGGAATGCGTGCTGTGCCACCGCCCCTTGGAATCATCCACTGACTCTAATCCACCAGCGGCGAAACGTGTGGAGTTTGAACGCCATCAGCTTGCGGCTGAATTAAATGAAGCAACGGAGCTTATTGCCGGGCTTCATCGAAAACGACATGAGACGGATTCCCAGATCAGGAAGATAGACGAGAGAATCCACCAGGTTCATACCGAACTCCGGCCCGCTAGAGAGGCTGCGGCAGCAATATTGCCTCCCGAGATTGCTGTCTTTGATATGGAAATTGGTAGGGTGGAGGAGCGCCTGCAGCAGGTGCAACGTATCTCCACTAGCCTCAAGAAGCGAGAGGATATTTCTCGCGAAATACATGAAGTAGAGAAGGAAGTCGCCAGACTTGAAGCAGAGGTTGCAGAACAGAAGTATCTCGTCGATCTTCAGAAGGAGTCAGATGAATTTGCAGATGCCATGAACACTTACCTCAACCTGATCCAGACCGAGCGACCATTGCTGTGGTCACAGAACGCAGTATTGGTAGGTTTTGGCAGGAGAGACTTCAAGTTCTCAGTTGGTAGTCGGAGTTGGCAGTCTAAGTTGGGAGGTACGGCGACCTTGACGTTTCTCATGGCTTATCATTATGGTCTGATGTGCCTAACAAACCGGAACAAATACAACTATCCAGGTCTGCTAATTCTCGATTTCCCCGCAAGCTTTGACGATGGTTCAAGCGTACGTGAGGAGGAGAGTTTTGTTCTAGAGCCTTTTGCGAAACTGCTCGCCACTAGTGAAATGGCTAGTGCGCAGGTGATTGCCGCGGGAAGGTCCTTCGAGAATCTAGAAGACGCAAATCGGATCGAACTGGATCACATATGGAAATAGAGGGTCTTCGATTTCAAAACGGTGACATAGCAAGGTCACAGGAAAACCCACGCCAGAAGTGAGGTTCAGTCCGAAGGTCGATCGACATGCAAGAAGGGGGCAAGCCTGGTTTTGGCTCGTGCCCCCTGCGGTCACGACTCATCAGGTCAGATCTGCCTGGCTCGTACCCACCCATCTGGCCACCAGATCAATCGACCGATTCTCGAACCTCCTATGTGCTCTATTCCGTTCTATCTTGACCACTGCGCTCACCCTCCCCGTTTTTTTCTTCTTGCTATTTGTTTCGTCTTGGATATGGTGTGTTGCTTGAAGAGGGCCGGAACATGCTCGGGTGATCCGGGGACTATGTAACAGAGGGAACAACGATCATTGGAAGCAGCAGGAACCAGGAAAACCAGGGGCGAGGATCGAGCTTCTCTGCACGAAGAGGTGCAGAAGCGGTATCTGGCTTATGCCTTGTCCACCATTGTGTCTCGCGCTCTGCCTGATGTGAGGGACGGCCTTAAGCCGGTGCATCGGCGGATCCTTTACGCCATGCAGAGCATGAAGCTCAGCGACGCGGCAAGGATGCGGAAATCCGCGGCTGTGGTGGGTGAAGTCATTGGTAAATACCATCCGCACGGGGATCAGGCCGCGTATGACGCTCTAGTGCGGATGGCACAGGATTTCAGTCTAAGGTACCCGCTCATAGAGGGCTCCGGCAATTTCGGGTCCGTGGACGGCGACAGCCCCGCGGCCATGCGGTACACGGAAATCAGGCTCAGTCGATTCGCGGGGCTGCTCCTCAGGGAAATCCATGAGGGCACCACCGAGTTCCTGCCGACTTACGACGCTATGGGAGATGAACCCGACGTGCTCCCCGCGGCTGCTCCGAATATCCTGTTGAACGGTTCCTCTGGAATAGCGGTTGGGATGAGCTGTTCGTTCCCGCCGCACAACCTTGGCGAAGTGATCGACGCTTGCAGGGCCAAGATAAAGGACACGGATCTGGATACCGCGGGGCTGCTCGAACACATCAAGGGCCCTGATTTCCCCACCGGCGCGGAAGTCCTGGATGATCCCGATGAGTTGGCCCGGATCTACACCACAGGCCACGGCAGCATTCGGGTCAGGGGGACCTTTGAACAGGAAAGCGTCAGGCGGAGTAGTGTCAACCTGATCGTCACATCCATACCCTATGGGGTGAACAAGTCGCGGCTCATCGAGCGCATCGCCAACCTGATACGGGACAAGAAGCTGAAACATGTCCATGATGTGCGGGATGAGAGCACTCAGGATGTGCGCATAGTGCTGGAACTCAGGGGAGATGTGAAGCCCGAGTCCATAATGGCTTTCCTCTTCAAGCACACCGACCTTCAGATCAACTTCCCTGTGAACATGATTGCGATCACGCCGCACGGAGTCCCCGATAGAATGGGGATCGCGGAGATCATACGACATTTTCTCGACTTCAGATTCGAAAAGACCACGCTGCGGCTCGAGCACAGGCTTGAGATACTTGAGAAGCGAATTCATATCCTGCAAGGCTTCAACCTCCTGTTCCAGGACATGGATCTTGCGCTCAAGATCATACGATCTTCCCGGAACAGAGCGGAAGCGGAGGACGGGCTGAAGAAGAGCTTCGGCCTGGACGACGAGCAGGTGAACGCTATACTGGAGACGCGTCTGTACAAGCTCATAGCAATGGAAATGGCCAAACTCCTTGATGAGCTTGCGGAAAAGAAACGGGAGGCCGGACTGATTTCAAAGGATCTGGCCTCACCCAAACGGCTCTGGAATATCGTGGACAAAGAGCTTGCCGACATCGCAAAGAAATTCGCAGACAAGCGACGCACCGCGCTGGTGCAAGAGAAAGAAGCCACGGCCATTGTGTACGATCCGGATGAATTCGTTGAACACGAGGATGTGACGATTATCCTCTCACGCCAGGGCTGGATCCGTCGCATGAAGGCCGAGGTGGACCACAGCTCATCCCTGAAGTTCAGAGAGGGAGACGAACTGTTCGGCCAGGTCCGGGTCAACACCGAGCGCACGGTGGCCCTTTTCACCAGTCATGGGAAGGCATACATCGTCAAGGCGCTGGACATCCCTGCTTCCACCGGATTCGGAGAGCCATTGGGAAGTCTCTTCAATATGGCGGACGGAGAATCGGTCAGAGGTCTCATCGCGCCAGATCCTGTGGTGGATGCCGATGGAAGTGCTCACGTGGAAAACGGACGGACCGCGGAACCCCATTCCCGCTTCGATATTTCCGATCAGCGAAGCCTGTTTGAGTTGAGCGAGGAAGAAAACAAAGATGTGGAATCAGGCGCGGACCCGGATGTGCCCCGATCGATAGTCGTGACCAGAGCCGGGAAGGGTTTTCGTTTTGAACACGACACCCTGCGTGAGCCTACGAAACGCGGCGGACGGAGATTCATCAGTATTGGGAAAGACAACGAGGTCATCGGCGTGAAGCCGGAAAAGGAATTGACAGCGATCGCGTCGGACGTGGGAAAGATTCTGGTGTTTCCGACCGAGCAGATTTCCGTGCTCTCCGGACCCGCGCAGGGTGTGCGGATAATCAAGCTCAAGCCGGGCGAGAGAGTGGTCTCCTTTGAAACGGTGGATCCCGGAGAGTCGTTGAAGGTCCGACCCAAGAGGGCCAAAGAAAAGATATTGCGGGTCAAGAATATCACCCCGGCCAACAGGGCCACACAGGGAAAGAAGTTGTGGGCCGGGATCACTTCCATGGAAATTGATGACCGCGGCGAGGATCAAGGTCAATGAGCGATTCGTACACAGTTAAAGATATTCAAGTGCTCAAGGGGCTTGAAGCCATACGCAAGCGTCCCGGCATGTATATCGGAGACACGGGCACGAACGGTCTGCACCAACTGGTGTGGGAAGTGCTGGACAACAGCGTGGACGAAGCCCTCAACGGCCACTGCGATCGGATCAATGTGGTTCTCGGATCCGACGGAAGCGTCACCGTAGAAGACAGCGGCCGAGGCATACCCGTAGGCAAGCATCCCACTACCGGAAAGAACACGGTGGAAACCATCTTCTGCAATCTCCACGCGGGCGGAAAATTCGATGAGGACGCGTACAAGGTAGCAGGCGGGCTCCACGGGGTCGGCGCATCCGTTGTCAACGCTCTCAGCGACCTACTCGTTGTGGAAGTCAAAAGACACGGAACCCGCTATGTCCAGGAATTCAGCAGGGGAGAACCCACCAGCCGTCTAGTGAAAAGCGGCTCAGCGCGGGGAACCGGCACGAAAGTAACTTTTCGGCCGGACCCGGAGATCTTCACGGATCCGGATTTTTCCAGCGAACTGATTCGCGAAAGATTGGAGACAAAAGCCTTTCTCATAGCAGGGCTCAAGGTCAAGCTGAAAGACGAAATCGAGGGCCTCTCGGACACCTTCATGTTTCCCGGCGGGATCAAGGATTTCCTTGCAAAGCTCATGGAAAATCGGGGCCCCATCGACGCTCAACCGTTTCATTTCAGGCACGATAATGATCTTAGGGTCGAAATGGTCATGACATGGACCGCTGAAACCTCGGGCCGAATCATGTCTTTTGTCAATTCCATTCCTACCCCCAACGGCGGGACCCACGAAAATGGTTTCCGAAACGGAATAACCCGAGCTCTGAGGACGTACATAGAGAAGCGAAACGGTCTTCCCAAGGGAATAAAGAGTGTTTCAGCAGAGGATGTCAGGGAAGGGCTCGTAGCGGTGTTGTCCGTGTACCTGCAAGGTAACCTGGAATTCCAGGGTCAGACAAAGGAACGCCTGAACAGCCCTGTAGCCCAGCAGGTGGAACCTCTGGTACGGAGCGCATTCGAGACCTGGCTTCACCAGAA
This sequence comes from uncultured Syntrophaceae bacterium, assembly GCA_964527475.1. GTDB lineage: Bacteria > Desulfobacterota > Desulfomonilia > Desulfomonilales > Desulfomonilaceae > CAZGNL01. Next base: position 19,899 of record CAZGNL010000033.1, read on the forward strand.
CCCGACTCAGGCCGCGGCCATCACGGGTCGGGTCGTCCTTGCAGCGCAGGCCCGCACCGCGTCACGGGCTGCACGTGATGAGGTGACCCGCAAGGCCGCAACCCGAAGACTGACGCTCCCGGGGAAGCTGGCCGATTGCTCTTCACCGTCGCGCGACACCACGGAACTCTTCATAGTCGAAGGCGACAGCGCAGGGGGATCATCGAAACAGGCAAGAGATAGGAAATTTCAGGCGATCCTGCCCCTCCGGGGAAAGATCCTCAACGTGGAGCAGGCGTCAGCAGAAAAGCTCAAGGCCAACAAGGAAATCCAAAGCCTTATCCAGAGCATCGGAACGGGGATAGGCAAGGGATTCGACTATTCCAGGCTGCGGTACGGCAAGATCATAATCAATACCGACGCGGACGTGGACGGGCATCACATCGCCACCTTGCTTCTCACCTTCTTCTACCGTTTCCTCCCCGAACTGGTTCTTCGAGGTCATGTGTACCTCGCTGTGCCGCCCCTCTATAGAATGCGCATCGGCGGGGGCAAGAAAGCGCGCATCTCGTACGTCTTTTCCGACGAAGAGAAGGACAAGCTGCTAAAAGGCAAAAACGGCAAGAACGTGGAGATTCAAAGATTCAAGGGACTCGGGGAAATGGACGCCGGGACCCTCAAGAGCACCACAATGGATCCCTCCACCCGAATCGTTCTTCGCATGGGCGTTGACGACGAGGCAAGAACCGACCAGGTGTTCGACACCCTCATGGGAAAAGACGTGAGAAAACGCTTCGCATTCATAAAGGAACACGCCCGAGAAGTGCAGGACCTGGATATCTGAAACTGGATCCCCACGGCAATTCACTGCAAAGACACAGATGAAGAGAAGATGAAGATGAGGATGAGGATGAGGATGAAGAGAAGAATTTTTACCACAGAGACACAGAGAAGAAAAGAGTATTTGCCCCGGATTGGTAAACCTTCAGTATCACGGGGGAGACATTTTCATCGATAATGTCATTGCGAGGAGAGAAACGACGAAGCAATCTCCATACCTGGCGCGAAGGAGATTGCTTCGCTGCGCTCGCAATGACATCCTACCGGCGCCCCCGCGCAAGTGAATGGTTACCCGGAAAGTTCGGCTGGATGCCGGCAAACGCATGTGGCATCGGCCTTCACCTTGGTCCGATACTACCACGCTGGGTTCGGATGAGGGCCAACGAGAACGTTCGGCTTGAAAGGGCTCCATTTTCCGTGCGGGAATCCTCAATGAATTGTGAAAACACGGATACGCAAGCTCGAAAATCATTGTCGCGTGATGCTCTGAACGAGATTTGATAAAACCAGGTTGAAGTAATTTGCAATGAAGAAGCAGTTTACAGCCAACGTCCTGTCGTTCCCTCCGATAGAGAATTTTGTATACTGGAAGGGGTTTCCCGTAGTTTTGCAGCTTCTGGTTTTGGTCGGGCTTCTGGTGGTCCCCTTTATCGGCTTTGGGATCGGACTTGGTCAGAGTCCAAAGGAACTCCTGATCCTTCGCAAGACCAACCTGACTTCGCTCCTGATCTGGGGTTTGTGGTGGCCTTCCATGGTCATCGTTATGATCCTGTTTGGTCGCGTATGGTGCACTATCTGCCCTCTGGAACTCGCCAACCGGTCCAGTGGATTCATTGCCCGCAGGATCGGCTATCGTCGGGCGCGAATAGGAAGATGGCTCAGACACGGGTGGGCAATTCTGCTCATCTACATTGTGCTGCAAGTCCTGGTGGCCGTGTTTTCCATTCATCGTGTTCCACACTACGCAGCTTTCCTGCCTCCGGGACTCCTTTTGCTCGGGCTGGCCACCGGCTTCATTTTCAAGGAGTCTCGCGCGTTCTGTAAGATCCTTTGTCCCGCGGGAGCGCTCCTGTCGGTTTACGGCCGATATACGCCCATACAGATTGACATAAAAAGCCCTGAAGTCTGCAAAGAGTGCCGAACCAAGGACTGCGTGGCAAATCGAAACCGGTACAAATTTGACGCGGCAAGCTGTCCAACCTTGATCCAGCCGTTCAAGCGGAAGCAAGGAGACGCGTGCATCAACTGTTTCCAGTGTGCCAAGGTCTGCCCTCACGAGAATGTCGGTTTTGGCATAACGCGTGCCGTAGCGTCTTCACGCGTTCGCCGTAATCTCAGACCTTATGAGGCGGTTTTCGTCCTTGCTGTGGCGGGGTTTGTCACCTACGAGATCGCAGGCGAAGTCAAATGGGTGAAGGATGTGTTCCTGGCCGTACCCCACTATGTGGCCGCTTGGCTGCCCCCGATGAACTTTGGCTGGCTCAAGGCGATTTGGATGCTATTGGTGTTTCCACTGGTCATCTGGAGCCTCGCGGGGACGGGCGCCTTTGTCCTGGGATATCGAGGAAGGATACGCGACCTGGCTATCCATATGGCTACGGGCGCCGCGGTGGTGGTTGCGGTAATGCACTTGGCCAAAGGATTGGCAAAACTCTCCTCCTGGAGCCTCTATTTGCCCCTCGCGTTGAAGGACCCTTTTGGAGTCGACACGGCCAAGGCAATAATAAACAAATCAATGCCTCAACCAGGAAGCATAGTGAGTCTGGAGTTCCTCGGTTGGATCATGATTCCCTCTCTACTGTTTGCGGCCTGGAAGAGCCGGGAGTGGATCACCGTCTCCTGCGGGGACGGCCCTGGAGCGGCCCGGGTGGGAATCTTGGTTCCTTGTATCCTCTACCTGCCTATTCTTCTTGCGTGGATTGGCGTGTACTGATTGCCTTCTCTGTGTCTCTGTGCCTCTGTGGTTCAATCACTCTTCTCTTCTCTTCTCTTCTCTTCTCTGGCGCCACACCTGGTCGCCCTTCCGGTTCTCGTCGCGTTTTAGGCAGGCTCCTCAGTGCCGATTTTATCACGCGTTTCACCTTTGCGGACTGGTCTGCTGCGCGAGCATTCTCCAGAATGGGAACCACCTTTTCCGCATCGGTCAGTCCCAGGCGCCGAAGCGAGTACACGGCGGCCACTCTCACCTTGTCATCGGAATCTTTGAGCGATTCATCGAGGGCCTTGAGAACTTCTTCCTTGGGAGGGCTGAATATACTCAGTGACCGCGCCGCGGTCCTACGCATGCGATCGGCCGGATCCTTTGTCAGGCGGATCAATTCCGGAACGGCCTTATCAGCCTTGCGACCCAAACTTCTGATCAGACCGATCGCCACCAATCGGTTTTCCATTTCGTCGTCTTTCAGGGCCTCCAGAATATCGTCCAGGTAGAGGTTCAGACGGGAACGGTACCGCATCAGACCCAGCAGCGCTTCTCTTCTGATAAATGAATCAGAGTCCTTGAGCGCCTTGGACAGGACAGGAGCGGCGACATCCCCTTTCTTATCTATGGTTACGACGGTCTCAATGACCCTCCAACGATTCTCCGGGTCTATCTTGTCGTAAGCCCGGGCAATCTGTGGTAGGACAGGAACGGCCTTGAGCCTCAGACGACGAAGAACCTTCAGCGCGTTCTTGGCCCCCGGTTCCTTGCTGTCTTCCAGAATCTTTGCCAGGCCGGGCAAGACCTTTTCCGGTTCCTTCTTCCCCAGCTTGAACAAGGCCTTTCGAGCTGCTTTGGCCGTGGCCTCTGTCTCACTTGCGAGTGACTCGAACAATATGGGGCCGGTTTTTTCGTCAACATGGCCCATGTTGGCCAGGGCCACAACCACGTTGCGCCGTGTGACAGGATCGGAGTCGTTGACGAATGCCATAACTGCCTGTCGCGCGGGAGCAGAACTGCCGCCAAGCTCTCCCAGCGAGAGTATTGTTGCTTGGCGAACCTTCAGGTGCTTGTCCCCCAGCAATTCCAGGAGGTCCGGAATCGCTCTCCTTCCCTTACGCGGAAAATATCCCAGGGACTCGGCCGCGTTGGCACGCACCTTCCAGTAGGGATCCTTGAGTACTTTGATGAGAGGCGGAACCGCCCTCGATGATTTCTTTCACCCGCATCCCAATTCGTGCGCGGCTTTTGCACGCACCTCACGATCCTTGTCGGTCAGCTGTTTTAAGTAGGTCGCTGTGGACCCAGCTATCGCTACAGACGCTCCCAGTATCAGGCAAAGAATCAATTTGGCAATTTGGCTGAGCATCGATCTCATTTGGTGAATCCTTTCTCTCCAAAGACTTCGCTTTTCTTCTTTTCAAGGAAATCCTTGTCGAATTTTAGTACTCCCCTCTTCCCGAATAATGAGAAACGCAGCCACTGCCCTGCGAAATAGAGCAGGGCCACGTCTTCTTTACTTATTTTATCAAGAATATCCTTGTCGATGTCAAATTTCTTGAGAAAAGTACTATTGAAAATGAACTCCCGGAACCTGTCCGGGTCGTAGAGGGCCATGAACGTCATATCCTTCATTCGAGAATCTTGGATCTTACCTTCCCAGACTTCCTCCGCGTGCATCACGTCTTTGAGATTGTGGTCTATGTCGTCGTACGCGTTCAGGCCCTGGTTTTTCCGCCACTGTTCGATTGTGAGGACTTCCGACTCACGCAAACCACGGCACTTATCGGGGCCCACAATGAATCGGTATTCGATGCCGTCGTCCGTGTCAAGAGGGTACATTCTGCACGAATAGGGTCGGTTTTCGTACACGGAACAGCCTTGATCGTTGACAAAGGGACATTTTCTTTCCTCATCCCCGCTCATTTTCAAGACTGCCGCGGGTATGCCGGTGACTTCGGATTCCACCCGCACCGTGTATTGCTCCAGGAAGTCCATGGATGATATCCCCAGGGCGGTTCGCAAACCGACCACATCAAGGGGATTGAGGAATATTGTTACGTCGCGACAACAAGAGTTGAAGCAGTCGATTTCGGGATAGCACCGAAAACTGAATTCGTCGTCCCAGGTCATCAAACGTTCGCCCTCGGGGGGGGCGTCTTTGTACTTCATTTACAGTCCTTTCAACTTGATTCGGAAGCGGTATGGCCGGCCGAAGACTTGCCGACTCTGTCAATGCTCTGTCTGGCCTGCTCGTTTTCCGGGTCCAGTTCGAGCGTGCGTTGCCAGCATTCGACGGCCTTTTTTGCGTCTCCCAGCAATTCATAGGCAACACCCCGCTGGTGATGGGCCCCTATGTAATCGGGCCGGACGGCCGCGGCCCGACCAAAACAGTGGAGCGCGCGTGAGAAATCCCGGGTTTTCAACAAACATATCTGTCCCATATTGTACCAGGCTTGGGCGTATTGGGGATTCAGATCAACGCTTTTCGAAAAATTCTCCAGCGCTCGCTCTTCTCTCTTTAGGAAGGTGTCCACGACTCCCAGATTGTAATAGATGGCAGCGTTGTCCGGCTCCAGGGACGCGATCTTTTCAAGACGTGCCGCGGCCAAGTCAAAACGAGCCGCGTCCATATCACTGAAAGCCCTTTGAAGCTGAACCTGGACAAGGAAATAGGTCTTGGGCTTCTTGCCCTCATTTATCTCCTCCAGGGTCAGGATCACCTTGTTCAGCAGGTCAATGTCCTTGGTTTCGTCTTTCAGATCCAGGCATCCACGGAACGCGTCAATGGCCTTGTCTGTTCGACCAGCGCATCCCCTGGACACCCCGAGCCTGTAGGTGACGGTAAACCGTCGTGAATCGGGACACACCGCCAGTGTTTTCTCACAGTATTCCGCGGCCCTCAAGTAGTCTTCGCTTCCTTCGTAGCAGGCCGCGATGGCCTCGAGTACGGAATGGGGGTCCGAGACCCGATCCAAAATGGATTTGAACCGGTCGACCGCAAGATCCCATTTTTCTTCAGACATGGCCTTGAAGGCCTGGGACCTGAGCTTCTCCAGGTCATCGTTTTCAGGGGTGGTTTCGGACTGGGCCTCTTTGTTGTTGGCCAGACAGCATTTCTTGTATTTCAGCCCGCTTCCACAGGGACATGGGGCATTTCTTGCCGCGGGTTGCATCAGGCGCCTCCTTCCGGCTTGGTTACGGCAAGAGAGAGTACCATACCCATGAGATGATGACAAGTGGGGGATTGGTGAGCGATTTAGTAGGAAAAACTAAGGAGTTACTCAAAAGAAAAACCTTGACAACATTCATTGTTTTTGGTCAAATGCTCGTTCTTTTAAGTTTGCCGTTGAGGAGGCTGATCCGGTCTCCGAATAAATTGAATCAGACTTGAATGTGACCTCGCAACGTATCGTAAAAAAAGACTTTTTTTGGTGGCGTGAGATTACGGGAAACCCGTTCTTGCGGGCAGTTTTTTTGCGTCCGAGGGGGTGGACTTCTTCCAGGCGCGAGATCCGAGGAGGGGACTGATCTTGCGGACTAGAGTTGCCCCGCTGGTCGTCAAAGTACAGATAGCGAATTTTAAGAAAGGAGGATCTTCATGCAATCGGCCGCGCAAAGGCCGATTGGAGACGGAGTAGGACGATTTGGAAAAAGACTTATCCAACAGGAGGTTAGTTCATGCCGAGTTTTGTGATTATGGAGAAATGCGATGGATGCAAAGGTCAGGACAAGACCGCTTGCATGTACATCTGCCCCAACGACCTGATGTACTTGGACAAGGACCTTATGAAAGCCTTTAACAGGGCCCCGGAAATGTGCTGGGAATGCTACAACTGTGTGAAAATCTGCCCCCAGCAGGCAGTTGACGTTCGCGGTTATGCCGACTTCGTGCCGATGGGCGCCTCCTGCGTGCCTCTGCGAGGTTCGGAGGACATCATGTGGACAGTTAAGTTCCGGAACGGAATGGTCAAACGCTTCAAGTTCCCGATCCGGACTACGGCTGAAGGATCAGCAGTGCCTGACGGCGGCTATGGCGAGGTCACTACCGATCTGGCCAGCCAGTGCCTGTACAACGAGCCGGATGCGCTGAGACTCAGCGAGCTGCCCACAATCAAGAAGTAAACCTTTAGGAGGTGTAAAAATATGGCAAATTTCGAAACCGTCGAAGTCACCACTGATATTCTGATCTGTGGTGGCGGCATGGCCGCCTGCGGCACAGCCGTCGAGGCTTCCTACTGGGCCAACAAGAACGGCCTGAAGGTCACGTTGGTTGACAAAGCGGCTATGGACCGTTCCGGCGCTGTGGCGATGGGGCTTTCCGCCATCAACCAATATGTGGATATCACCACCGGAAACAACACCTGTGAAGACTATGTGAACTACGTGCGCAACGACCTCATGGGCATCACCCGTGAAGACCTCGTGTACGACATCGCGCGTCACGTTGACTCTTCAGTTCATCTCTTCGAGAAGTGGGGCCTTCCCATCTGGACGGACGCGGACGGCAAATACGTCCATGAGGGCCGCTGGCAGCTGATGATCAACGGCGAGTCCTACAAGGTGATCGTCGCCGAAGCAGCCAAGAATGCTCTCACCGCGCAGGGCGGCGAGTACTTCGAGCGCGTATTCATCACCAATCCGATTATGGACGGTGACCGGGTCGCGGGCGCGGTAGGCTTCAGCACTCGTGATCCGAACCAGTTCTATGTGTTCAAGGCCAAGGCTGTACTGGCTGCAATGGGCGGCGCTGTTCACGTGTTCAAGCCCAGAAGCTCCGGTGAAGGCCTGGGTCGCGCCTGGTATCCGCCCTGGAACTCCGGTTCGAGCACGTATTTCACCCTGATGGCCGGCGCAGAGCAGACCTGTCAGGAAGTCCGGTTCATCCCGGTCAGATTCAAGGACGCCTACGGTCCTGTCGGCGCATGGTTCCTTCTGTTCAAATCCCGTGCGACCAACGCGTTCGGCGGCGAGTACATGGTCGAGCGTAGGGACGAGCTGAAAAAATGGGGTCCGTACGGAGCCGTCAAACCGATTCCCGCCAACCTGCGTAACTGGATGGGTATGCTGGACGAGTTTGAGGGTCTTGGCCCCATCTACATGAGAACCGAAGAGGCCCTTCAGAAAATCGCCAACGAATACAAGGACGACCCGAAGGCCCACAAGAAGAAGGTAAAGGAACTGGAAGCCGAGGCTTGGGAAGACTTCCTCGACATGACCATCTCCCAGGCTATCCTCTGGGCGGGCACAAACGTGCAGCCTGAAGAGAAGTCCTCCGAGATCGCAGCGGCAGAGCCTTACTTCATCGGTTCCCACTCCGGCGCTTCCGGCGCGTGGGTGAGCGGTCCGAAAGATCTGGCGCCTGATGAGTACTTCTGGGGCTATGAGTACATGTCCACCACAAAGGGCCTGTTCTGCGCGGGTGACGCTTCGGGCGCATCCAGCCACAAGTTCTCCTCCGGTTCCCATGCCGAGGGTCGTGCGGCCGGCAAGGCCATGGTCCGTTTCGTGCTGGAAAACAACACCCAGCCGAACGTGGACGCCGGTCAGGTGGATGCTCTCAAAGCCAAGGTGCTGAAGCCTCTGGATCTGTTCGAGGAGTTCGGCAAAGTCTCCAGTGACCCGGACATCAACCCCGAGTTCTGCAAGCCCAAGATGTTCATGTTCCGTCTGCAGAAGATCATGGACGAGTATGCTGCAGGCGTGAGCGCTGGCTTCAAGACCAACAAGCACAAGCTGAACAGAGCGCTTGAGTTGTTGACTTGGCTCGACGAAGACTCCGAGAAGCTGGCCGCGGAAGATCTGCATGAGCTGATGCGGTGCCATGAGAACATCCAGAGGATGTACCAGGCCATGACTCACGTAAGGACCGTCCTGTTCCGTGAGGAGACACGTTGGCCGGGATACTACTTCCGCAACGACTTCCCCTCATTGGACGAGGACAACTGGAAAGTCTTCGTGAACTGCTCTTTCAAAGACGGGAATTGGGAACTCAAGAAAGTCCCCGTCATCTCCATCTGTTGATCAACAGTCACCAAGTGACCATATAACTCCGGGCGCCGGCAAAGGCGCCCGGAGTTTATTAGAGACACGAGTGAACCAATTTGAGGGACCCTGTTTCCCTCAAAGCCATTTTTCAGGGAGGAAGCATGGCAGGAGAAAAGACCGTACTGGTCGTCGGGGGAGGTATTAGCGGAATTACGACCGCGTTGGAGGCTGCGGAAGCCGGTTGCAGGGCCATACTGGTTGAGAGGCTGCCCTATCTTGGGGGCCGTGTGGCGCAATTGCACAAGTACTTCCCAAAGCTGTGTCCTCCCACTTGCGGCCTGGAGATCAATTTCAAGAGAATCAGAAGCAACCCCGACATTACCGTCTACACCCTGGCGGAAGTGGAAAACATCAGCGGGTCCGCGGGTGACTTCACCGCGACCATCAAACTTACCCCCCGGTTCGTTGAAGACCACACCGCTACCAGCAAGTGCGTTGAGGATTGTCCCGTCAAGATCAGCAATGATTTCAATTACGGCATGGACACTGTCCAGGCTGTGCGCTTGCCGTACGAGATGGCCTATCCCATGAATCTTGTGGCTGATGGGGAGGCGCTGAAGAAAGCTGAGGCCGGCGGGAGTCTCGGTGCATTCATCGAATCGTGCAATTCCAAGGGAATAAGCATTGACCTGAACGCCAAGCCCGAAACCTTTGACCTCAAGGTCGATTCCATTGTCTGGGCTACTGGTTGGAAACCCTACGACGCCGGCAAGCTCGACAAGCTGGGCTTTGGAACGTGCGCCAATGTCGTCACGAACGTGATGATGGAGAGGCTGGCTTCCGCGAGCGGACCCACAAACGGAGAGATAGTGAGACCTTCGGATGGGAAAAAGGTCAACAGCTTGGCATTTGTGCAGTGCGCGGGCTCACGTGACGAGAATCACTTGCCCTACTGCTCATCCATATGCTGTCTCGCTTCCCTGAAGCAGGCCACCTACCTTCGAGAATACAATCCCGATGCGCTGGCTCATATCTTCTACATAGACCTCAGAGCGCACGGTCGCTTCGAAATCTTCTTCAACAAGGTGAGAGAGGACGACAAGATCGTGCTCACAAAAGGCAAGATCGTCAACATCACCGAGGATCCCGCTACCAAGGATGTAATACTGGAGGGAGAAGACATTCTCTCAGGCCGGAAGATTCGCCGGACCTTTGATATGGCGGTTCTGGCAACCGGTATGCAGCCCAACACCGACCTGGAGAAGATCCCGGCCTCGGGTGTTTCCTATGATGAATTCGGATTCCTGGTAGAAGGAGAAGGGATACATGCCGCGGGAGTGGCAAAGCGGCCTATGGATGTGGGCACCTGCCTGCAGGACGCAACCGGAGCGGCTTTGAAAGCCCTTCAGGACACGGTGGGGAGGTAAACGTATGGATCAAAAAATCGGAATATATATAGACACTGGTTACGGGATCGGAGAGGCCCTGGATATTGAAGCCTTGAGCGCGGTGGCCAATGACGAGTTCGGAGTCGCGGTCTGCAAGGCCGAAGCCTATTGGAGCGATCCTGACAAGGTGGAAATAATAAAGAACGACATCGCCGGTGAAGAATTGACCGCGGTAATCATTGCCGGCCCCTCGTCGAGGGTCTTCCAGGAAGTGTTCAAGTTCGACGGTACGATCACCGAGCGGGTGAACCTCCGGGAACACGTGGTCTGGTGCCAGCCGGCAGGCGAAGAAGACACACAGATGCTGGCCGAGGACTATCTGCGCATGGGCATAACCAAGGTCACCAAGTACGATGACAGGGAGCCCTTCACCGAGGCAACGGAAACGGCCATACTCGTCATCGGCGGCGGTACTGCCGGCATGACTGCGGCCGTGGAAGCCGCGGCAGCGGGATATGAAGTCCACCTGGTAGAAAAGGAAGCTGAACTGGGCGGATGGGCCTGCAAGTTTCCCAAGGTCTTTACCGGCAAGCCCCCGTACGACGAGATAGTCGATTCTCCAATTCAGGACAAGATAGCTGCGGTCAATGCGGCCGACAATATCAAGGTTTACACGGCTTCTCAGATCTACCAGATCTCCGGCGCACCGGGCATGTTCGAGGCGATAATTCGGCCCGTCGGTCCCTGGGTAGACGAGGTGAACAAGAAACAGGATGGCTGGCGCGCTGCCAAGGAGGCACGGGCGGCCAAAGCGGCAGGCGAAGAACAGGCCGCCAAGTCGGACGAAGAAGAAGAGGATCAGGCCGGAGGCTGGGGCGTAGGCGAACAGCCCGAGATGGACTTCGAGCATGAGGCCGTGAAAGTGGGCGCGGTGGTCGTGGCCGCGGGATGGCGTCCCGAGGATCCGAGCCGTTTCGAGAATTTGGGGTACGGCAAGTATCCGGACGTGATCACCAACGTCCAAATGGAGGAGCTGGCCGCCAACGGCAAGATCACCAGACCGTCCGACGGAAAGGACGTTGAGAGCATAGCGTTCATTGAGTGCGCGGAGCCTGAAACCGAGAACCCGCTCCTCAACAATTCCTATGTGACCTGTCTGGTCGCGCTGAAGCAGGCGCAATACCTCCGAAAATCGAATCCTGACTCCAGGGCCTACATATTCTATGAGAATATGCGGACCCCGGGTCAGTACGAGAAGTTCTATCAGACAATGCAGAACGACCCCGGAGTATTCCTGTCCAAAGGCCAGGTTACGGGCGTTTCCAACGGGGACGCGAGCCTTGCCGTGGATCTGAAGGATACCCTTCTGGGCGAAAAGCTGCGGGTCAAAGCGGATCTTGTTGTGCTGGGCGCGGGAATGGTTCCGGCTACCAAGGATTCCGCAGTGGTGAATCTCAAGTACCGTCAGGGACCCTTCATGCCTGAGAATCCCTATGGACTGAATGACTCACATTACATTTGCTTCCCGTACGAAACCCAAAGGACCGGCATCTATACTGCCGGGTGCGTCCGAGGGGCCATGGACTTCCTCTCCAGCGAGATGGATGCCACGGGCGCGGCCCTCAAGGCCATTCAGTGCGCGGAATTGTCCATACAGGGCAAGGGGGTGCATCCCCGGGTCGGCGATGAGTCGTTCCCGGATCTGTTCATAACTCGATGCACTCAGTGCAAGCGGTGCACGGATGAGTGTCCGTTCGGCGCGTACGACGAGAAGCCCGATGGAACTCCGCTACCCAATCCGACCCGCTGTAGGCGCTGCGGGATATGCATGGGCTCATGTCCGGAGAGAATCATCTCTTTCAAGGACCATTCCGTAGACATGATCGGTTCCATGATCAAGTCAATTAACGTGCCCGACGAGTATGATGAGAAGCCCAGGGCGATCGTGTTCATCTGCGAGAACGACGCGTTTCCCTCGGTCGACATGGCCGGCATGAAAAGGCTGCAATACAGCCCGTTCGTGCGGTTCATACCCCTGAGGTGTCTGGGGAACATCAACCTGGTATGGATAGCCGATGCCCTGGCCAAGGGAATCGACGGAATCATGCTGATAGGATGCGAGTACGGCGACGATTATCAGTGCCACTTCGTCAACGGGAGTGAGCTTGCGGAAACTCGTATGAGCAAGATCTCCGAGACGCTGGAGCGCCTGGTTCTGGAGTCGGAACGTATCCGGGTGCATCAGTTGAGCATCGACCGGTACGACGAAGTTCCCAAACTGATCAACGATTTCATGGACACTCTCGCTGAGTTTGATCCTAACCCATACAAAGGCTTTTAAGGAGGTTCACCTATGGCCGACGAGTTCATTGCGGAACCTGATCTGCAATTCACCAGGGATCTGATAGAGGCCGGCGCTGAGGACCTCAAGAAGTGCTACCAATGCGCCACCTGCTCGGTGGCATGCCGTATAGCTCCCGACAACAACCCCTACCCCCGCAAGGAGATGATTTGGGCTCAGTGGGGCATGAAGGATCGCTTGCTCAATGATCCGGACGTCTGGCTGTGTCATCAGTGCAATGACTGCTCTACCCAGTGTCCACGCGGCGCAAACCCGGGAGATGTTCTCAAGGCTGTTCGGAAGATGAACATACAAGAAAACTCCTGGCCGTCGTTTATCGGCAATCTGGTTGGGACGCCGTCACTCTTTGTGCTCACATTGGGCATACCGGTCGTGATCGTACTGATGCTCGTGTACGCGAACAACGGCTTCACGTTCCCCACGCCGATCCATTACGGGGAGTATATCAGTTACCTCCATATGCAGATCGTGTTCGCGGCTGCGCTCCTTCTTGCCGTGTTCTCACTGCTGTTCAGCCTGCGTAGCTACTGGAACCAGTTGGAGGCCAACAATCAGTTCGAAGCCGGTGGGGCTCGCAAGGGCTTTGTTCCGAGCTTGATTTCGGCCCTCGGGCAGATTCTTCCTCACACGACCTTCAAGGATTGTGAGGCGAACAATATTCGGTACACCGCCCACTTGCTGGCTTTCTACGGGATGATCGGACTGCTTGTGACAACCGCGATAGTGGGGTTCATGATCGACATCCTGCACCTGGCGCCACCCTCGAGAAACGGGCCCCTTACCATCCCGATCAAAGTCCTTGGCAACACCGCTGCGGTCGCGTTTCTCATAGGGCTCCTGATCATGTTGGTCCGTAGGCTGACCAATCCCGATCAGGCGGGCAACAGCTCGTACTTTGATTGGTTCTTCCTGTTCATCATCGTCGTGACCGGCCTGACCGGCGTGCTCACGGAACTGGCGCGGTGGGGCGGGTTTGTGGCAGCTCCTTACGCGCTATACACGATCCACCTTATGTTCGTGTTGGCCCTGTTTCTGTATCTCCCATTCTGCAAGTTTGCACACATAGGTTACAGAACCGTGGCAATCGTATGGGGGAAATCCGTGGGCAGGGATATGACCATTCCAACGGAACCCAACTATGTGCCGCCGGCGCCCGAGCCCACCGAAGAAGCGGCCGAAGCGGCTGAAGCCGGCTAAGGTCTGCCACAGAACAACGTAGACATTCTCTTGTAGGGGCGGACCTATGTGTCCGCCCTTTCCCGTGTACATAGCGGTTGCCGAAAGTAAATTCCGATGGGGTATCGGGGGCCACTGCCGGCTTGCCCAGCAGTGCTTGAGTACTATTCGTTTATAGCGGGCGCCAAGAACAAAGTCCGATTGATTCTTGGGTGTCTCGCGAGACTCGGGAAGACTTTGTCTGTCAGCATGTTTGGGCCTGAAACAAAACACACAGGCAAGATGCCTGTGCTACCGTGGGACAGGCTTCCAGCCTGTCATTTTTCGAATAGAGAAAAATGTTTCATTCGCAAGGATGGGATGGGGGTCAGGCTTGACACATTTGTATGTATTTGTGCCGGGGCTTCTGTTACCCTCTCAAACAAACGAAACGGGGTCAAGTCTGATTTTAGATCTTTCTCAATTGTTTCTCCAACCGGTCGACAAATCCCGGCGATCCAAGCACGGATGGTATTTTGGTTCGTGAAAACAGGGAAGTGATCTCATCGCCGCCCGGTTCACTCATGAATGCCCGGCAGGCGTCGACTTGACGCTCGCGCGCCTCGTCCAACATGGAAAGGACCACGTCTCTATAAAGCCACGTACTTATCGGGGTTTATCGGGGTCAGGCTTGACATATGTGTATTTGTGCCGGGTCTTCTCTTACCCTCTCAAGTTCCGGGGCAAGACGGGGATTCGTTTCGGAGCGTTTGCGCAGACGGTTGACCGCTTGACTCCTTCCTCCGACAGATCGTAGAAACGAATCCGGTCCGGCTCGTCAAAGAAAATATCCTGGCCACCGTTCCCACGTACCATCACATGGTAGACAGCGCCCGGATAGTGAATGCGTGCTCTCCGTGCCATTCTTGGCAGTTTACTCCCTCATATCCATATATGTCAAGCCTGACCCCGGCACACATGACCCCAGCACCAGCACAAGGGGGGACGGCATCGGAATAATTTCATATCACTATGGCGTGTTGAACCTCGGTAAATCGAGATGAACCGTCAACGGGATGTCTCTGGACAGGAATCGCGTGCTGCTAATGCTTACCACGATTAAGTATGTGTCTATGTCCTCGCGTGCGGCAATGAATGTCGGATTAGGGTGTGACTCCACTACCACTGAAGTGTTGACCGTTGTCTCTGTACTCACCCCCGCAGGTGCTGCGAGATTCCAGTAGTAAGCCGTGCCTGCTACTAACGCTCTTGTCCCGCTCGTGCCTACGGCATAAATCTGCACATCAAATTGTATTTCGCCACCGCCATCTTCAGCGGGAGGGTTAGATTGACTGACTCTTAACTCCGCTTTATGAATATGATCGCACGTAGGTGGGTTTAGCAGTGTCCAAGAAATATTAGAAATATCTCCATTTCCTCCGAGCACCGCCACGTCGCCACTGGTTCTCGCCAGCAAATTCCAAAATACATTGCTCGGCGATACTGTCTGCTCTGTCTCGCACCCGTCGCCTGCACCTGTTGCGCCGGCTCTTCTGGACAGTACCAATGCGGAAACCGGCGCCGTGCTCCTTCGATGAGCAACCGGTTGTGTGAGCTTTCTGCGGAAATTCAGCGGGCTTCGGAAAATCGGTTCCGGCTTTCTAAATGCGAGATCGATACCATCATCGTTCCAGTCGAGACCGAACGCCACGTTTATGAACGCGCCCACCGTGTGATACGTCTTGTTCACATCGTCATAGGCCGCATCATACTTGAGTAAGAACATGCCGTCGCGTGTTTTGAGTTCTGCCGAACCTTTCCCACCCCAAAGGTCACGACCGGTCTGGAACCGATATGCGGTTCCGCTAAGCCTGAGATCAGGTCCGCCCTCCCACAGCTCATGCGAATATCCAAACTGGAGATCGAGATTCTCAGGCCCGCGCCTCCATGCATTGATGAGCACGTTCTTATTGAAGAGATGGCCGTACCAATTGAATGAGAAGTCGAATGCGTCATAGTTGGGAATGAGCCATGCATATTCAAACCCCACGCTGCCTGACTTGTACCAAGTGGTCCCAAGCTTCGTCGCATCATAGAAACCATTGAATCCCACCAAAGTATTGCCGCCGAAGATCTTGCGGATGCCCGCGCCGAATGACAGATCTTTTCGCTTGTTGAAGCTGCTGAGGCTCGTGTTGGGGTCATCCGTGCGGAACCATCGTTCTAGGGTGTTCCAGAAATTACTGAACTGTCCGTGAGCCTCTGCAAAGATTACGCTGTCGGGTCCCAGCCCCACAGGGAGAAGATAATCCAGGGTCAACCGGTCGGACTTGACGTTCTTGCCAAAGGTGTACAGGTACCCCACCTGGAGGTTGGGGATCTGCGGAAGAATTCCCTGGAATAGTTGAGGCGTGAGAAGGATGGAATCCGAAGTCCGAGGCCCCACAGCACTCGGAAATCCCAGCGGATTGGACGGCGCAAGGTCGAGCCCGCCCCCCCTTACCACAGACGGCGCGCTGTAGGGTGATTGGGGAAGTCCCTGAGACCATGCGACTCCCACTATAATCGGAACAAGAAGAACCGCCATGATAGCGGAAAATGACAACCGAAAACGGGCCCAATCCATAAAACCCTCCCAAGACCCAACCAAACAAGAATTTACACTTATCCACATTGTAATTGAAAGGAAACCTGAGTGACTGTCAAGCAAATTCATGGCCACGGTGAATTTGTTCTAGAAGGCTGTCGGACTTAGGCTGACCGGTCCCAATCCAGGCAGATATGTTTGCTCAGGACTTTGATAAATAATGTGGTTTAGTAGCATTTTGGGCTTGTATTGCACAACGGTTCCGCGGTATATTTCCCTCACAAATCAGATGCTTATTCAAGAGGACAGTTTTATGGAGGGAACATTTGTACAGGTGGATAGAGACACCCCGTATCTGTTGCCGCCATCGATTCAGGACTGGTTGCCGGAAAGCCATCTGGCCCGTTTTGTGGTGGAAATTGTAGTGCAAATCGACCTGCGGCCTCTGAAGGCATCCTATTCCGGCCGTGGCTCCCAGGCGTACAACCCAGAGATGGTGGTGGCGTTTCCTTTTTACGGGTATGCCACGGGAGTCTTTTCAAGTCGGAAGCTGGAGCGCAGCACCTATGACTCGGTGGCTTTCCGTTACATCGCTGCCAACATGCACCCCGACCACGATACGATTGCGACGTTCCGCAAGCGATTTCTGGTGTGATGTGATGGGGTCAGGCTTGACATATGTGTATTTGTGCCGGGTCTTCTCTTACCCTCTCAAGTTCCGGGGCAAGACGGGGATTCGTTTCGGAGCGTTTGCGCAGACGGTTGACCGCTTGACTCCTTCCTCCGACAGATCGTAGAAACGTATCCGGTCCGATTCGTCAAAGAAAATATCCCGGCCACCGTTCCCACGTACCATCACATGATAGACAGCCCCCGGATAGTGAATGCGTGCTCTCCGTGCCATTTCTAGCAGTTTACACCCTCAAATCCATATATCAAGACTGACCCCAACTCAACTCGAGTTCCGCCTTGGACCAACTATCCAAGAGGGCGTAGCATGCTACGCCCCTACGCATGGGGCCGGCGCCTTTCCGGCATTTTCATGCTTCGTTGTGCCCGGCGCCCGGCCGGGCATGTAAGTTCCTATAAAAGTCCCGTGAAAGAACGACCCTTTTCCGGGTCTATGTATGGGGTGGTTTGGAGGGTCGCGCAGTACGCGTGGGGCGAATGAGCGGGCCCCGGACAGCTTGCGTGACATGACATCTGTCGGTGACATGACGTTGAAATGCCTGCCCGGCTAGGGCCTCCCCTCCAAAGATGATTGGATTCTTAAGGTATCTACACAACCGCTAACCTCATCCGGGGCGAAGCCACGGACAAGCTGCCCCAAGGTTTTCGTAGTTCGTTGTCCCTTATTAGGGGTGATAGTTGGTATTGGAGCACGTACGCGGTCGTTCCGCCCCCCCCCCCCGAATGACTGAATGATTGCTCCATTGGTAACCGCTCACAGGGACGAGCATAACCTCCCGAAATCACGCCGTAGGCTGTCTGGTCTTGCGGGTTAAGTCTCGTAATGTCAGACCCTTATCGCCATAGCGGTGAACGTTTACTTCCATTGAGCTCAGCTCTGACGGGCGAGTTTTTTTGCGCGTTAGAACGGTGGTATGATCCGCGC